>JAPPBY010000017.1 GCA_026702615.1 Chloroflexota bacterium | reverse complement strand
AGCACGACGACGCGAACCGCGCCCTCATGGGCTCGAACATGCAGCGCCAGGCCGTCCCCCTCGTCCGCCCCGAGGCCCCGCTCGTGGGCACGGGCATGGAGGGCCGGACCGCCATCGACAGCGGCCACGTCCTCGTCGCCGAGGGCGACGGCGAGGTCATCGAGGCCTCCGGGACCCAGGTCATCGTTCGCTACGACGACGAGAACCTCGGCACCCAGCGCATCCCCCTCATCAAGTTCCAGCGCTCCAACCAGGGCACCTGCCTCAACCAGCGCCCGCTCGTCTTCCGCGGCGAGCGCGTCCAGGAGAACCAGCCCCTCGTCGATAGCTCCAGCACCCAGGGCGGCGAGCTCGCCCTCGGCCAGAACGTGCTCTGCGCGTTCATGAGCTGGGAGGGCTACAACTTCGAGGACGCCATCATCATCAGCGAGAACCTCGTCCGCGAGGACAAGTTCACCTCTATCCACATCGAGAAGCACGAGATCGAGGCGCGCGACACCAAGCTCGGCGCCGAGGAGATCACGCGCGACATCCCCAACGTGGGTGAGGAAGCGCTCGCCAACCTCGATGAGGAAGGCATCATCCGTATCGGCGCCGAGGTCCGCGAGGGCGACATCCTCGTCGGCAAGATCACGCCCAAGGGCGAGACCGAGTTGACCGCCGAGGAGAAGCTCCTCCGTGCCATCTTTGGCGAGAAGGCTCGCGAGGTGAAGGACACCAGCCTGCGCCTCCCCCACGGTGAGCGCGGCAAGGTCATCGATGTCCGCGTCTTCAGCCGCGAGGACCACGAGGGCCTGCCCGCCGGGGTCAACAAGCTCGTGCGCGTCAGCACTGCCCAGCGCCGCAAGATTGCCGAGGGCGACAAGATGGCCGGGCGGCACGGCAACAAGGGCGTCATCAGCCGCATCCTCCCCCGCGAGGACCTGCCCTACCTCCCCGACGGCACCCCCGTCGACATCATCCTCAACCCCATCGGCGTCCCCAGCCGCATGAACATCGGCCAGGTGCTCGAGACGCACCTCGGCTGGGCCGCCAGGGCGCTCGGCTTCCGCGCCAGCACCCCCGTCTTCGATGGCGCCGACGACGGCGACCTCGACGACTCGCTGGCCCGTGCCTGGATGGCTGCCGAGAGCGGCGCCGTCTACTACATCGACCCGCGCGACTACGGTTTCGACGAGCCCGTCGCCGCCGAGTGGCTGAAGGAACACGGCTACGACGCCGGCCCCATCTTCGAGCAGCCCGAGAAGGGCGCCGCCAAGCGCGCCTGCCTCGAGATCTGGCTCAAGCAGGCCGGCGCCAAGCCGAGGAAGTCCGCCACCATCGAGGCCCTTGAGGAAGAGACCCAGCGCATCTTCGCCGAGACCGGCGCGGTGCCGCCTCTCTTCGGCAAGACCACCCTCTACGACGGCCGCAGTGGCGAGCCGTTCGACCAGCCCGTCACCGTCGGCTACATCTACATGCTCAAGCTCATCCACCTGGTTGAGGACAAGATCCACGCCCGCAGCACGGGCCCCTACTCCCTCATCACCCAGCAGCCGCTGGGCGGCAAGGCGCAGTTCGGCGGCCAGCGCTTCGGCGAGATGGAGGTCTGGGCACTTGAGGCCTACGGCGCCGCCCACATCCTCCAGGAACTCCTCACCGTGAAGTCCGACGATGTCGTCGGGCGCGTCAAGACGTACGAGGCCATCGTCAAGGGCGAGGACGTCCTCGAACCGGGCGTCCCCGAGTCTTTCAAGGTGCTCGTCAAGGAGCTCCAGAGCCTCGGCCTCTCCATCGACGTCTCCAACGATTCGGGCAGTGTCTCCTTCACCGAGGAGACGGCCGGAGAGCTGCCCGAGCTCGGCATCAACCTTTCCGGATTCGAATCGGAGGATCTCTTCAATGCTCGAAGTCAATGACTTCAACCAGGTCCGCATCGGGCTCGCCAGCCCCTCCCAGATTCGCTCCTGGTCCTACGGTGAGGTCACCAAGCCGGAGACCATCAACTACCGCACGCTGAAGCCGGAGAAGGACGGCCTCTTCTGCGAGAAGATCTTCGGTCCCACGAAGGACTTCGAGTGCTACTGCGGCAAGTACAAGCGCGTCCGTTACAAGGGCATCATCTGCGACAAGTGCGGCGTCGAGGTCGCGCGGGCCAAGGTGCGGCGCGAGCGCATGGGCCACGTCGAGCTGGCCAGCCCCGTCAGCCACATCTGGTTCGTCAAGGGCACGCCCTCGAAGCTCGGCCTGCTGCTCGACATCTCCCCGCGGAACCTCGAGCGCGTCCTCTACTTCGCCCAGTACATGATCACGTCGGTCGACGACACCCACCGCGACTTCGAGATCGAGAACCTCCAGAAGGAGCTCGCTCGCGCCATCGACGACCGCCTCGCCGACATTACCCCCGAGCGTGAGCGCCTCGAGCTGCAGCTCGTGGCAGCCCAGGAAGAGCTCGAGGCCAAGCGCGATGAGCAGGTTGCGAAGCTCGAAGAGGAGCGTGCCGCCACCCGCGACGCCATCGAGGCCGAGGCTGCGCGCAACGTCGAGGCCGCCAACGAGATCATCGGCGAGCTTACGGAGCGCGACTACGTCTTCCAGGGCGAGGTCATCGTCGCCACCGGCGACAAGATGACCAAGACCGCCCGCAACAAGCTCGAGCGCGAGGGCCGCAAGAAGCTCACCGCCTTCGACAAGGAGACGAAGAAGCTCATCGCCGCCGAGAAGGCTGTGGTCGAGAGCGCCATGGAAGAGGCCAAGGCGCTCGTCTACGACGAGCTCAACCCCATCCAGGAGCGCGCCGCCGAGATCCGCAAGGAGACCGAGGAGCAGTTCCAGGAGCGCCTCAACGACCTTGAGGACATCGTCGACCCGGTTCGCAGCGACCGCATCGAGCTGCTCACCGAGACCCGCTACCGCGAGCTGTCCGACATGTTCGGCCACGTCTTCAAGGCGGCCATGGGCGCCGAGGCTGTCCTCAGCGTCCTCGAGCGGCTCGACCTCGACGCCCTCCGTGCCAAGCTCAAGACCGAGCTCGCTTCCGCCAGCGGCCAGCGCCGCAAGAAGGCGACCAAGCGCCTCCAGGTCGTCGAGGACCTCATCGAGTCAGGCAACAAGCCCGACTGGATGATCTTCGAAGTCCTGCCCGTGCTTCCGCCCGAGCTGCGCCCCATGGTCCAGCTCGATGGCGGCCGCTTCGCCACCAGCGACCTGAACGACCTCTACCGCCGCGTCATCAATCGCAACAACCGCCTGAAGCGGCTGCTCGACCTCGGCGCCCCCGAGATCATCATCCGCAACGAGAAGCGCATGCTGCAGGAGGCCGTCGACAGCCTCGTCGACAACGGCCGCCGCGGGCGCGCCGTCAGCGGTAGCGGGAACCACAAGCTGAAGAGCCTCAGCGACATGCTCAAGGGCAAGCAGGGGCGCTTCCGCCAGAATCTGCTTGGCAAGCGTGTCGACTACTCGGGCCGCTCGGTCATCGTGGTCGGCCCCGAGCTCAAGCTGCACCAGTGCGGCCTGCCCAAGAAGATGGCGCTCGAGCTCTTCAAGCCGTTCGTCATGCACTCGCTTGTGGCGAAGGGACTCGCCCACAACATCAAGAGCGCCAAGCGCATCGTCGAGCGCGCCCGCCCCGAGGTCTGGGACGTGCTCGACGAGGTCATCACCGATCGCCCGGTGCTGCTCAACCGCGCGCCTACCCTCCACCGGCTCGGCATCCAGGCCTTCCAGCCGGTGCTCATCGAGGGTTCGGCGGTTCAGCTCCACCCGCTCGTCTGCGCTGCCTTCAACGCGGACTTCGACGGCGACCAGATGGCCGTCCACGTGCCCCTCAGCCGCGAGGCCGTGGCCGAGGCCAGGCAGATCCTGCTTTCCACCAAGAACCTGCTGTCTCCGGCCAGCGGCGACCCCACCGTCACCCCCACCCTCGACATGGTCCTCGGCTCGTACTACATGACCGAGGTCAGCGAGGGCGCCCGTGGCGCCTTCGTCGAGGCCAACGGCGCCCCTGCCCGGGGCATCTACGCGTCCTTCGACGAGGCCAAGCTCGCCTTCGACCTCGGCACCGTCGACCTGCGTGCCCCCATCAAGGTGCGGACTGACAAGCCTTCAGCCGATAGCGCCGACAGTGAGGATGGCGGCGGCCCCGCCGCCGCGCTGGACGAGCCGCGGCTGCTGGAGACGACCATCGGGCGCATCATCTTCAACGAGGTGCTCCCGGAGGACCTCCCCTTCCAGAACTACACGATGGACCGCCCCGCCCTGCGGCGGCTCGTCGCGCTCGTCTACCGCGAGCTCGGCAGCGAGGCCACCGCCGAGGTCGTCGACCGTATCAAGGAGGTCGGCTTCCGCTTCGCCACGCAGAGCGGCGTCACCATCGCCATCCACGAGATCGTGGTGCCCCACCACAAGAAGGAGCTCATTGCCGAGGCCGACCAGGAAGTTGCCGACCTCGAGGAGCAGTACCAGATGGGCCTCATCACCGAGGAGGAGCGCTACCAGGGCGCTGTCGAGGTGTGGACCGAGACCACTCGCCGCATCGAGAACGACATCGCCGAAAGCCTCTCCGAGTACGGCTCCCTCAACTACATGGCCAGCTCGGGCACGAAGGGCAACATCACCCAGATCCGGCAGATGGCGGGCATGCGCGGCCTCATGGCCGACCCCCACGGCCAGATCATCGCCGAACCCATCCGCGCCTCCTTCCGCGAGGGACTGACGGTGCTGGAGTACTTCATCTCCACCCACGGCGCCCGCAAGGGTCTCGCCGATACCGCCCTCCGCACCGCGGACTCCGGCTACCTCACCCGCCGCCTGATCGATGTCTCCCAGGACGTCATCATCGGCGACCGCGACTGCGATGTGCCCACTGGTCTCTGGATCGAGCGGCGCGATGAGCGCGAGACGATGGAGGACTTCCGCGACCGCATCGTCGGCCGCTACGCTGCCGCGCCCGTGACCGATGAAGCCACCGGCGAGATTATCGTCGACCGCAACGAGGAGATCGACGAGGCCGCCGCCGAGCGCCTCGAGGCGCTCGAGGTGGCGCGCGTCTACGTGCGCACGCCCATGTCCTGCGAGTCCGAGCGCGGCATCTGCCAGCTCTGCTACGGGCGCGACCTCGCCCGCGGCGAGCTCGTGCGGCCACGCACGGCGGTCGGCATCATCGCCGCCCAGTCCATCGGCGAGCCGGGCACCCAGCTCACCATGCGCACCTTCCACACCGGCGGCGTTGCCGGCACGACCGACATCACCAGCGGTCTCCCCCGCGTCGAGGAGCTGTTCGAGGCCCGTGCCCCCAAGGGCGAGGCCATCATCAGCGAGATCGACGGCGTCGTGGAGGTCCTCGAGGACGGCGGCCAGCGCCTCGTGCGCGTCTCCAACGTCGATACCATCGTCGAGGAGTACGCCATCCCCACAGGCGCGAAGGCGCAGGTCGCCGAGGGCGACCACGTCGTGGCCGGGAGCGTTCTCGCCGCCGTGCCCGAAGAGGACAAGAAGGACGACGCCGAAGAGGGCGCTGAGGTCTCGACCGAGCTCCTCTCGCGCATCCCCGGCATCGTGCGGAAGAAGGGCCGCAAGACCCTCCAGGTCGTCTTCGAGGACCGCGAGGACCGCGAGTACGCCATTCCCGCCGCCGCCCGCCTGCTGGTCAGTTCGGGCGAGGCGATCGAGGCGGGGGCCCAGATCACCGAGGGCGCGAAGAACCCCCAGCACATCCTCTCCATTCAGGGCCGCGACGCCGTTCGCCGCTACATGGTCGACGAGGTGCAGAAGGTTTATCGCTCCCAGGGTGTGAACATCAACGACAAGCACATCGAGGTCATCACCCGCCAGATGCTGCGCCGCGTGCGCGTCGACCACCCCGGCGACACCGGCCTGCTTCCTGGCGACCTCATCGACCGGCGCGAGTTCGAGGAGATCGTCGCGAGGGTCGTGGCCGAGGGTGGCGATCCCGCCACCGCCCAGCCCGTCCTCCTCGGCGTCACCAAGGCGTCGCTCAACACGAGCTCGTGGCTCGCCGCCGCCTCCTTCCAGGAGACGACGCGCGTCCTCACGAACGCCGCCGTCGAAGGCAAGATCGACAAGCTCGTCGGTCTCAAGGAGAACGTCATTATCGGCAAGCTCATCCCCGCCCGCGCGGAGATCGAGGTGCCCCGTCGCGAGTTCGTCCCCGAGCTCGACCTGCCGGAGTCCCTCGAGTTCGATGAGGAAGCCGAGCTGGAGCGCATGCTCGCCGAGAGCGAGGCCGGCGCTGCCGTCGCAGTCCAGGATCCGGACTCCGACGCGCTGCCGTCCTTCGCTGGCGATAGCGACTCCGACTAGGACCTGCCTGGGGCGGCGTCGTAGCGCGAGCTACGGCGCCGCTTCGAGCAACGCCACCGCCGTCGCCCCGATCGCCTCACCGCGCCCCACCGCGTCCAGCCCCTCCCCGCTCTTCGCCTTCACGTTCACCTTCGATGCGTCCACCCCCACGATCCGCGCGACGCTCTCGCGTATCGCCGCCAGGTGACCGGCCAGGCGCGGCCGCTCCGCCCGCACGGTCGCGTCGATGTTCGCGAGCGTCCACCCGTCTTCCCTCGCTATGCGCAGCGCTTCCGTCAGGAACAGGCTGCTGTCCGCCCCCGCCCAGCGATCGTCCGAGCTGGGAAAGTGCGCGCCGAGGTCGCCCTTCCCCGCCGCCCCCAGCACCGCGTCCGTGATCGCGTGTAGGAGCACGTCAGCATCGCTGTGCCCGGCTAGCCCGACTGCCCCCTCGATCGCCACTCCGCCCAGCATGAGCGGACCCCCTTCCGCGACGCGGTGCAGGTCCTCCCCGATACCAACTCGCATCAGCCCTCCCCCCGCTCCGCCAGCAGCGCCCGCGCCAGCGTCAGGTCGATTGGCCGGGTCACTTTCAGGTTCGCTGGATCGCCCTCGACCACCCGCACCTCCAGCCCGGCTCGCGCCAGCATGGCCGCGTCGTCCGTCTCGTCCCCCTCGGAGAGTGCCGCGGCCTCCAGCCACGCCTCGCGACGTACCACCTGAGGGGTCTGGGCCGCCCGTAGACGTCCCCGGTCGGGGCTCGCCACGATCGTCGCCCCCTCCACCTCCTTGATCGTGTCTGTCACCGGCTCCACCAGGATCGCCCCCGCCGCCCGCTCCGCCTCTGCCACGCACGCATCGATAAGCGCCGGCGTTACCAGAGGCCGCGCCCCGTCGTGGATGGCGACGTAGTCGCTCGTGACCGCCCGCAACCCCGCCTCCACGCTGTCCCGCCGCCGCGCGCCGCCCGCCACCACCGCCGCCAGCCCGTCCCCCAGTACCTCCTGCCCGATTGCCTCGAGCGCTCCGAGCAGCTCGTCCCGCCCTACAATCGCGACCCGCCCGATTGACTCGGCAGCCGCCAGGGCGCCCAGCGACCACGCGATCAACGGCCGCCCGTTCAGGTCGACCAGCAGCTTGTCCCCCTCCCCGAAGCGCGTCGAGCGCCCGGCTGCGACCACCACGGCGTCGACCTGCATGGCCGCACACTACACCGACGCCCGCTACCATGTGAGTGGCGCGGCTCACCCGCCGCATGAGGAACGATGACAGTCGCGATCGACCACCTGCTTGCCCGTGTCACGAAGCCGGGTCGCTACACCGGCGGCGAGTGGAACTCCGTCACGAAGGACTGGGACGCCGCTCGCGTCCGCATCGCCCTCGCCTACCCCGACGCCTACGACATCGGCATGTCGAACATGGGCCTCGGCATCCTCTACGACCTCCTCAACCGCCAGGACGACGTTGTCTGCGAACGCGCCTTTGCACCCTGGCCCGACATGGAGGCGGAGATGCGCCGCGAGGGCGCGCCCCTCTGGAGCCTCGAGACCCGACACCCCCTGCGCGACTTCGACATCCTCGGCTTCACCCTCCAGTACGAGCTGACCTACACGAACATTCTCAACATGCTCGACCTCGCGGGAATTGCCCCCCGCTCCAGCGATCGCGGCGAGGACGACCCCATCATCGTTGCTGGCGGCAGCTGCGCCTTCAACCCGGAACCACTCGCCCCCTACGTCGACGCTTTCGTCCTCGGTGAGGGCGAAGATGCTATCGGCGAGCTCGCCGACCTCGTGCGCGCCTGGAAGCGCGACCGCGCTCCCCGCTCCGCCCGCCTCCGCGACCTGCTCGCAATGCCCGGCGTCTACGTGCCCGCCTTTTACGAGGCGCGCTACGACGAGCTCGGCCACTTCGCCGCCCTCGAACCCATCGACCCGGCCGCCCCGCCCGTCGTCCAGCGCCGCGTTGTCGAGGCGCTCCCCGCCGCCCTCACGAAGCCGATCGTTCCCTTCCTCCAGACCGTCCACGACCGCGCCGCCGTTGAGATCCAGCGCGGCTGTACGCAGGGTTGCCGCTTCTGCCAGGCCGGGATGATCTACCGCCCCACCCGCGAGCGCAGCCCCGAGGAGGTCGTCGAGGCGACCCGCCAGCTCCTCGCCAACACCGGTTACGAGGAGCTTTCCCTGCTCTCCCTCAGCACCACCGACCACAGCCGCATCGTGCCGATGGTCGAATCCCTCACGTCCACCTTCCCCGACCTCAAGATCTCCCTCCCCAGCACGCGCGTCGACAGCTTCTCCGTCGATGTCGCCAACGCCATCGCCAAGGGCAAGAAGCACACCCTCACGCTCGCCCCCGAGGCCGGCAGCCAGCGACTCCGCAACGCCATCAACAAGCTCGTCAGCGAGGACGACCTCTATGGCGCCGCCTCCAACGCTTTCGCCCGCGGCTGGACCAGCGTCAAGATGTACTTCATGGTCGGCCTCCCCTCCGAGACCCTCGACGACGTCGAGGGCATCGTCGATCTCGGCCGCCATGTGAAAGAGATCGGCCGCGAGCACGCCGGCAAGCGCGCGCGCGTGCGCGTCAGCACCAGCAACCATGTGCCCAAGGCGCACACGCCCTTCCAGTGGGCCCGCCAGGACACAGCCGAGGAGCTCACCCCCAAACACCGCTTGCTCAAGGATGGCTGCCGCGCCGCCGGTGTCGACTTCAGCTGGAACGATCCCGCCGACAGCCGCATCGAGGTCGTCCTCAGCCGCGGTGACCGCCGCGTCGCCGAGGCCGTCGAGCACGCCTGGCGCGCCGGCGCTACCTTCGATGCCTGGAGCGAGCACTTCCGCCCCGAGCTCTGGGACGACGCCTTCGCCGCGGCCGGCGTCGATGCGGACTGGTTCGCGCACGAGGAGTGGGACACCTTCGCCCCCCTTCCTTGGGACCACGTCGCCAGCGGCGTCAACAAGAGCTACCTGCGCGGCCAGTGGCGCGACGTCTTCCGCGAACACACCGTCGGCGACTGCCACCACGGCGCCTGCAACGTCTGTGGTGTTCAGGACGTCCCGGTGGGGGACTGCGTGGTCAAAGTCGGTGAGCTCATCGAGCTGCGCCGCGGCTCCCGCACCTTTGAAGGCGAGCCCCTCGAGCTCGTCTAGGGCCTCGCCCACTGGTCCACTGCGCATCCGTGGCTATACTCATGAGGCGTGAGCCTTACTGCGGAATACCGCACACAGCTGGTCGCCCGGCTCCGCGCCACCACCGCCGACCTCGTCTGGGCGGTGCGCGACCTTCCCGGTGACCACCACCACTGGACCCCCGACCCCGAGGAATGGTCCATCCACGAGCAGGTTTCCCACCTGGTCGACATGGAGGAGCACGTCTACCTGCCCCTCCTCCGCTGGGCCGCCATCCCCGAAATGCTCGAACCCGCCGACTACAGCCGCCGCGTCTGGCGCGATGAGCGCTACGAAGCCGGCGTCCCCCTCGGGGACCTCATGAAGCAGCTCGGCCGCGTGCGCGACGAGGAGTTCGACGTCTTCCGCGAGCTCGACGACACCTCCTGGCTCCGCCTGCGCGACGATGGCCACTGGGGCCCGGTGACCTGCCAGTGGATCGCCGAGGTCGTCTACCGCCACTCCCTCGATCATCTGCAGGGCGTGATGGGTTTGCGCGGCGACCTGCACATCGCCACCCTCGACCGTAGCGTGGCTGGCGGCGTCTAGATGCGGCTTCGGAGCATTCTTCGCGCCCGCCCCGGCGACTCCCTGGACGCCGCCCTGGAAGCAGACGCCGACGCCATCCTGCTCTCGCTCACCGATGAGACGCAGCCCATAGAGGACTTGCGAGCCGGGGCCGCCGAAGCCATCGAGCGCGTCGCGGAAGCGGGCAAGACCCCCCTTGTTGCCGTGAACCACCCGCGTACGCAGCTCACCCGCGGCGACCTCGACGCCATCACCGGCCCCAGGCTGGCCGCCATCCTCCTGCCCCACTGCACCGAGCCCCAGGACGTGCGCGACACCGCGGTCATCCTGCGCGAGTTCGAGCACACCCGCGACATCGAACCGGGGCAGGTCGCCCTCTTCCCCGTCATCGATACGGCCCGCGGCCTCCTGCGCGCCGCCGAGAGCCTCGCCGCCGCTCCCCGCACCGCCGGCCTCGTGCTGGCCTCCGAGCCGTTCGCCCGCGATATCGGCGCTCGCTACGAAGAGAGCGGCCCTCGCCTCGCCTACGCGCGCGGCAGCGTAGTCGCGGCCGCCGCCGCCCACGAAACGGCCGCGCTCATCGATGGCAGCTCGCTCGAACTGCGCGACATGGCCAACTACGGCTTCGCCGGAGCGGTCGTCGACGACGCCCGCCTCGTCACGGTCGCCAACGACGTCTTCAGTCCGACTGACACCGTCGTGAAACGCGCCCGCGCCGACATTGAGGCTTACGAGTCGCGTGACGAGGGCGCCTGGGTCGCACGCCGCGACGGGATGGTCGTCGATGCGCCCCGCGCCCGACAGGCGCGCCGTACCCTCGACCGCGCTTCAGACGGCGGCTGAGCGCGCCCAGCGCGCCGCCAGTTCCTCCACCAGCGCCGCCGCGTTCCGCATCGACGCTTCGGTGTCCGGCTCGACCTCGGCCAGCGTGAGCACTTCCCCCGCCGCAACTGCCGCCGCCCGCCCCGCCAGCACGACACAGCGCGTGTCGGCCTCCGACGAGAGTTGCCGCAGCCGCCCCACCGTCTTCCCCTGCTCCGACTGCCCGTCGTAGCTCCCTTCCCCCGTCACGACGATATCCGCCCGCCGCAGGCGTTCCTCGAGCCCCACCGCCTCCGCCACCACGTCGAAGCCGCTCATGATGCGCCCCCCTAGGAACGCCACCAGTCCCCCGCCCAATCCCCCCGCCGCCCCGGCGCCCGGCACCTCCGCGATTGCGACCCCCAGCGAACGCTCGACGACCGCCGCATAGCGCTGCAGCGCCGCCTCGATTACCTCCACGTCGTCCGGCGAAGCCCCCTTCTGCGGTCCGAATACCGCCGCCGCCCCCTGCGGCCCCACCAGCGGGTTCGTGACGTCCGTCGCCACGAGCACCTCCACCCCCGCGAGCGGCTCCGGCGGCGACCAGTCGATGCGCGCCAGTTCGGCGAGTGGGGCCGCCCCTGGCGCCAGGTCGCGCCCGGCCCCGTCGCGGAAACGCGCCCCCAGCGCCCGCGCCATCCCCGAGCCCCCGTCGCTCGTCGCGCTGCCACCCACCCCCACCACGACCCGCCTGGGCCCGCCCTGGAGCGCGGCGCCGACCAGCTCCCCGACACCCTCGGTGCTGGCCCGCAGCGCGTCCCGCCCCTGCCGATCGATCAGCGCGAGGCCGTTCGCCATCGCCGCCTCGACCGCACACGTTCCCGTCTCCGCAATGTCCAGTACGTGGGCCGTCCGCGCCCGTCCGAGGGCGTTGTGGGTCGCCACGACCCGCTCCTGCCCGCCCGTGGCCCGCGCGAGCGCCGCCAGGAAGCCCGGACCCCCGTCCGAAAGCGGCAGCTCCTCAATCGTCCAGTCCGGCCGCGCGGCGGCGATGCCGCGGGCGATGGCCGCGGCCGCCTCCTCTGCCGTCAGGCTTTCCTTGAACTCTTGGGGCGCCACGAGGACGCGCATGGCTTCAGAGCCCGCCGTCCCGCACGACGTAGATGACCGCCAGCAAGACGATTGCGATCACGTAGGCCCACCCGATGCGGCGCAGCACGCGCAGCGCCTCGATTGCCCGTCGCCAGCGAAACACGACCGCCCCCACGACGATCCCTACCGCGATCAACACGAGCGCTGCCGCTATGAACCCTGTCACGCACCATCCCCTTTACCGAGACCCCATCGTGGCCTCCCCGCGCCGCAGCCGCCACCCCCGCTCTCCGGTACGATGAGGCCTCCACGTGCGACGCGCCTCACTTCGGCTGACGCTCTTTCCCTTCCTCGCGGCTCTTGGGCTCGTGTTTCTCGCTGCCTGCGCTGGTGACGAGGAGGAGTTCGCCACGAACCTCCCCGATGACGCCTACCCGCTGGAAGACATGCTCCTGGACCTTGAAGACCTGCCCCTCGCCATGGAAAACGAGAACACGAACACCTTCGACAACGGCGATTGGGCGCAGCTCTTCGATGTCGAAAACCTCCGCGGCAAGGTGAACCAGCTCGAAGCGCGTGGGCGCATCCTCGGCGCCGTGCGCGAGTTCTCCTGGGAGGAGCCCTTCACCCACCTCGGCGGACCCGCGCTCATCACTATCCAGTCCACGCTCTACGCCGATGTCGAATCCGCCGAGGACTCGATGAGCCTCTACTGCGGCAGCCTCATCAACGAGCGAACCGTCACCGACTACACCGACTTCTGGGTCGCCGACATCGGGGATGGCGCCGAGGGCTTCATCGTCGGGCAGCCCACGACGGAGATCGGCCGCCTCGTCGAGACGGTCGTCTGCTTCCGCACCGGGCGCATCGTCCACGCCGTCGCCCAGAACGGCCTCGAAGGCACCGAGGACATCGCCCTCGGCGTACGGATCGCCACCCGCATGTACGAGCTCGTGCGCACCGTCTTCGCCGACCTCGAAGTGGAGGCCGCGGCAGAGGCGGAGGAGAGCTAGCCGCCCCGGAAGGCGTAGAGCGTCCGCCCCTTGGCACAGAGCCGGTCCTGCTCGTCGAGGATGCTGACCTCGATCATCGCCAGCTGCCGGCCCCGCTTCACCACGGTCCCCTCCGCGTAGATGCGCGCTCCGAGCGCCGGCCGCAGGTAGGTGATGTTGAGGTCGGCCGTGCCCGCCGGCTCCTGCCCCGGGCGCTGCACCGTCGAGAGTGCCGCCAGCATCACGATGTCGACCAGCGCCGCGAGGATGCCCCCGTGCAGCCCGCCCGCCACGCCCCCCTGCGTGACCGCGCTCGGCGCGATCGAGATGCGCGCGAAGTCCTCCCGCCGCTCCTCCAGCCGCACGCCCAGCGCCCGGTGCAGCGGGTGCTCGGCGAAGTGCCGCGCGAACGCCTCGGAGTTCGCGTCGCCGGGCGCGTCGCTCACCAGGTCGCGGCGCTTGGTCGGGCCGTGCCCGGAGGCGCCTTCCCGTAGTCCTCGAAGGGGCCGTCGCGCCAGTCAAGGGCGGCCTTCAGCCCCTTCTCCCGCGAAATGCGGCCGAACTCCCCGCCCCCGGGACGCACGGAGCTGAGCGCCTGGATGTCGGCGCCCACCGCCATTGAGGTGCGAATCCCCATGATCTCGTAGACGCGGTTTACCTGGCGCTTCGTCATCTGCAGCATGGGCGAGTCGATGTTGGCGATGCGCTCGGCGAACGCCTCCGTCGTCTCGCAGAGGTCCTCGACTGGCATCGCCCGGTTCGCCCAGCCCACCTCCACCGCCTCCAGCCCGGTGAGGCTGTCGCCCGTGTAGAGCAGTTCCCGCGCCTTCTTCTGATGCATGTGCCAGGGGTGGTAGATGATGTCGACGCTCGTCATCGCCCGCACCGGCGGGTACCCGATGATCGCGTCCTCGGCGATAAACATCAGGTCGCACATCGTCGCCAGCTCGGTCCCTCCTGCCAGGCAATACCCGTGGACCTGCGCAATGACCGGCTTCGTCAGGTCCCAGATTTGCCAGTACCCGCTCAGCAGGTGCTGCGGCCACTGGCCCTGGCCCGGATGGATCGGCCCGACACCGGGGAGTCCGCTGCGGGTATCGACATAACTGTGCTCATCCGGCGGCGTCCCCGAGAGGTCGTACCCCGCGCTGAAGGCCCGGCCCGAGCCCCGCAGGATGATGACCTTCACGCTCTCGTCGAGCTCGAACTGCTTCATCGCGTCGAATACCTCGGCGCGAAGGTTGTGGCTCAGCGCGTTCATCTTCTCCGGCCGGTTGAGGGTGATGATCGCGTGGCGGTCCCGCTTTTCGGTGAGGATGTCCTGGTAATCAGCCATGGCGGAATCCTAGAGGACCGCGCCCCGCCCCGTCACTGGCCCCGCTACCGCTTACGCGCCACCACCCGCGCGAACGTTAGCAGCCGTTCCCCCGCGGCGTCGTCCCTGATCGCCGCCTGCTCCTCGTCCAGAGTGTGCGGGATGAACTCTTCCCAGATGGCGTTCGACTCCGGCGGCTCGTCCGCGCACGTCACCTCGACGAGGTCCGTCTTGCGCCAGTGGTCGCGCCACCAGTCGGGCGTGTGGAACGAGTAGGCGCCCGCCCCGTGGTAGTCGGTGAGGTAGCCGGGCACGTCGTCGGGGCCGAGCTCCCGGCGGAAGCCCGGACAGACAATGCCGATCTCCCCGTCCGGCCGCAGGAAGCGGGCGAGGTAGTCCAGGTAGAGAACCGCATCGCCGAAGTAGTGGTAGGCGTCCAGGCTCACGATCGCGTCGAAGAAGCCCTCCGCATACGGCAGCTGGTGCGCTTCCGCGTAGATCGGGCGGATCTGTCCCTCCAGCCCCGCCTCCCGGATGCGCTCCCAGTTCTCCGTCGGCTTGATCCACAGGTCGGTCGCCCACACCTCGACGCCGAACTCGCGCGCCAGGAACACCGAGCTCAGCCCTCTTCCGCAACCGAGGTCCATCACCCGCATCCCCGGCTCAAGCGTCATCCGCTCCGTCACCGACTCCGTCAGCCAGAGCACGTTCGGCCCCATGCGGTTCGCGTTGACCCACTCTTCGTCGTAGGCGGCGCTGCGGGGGAAGAGATCCGTCATCGGCGCGCGACCACCCGCGCGAACGTGAGCACGCGCTCGCCTTCCGCATCGGCCGAGAGTGACACCTGCTCCTGGGGACGCGTGTGCGGGATGAATTCCTCCCAGATCGCGTCCGACTCGGGAGGCTCGTCCGCCAGCGTTATCTCCACGACCGCGGCCTTGCGCCAGTGGTCGCGCCACCAGCTGCTCGTGTGAAAGGCGTGGAAGCCGCCCTCGCCGTAGAGGTCGGTGAGGTAGTCGGGTACGTCGTCCGGGCCGAGCTCACGACGAAACGCGGGGCACACGATGCCGATCTCCCCGCCCGGCCGCAGGAAGGTCGCTAGGTACTGCACGTACAGGTCGGCCGTCCCGAAATACTGGTACGCGTCCAGGCTCACGATCGCGTCGAAGAAGCCCTCCGCGTACGGGAGCTGGTGCGCCTCCGCGTAGATCGGGTGCACCTGGCCCTCCAGCCCCGCTTCCCGGACGCGCTCCCAGTTGTCCGTCGGCTTGATCCAGAGGTCGGTCGCCCACACTTCGACGCCGAACTCGCGCGCGAGGAACACCGAGCTCAGACCCCTGCCACAGCCGAGGTCCATCACTCGCATCCCCGGCTCCAGCGTCATGCGCTCGGCCAGCAACTCCGCTAGCCAGAGCACGTTGGGGCCCATGCGGTTCTCCGTCACCCACGACTCGTCGTAGGTGGCGCTGCGGGGGAAGAGTTCGGCCAAGTGCGTTGCCCTACTCGTCCGCGAAGCCGACCGCGAGGTTCACGAGGGCGCGCACGACCTGGCCGCTCGCGCCCTTCGTGATCCAGCCCTTGTCCTTCGAGGCCATGTCCACGCCGGCGATGTCGAGGTGCACCCACGGCTTGTCGTCGACGAAATGCTCGAGGAACTTCGCCGCCGTGATGCTTCCCGCCTGGCGACCCCCGATGTTCTTGACCACGCTGACGTTGCTCTTGAGCTGCTCCCCGTACTCCTTGAACATCGGCAACCGCCAGCTGCGCTCGCCGGCGGCCTCGGCGGCCGCCTCGAAACGCTTCGCCAGCGCGTCGTCGTTCGTCATCAGGCCGTAGCACTGGTCGCCGAGCGCGACGCTGACCGCGCCCGTGAGCGTTGCCACGTCGACGAGGTGACGGGCGCCCAGCTCCCGCGCGTAGCAGAGCCCGTCGGCGAGGACGAGGCGCCCCTCGGCGTCCGTATTCAGGATCTCGATCGTCTTGCCGTTCATCGCCGAGACCACATCGCCGGGACGGGTCGCGTTCCCGCCGGGCATGTTCTCCGTGCAGGGTGCGATCGCGAGGATGTCGGCCTTCGGCGCGAGCGCCGCGAGCGCCTGCATCGCCGCGATCACCGAGGCGGCGCCCGTCATGTCGGCCTTCATCGCCTCCATGCCCTGCGCCGGCTTGATGCTGATCCCGCCGGTGTCGAAGGTAATGCCCTTCCCCACGAGCGCCAGGTCGTACCCCTCGCCTCCCCGGCCCTTGTAGCTGATACGCACCAGCTTGGCCGGCTGTATGCTCCCGCGCGCCACCGACAGCAGCGAGCCCATGCCCTTCGCCGCCATCTCCTCTTCTTCCATCACCTCGATCTCGAGGTTGGGCGCGCTCGCCACGTCCGCCGCTCGCCCAGCGAGGTCGGTCGGATTCAGGTTGTTCGCGGGTTCGTTCGCGAGATCCCGCGCGAGGTTCGTCGCCTCGGCCATCACGCGACCGCGGTTCGCCGCCGCCGCCATCCCCTCCACCTTCGAGGCGTCATGCTCGACGATCGTGAGCTGCCCGATCGCGGCCTTGTCGTCGTCGTCCGCCTCCGTCTTGTAGCGAAGGAACTGGTAGGCCCCCAGCAGCGCCCCCTCCGCAACCGCCTGCGCGCAGGCATCCGGGTCGAGCCCGCCGATGCCAGCCCCGTGGACGACCGTGGCGACGGTGTTCACCGCCGGCTTCCGGCAGGCGCGCGCCACCTCCGCTGAGAGGTTGCGCACGGCGTGGACGTCGAAGTCGTCCGCCTTGCCCAGGCCCGCCACGAGCACGCGTGGCGCCGGGATCTTCCCGAAGGTGTGGATCGTCGTCCGTTCCCCCGCCTTACCCCGGATGTCGCCCAGTTCGATGAGTTTGCTGATCGCCCCGTCGAGCGCGCGGTCGATGGCGCCCGTGGCCCCGCCCGGGCTTGTCACGCCCTCGAATAGATTGACGACGACGACATCCGCCTCCGCCTTGCTGATGTCACCCTGGACGACTGAAATTTTCATCGTTGGCCCTCTTCCGGAAGTTTGGTAGCGTGCGCCACCGGAGAGTGTAGCCGTCCCCTCTGAGGCGGCAAGCCGCGACCCATTCGCCATGGCCATCAGCATGGACCTCTCGCGAGCCAACGCCCTCCGCTTCTGGCACTTCACCCGGCGTACCGGCATCCAGGAAGCGGTCGTGGTGGTGATCGCCTTCCTCGTCTACTTCTTCATCCGCGGCGCCGTTGTCGATCGCGCCGGGGAAGCCCTCTCCAACGGTCTCGACCTCATCGAGCTCGAACGCGCCCTCGGCTTCTACTGGGAGGTCGAGTGGCAGTCCTGGATCATCGACGAGTACTGGGCAGTTCGAGCGATGAACTGGGTGTACTTCTGGGGCCACATGCCCCTGGTGATCGTGCTCGCCGTCTTCCTCTGGGTCTGGCACCGCTCAACCTACGGCCTCATGCGAACGGCCTTCCTCGCCTCGGGCGCGATCGGCGTCGTCATCTACGCGCTCTACCCGGTGGCTCCACCCCGCCTCGTACCCTTCGCCGGCTACATCGACACCATGGCCGTCCTCGACCGCGTCGGCTACCAGGCGCAGGAAGCCCAGGCCTTCGTGAATCCCTACGCGGCCGTGCCCAGCCTCCACTTCGGCTGGTCGATGCTCCTCGGCGGCGCTTTCGCCTGGGTCGGACGCCACCACACCTGGGTCGTCTTCGGAGGGGTGATGTGGCCCGTCCTCATGTTCTTCTCCATCGTCGTGACGGCGAACCACTTCATCATCGACGCCGTCTACGGGGCGATCGTCTCGCTGGCGGGACTCGCCATCGCCGAGGCCATGCGACGCGCCCAGCCCGGGGTGATGCGCCTCCTGAGGGCGGCCCTCGCCCGCTTCCTGCCCGCGCTCGCCCCCGGCTAGACCCGCCCCACGGGCACGCCCCGCCTCGCGACCACGCGCGCCACGCGCCGGCCATCCATTGCCGTCACCTGGAACTCGAAGCCCGCTTCCTCGAACCGCTCGCCCACGGCGGGAATCCGCCCCAGGCGCTCCATCACGAAGCCGCTGACCGTGTCGAAGTCCTCGCCGGTGCCTTCAAGTTCGATCTCCGCCACGTCCTCCAGGTCCGAGACCAGGGCGAGGCCGTCCAGCAGCAGGTTCCCGTTCGGCAGCGAGCGCACGCGCTCGCCCGCCTGCTGGCGGGTTCCCGCGTGCCACTGCCCGAGCAGCCGCGCGAGCACGTCGTCACCGCTCAGGATGCCGCTCGTGCCGCCGTGTTCATCGATGAGCACGACCAGGTTCGCGCCCTGCGCGCGCATCTCCGTGACCGCGACCTCGAGGCTCACCGATTCGGGGATCGCGACTACGGGGCCGATAACCGACCGCCAGTCCTCCCCGCCTTCCCGCACAACCCGCATCAGGTCCTTCGTATCCAGCAGCCCGATGACGTGGTCGAGGTCGCCCTCGTACACCGGGTAGCGCCGGTGCGGGTGCTCCCCCGTGACCGCCAGCACCTCGTCCATCGAGGAGTCCGCATCGATCGCGGCAACGTCCCGGCGCGGCGCCATGATCTGGTCCGCCTGGATCTCGCCGAACTCCAGGCCTCGGCTCGCCAGCAGGACCTCTGCCGTCGAGAGCAGCCCCGCCCGTGCGCTCGCCTCCATGACGAGTTCAAGCTCTTCCGGCGCGAGCGTCGACTGGCGTTCCCGCACGGGACGTACGCCCGCCAACCGCGCGACGCCCACGCCCATCCCGTTCAGGAGCCAGATGAAAGGCCTCAGGATGCGCGTGAACACCTCGATCGGAGCCGCCACCAGGAGCGCTGTGCGCTCCGCCCGGGCAAGGGCGATGTGCTTGGGCGCCAGCTCCCCGAACACGATCAGCACGGCCGTGATGAAGATGAACGCCACCGTCACCGCGATCGTGTGGGCCGCAGCCGTCCCCAACGCGTCCCCGAGCAGGTCCTCAAGGCCGGGCTCGATCAGGCTCGCCAGCGCCGGCTCACCCACCCAGCCGAGCCCGAGGCTCGACATGGTGACCCCCAGCTGCGTCGTCGCGATGCACATATCGAGGCGCTTGAGCGAGCCCAGCAAGAGGCGCGCGCGCGCATGGCCGCGCCCCGCGAGCTGCTCGATCTGCGTGCGTCGCACGGCGACGTACGCGAACTCGGTCGCGACAAAGAGGCCGTTCGCAGCTATGAGCGCGACAACGGCCAGCAGGCCGATGATGATCGTGACATCCGACACGGAGGACTCCTTCGGTCTTCCATGGTACGGCCAGTGCTGTTGGGCGCAGCCGCGCCGCTAGTGGAACATCGCCCGGTAGGCGCTGCTTCCTACGAATCGCGTCAGCAGTGTCCGGGCCTCATCCGGCAGGCCGGCCGCCTCGATCTCGACTGGCGCTACGTAGCGCAGCGAGGTTCCGGCGGGCGGATCGAGCTCCTCGATCGCGAGGTCCGGGTCGCAGTAGTAGATGTGGTGGCTGGCCTCTCCGTCGCGAAACAGGTGCAGCTCTTCCAGCAGTTCCCCCGTTGTCTCCTCGAACACGCGGAGCGCCCCTGCATCGGCGCTCTCGCCCTCACGCAACAGGGTCGAAGGCGGACCTGCCTCCCCCACGAGCACGCTCCCCCAGCGGTCGAGCGCCAGCACGGTCACCCGCGACTTGCCCCGCTCCGGCTGCGTCTCGCTCACGGTGTTGCCTCCCCCTTCGGCCCCGCCCTGCCCCCTGTCCCCGCGTGGCGATACCATACCGCCATGCCCCGCCGCCCCGTCGCGTCCGTGCTCACCCTCGGCTGCAAGCTCAACCTCGCCGATAGCGAGTCCATCGCCGCCCGCCTCGGCGCCGCCGGCTACGACGTCGTCGATGCCATGTGCGAGGCAGACGCCGTCGTCGTCAACACCTGCTCCGTCACGCACGCCGCCGACCGCAAGTCGCGACGCCTCATCCGCGCCGCCCGCCGCCTCTCCCCTGCCGCCCCCGTTGCCGTGACTGGCTGCTATCCACGCTCCGCTGGCGAGGAGGTCGTCGAGGCGCTCGGCGCTGACTTCGTCACCGGCACGACCGAGGCCGAGCACGCCCGCCTCGTCGAGACGCTGACCGCGTCTGCCCCTGCTCCCGCCCCACCCGCCCCCGCTCCCACCCCCAACCTCCACACCCGCTCGTTCGTGAAGGCGCAGGAGGGCTGCAACGACGTCTGTGCCTTCTGCATCGTTCCCCGAACCCGCGGCCGCGAGGTCTCGCGCTCGATCGACGACGTTTCCCGCGATGTCGCCACTGCCCACGCGCGCGGCGCCCGCGAGGTCGTGCTGACCGGCACGCAGCTCGGCGCCTGGGGCCGCGACCTCCCCGACCCCCTCACCCCCCGCGACCTGATTGCCGGTGTGCTCGCCCGCACCGAGACCCCCCGCCTGCGCTTCAGCTCCCTCCAACCCCAGGACATCACTCCCGAACTACTCGCGCTCTGGGACGACCCCCGCCTAATGCCCCACTTCCACCTCGCCCTCCAGTCCGGCGCCGACCCCGTCCTCGCACGCATGCGCCGCCGCTACGACGTTGCCGCCTACCAGGACGCCCTTGACCGCATCCGCGCCGCTGTCCCCGATGCTGCCGTCACCACCGATGTCATCGCGGGCTTTCCCGGCGAAACCGACGGCGACTTCGCCGCCACCCTCGCACTCTGCGAGGAGGCCGCCTTCGCCCGCATCCACGCCTTCCCCTACTCCCCCCGCGCCCGTACCGCCGCCGCGGTCATGCCGGACCAGGTCCCCGTTGAGGTGCGCAAGGAGCGCATGGCCCGCCTCCTCGCGCTCGCCGACGACCTCGCCGCCGCCTTCCGCGCCCGATTCAGCGGCGAGGTCCGCCCCGTGCTCTGGGAAGAGCTGCGCACCAACCCCGGGGGCCCACGCTGGCACGGTCTCACCGACAACTACGTCTCCGTCTACGCCGAGAGCGCCGACGACCTGGCGGGTCGCATCACGCCCGCCGCCCTCGGAGAGCCTCTGGGCGATGGTCTCGCGGCCAGCGTGGGGAGTGCCGCATGACCGACCCCACCCCTCCCGACCGCCCCTCCCGCGACGAGCTCCCCTGGGTGCTGGAGGCCCTCCTCCTCGCCTCCGAAGAGCCGCTCGGCGCGGCTGCGCTCGCCCGCGCCACCGGCGTCGGTGAGCGCTCCATCCGCACGGGGCTCGAACGGCTCGCAGCCGATTACGAGGCCCGCGGGCTGCGCCTCCAGGAGGAGGGCGGGCGCTACCAGCTCGTCACGGCCCCCGAGTACGCGCCCTACGTCTCTCAACTCCTCGGGCAGGAAGCCGCCGTGCGCCTCTCGCGAGCCGCCCTCGAGACCCTCACCATCGTCGCGTACCGCCAGCCCTGCACGCGTGGCGAAGTCGAGGCCATCCGCGGCGTCAACTCCGACCGCATCGTGGCGAACCTCGAACAGCGTGGCCTTATCGAGAACGTCGGCACCGCTCGCTCGCCCGGACGCCCCCGGCTCTACCGCCCCGCCCCCCGTTTCTACGAGCACTTCGGCCTCCTCGGCCCCTCCGACCTCCCGCCCCTCCCCGAGGACGATCCCCCCGAAACCGTCGACATCTGAGCCGTTCCACCGATGGTTCTCGGCCTCCTCCGCATCCGCCTCCGCTTCGTCGCCCACTCCCGCAAGGAGAAGCGCGCCCTCGTGAAGTCGGTCGTCGAACGGCTCCGCCATCGCTACAACGCCGCCGTCAGCGAGGCCGGCGACCTCGACGCCCTCGACCTCACGACCATCGCCGTCGCCTGCCTCTCCAGCGAGAGCGCTCACGCCGACGCCCAGCTACAGGAGATAGCCGGCGCCATAGAGGGATGGCGCCTCGACGCCGAGGTCATCGACATCGAGACCGAGCTGATCAACGTCTGAGCTACTCCCGCGGTCGCAGCAGTGCGAGCAGGCGGGTTCGCGCCTCGTCGACCTCCTCCACGCGCAGCAGGATCGCCACCCCCAGGTAGATCGCCAGCCCTGCGATCGCGGCCGCGAACACCGTCACCCACGCCGCTGCCGACCCGGGCTCGTCGAAGGTCGGCAGCACCAGCCCGAGGAACAGCGCCATCGCCGCCGCCGCCGCGGCGATGCGCGCGATCGCGTGCAGGTCCCGGAACGCATCCGCCGCCGACCCCGTCCGCCTCGCGTACAGCCAGTACAGGAAGATCCACTCCAGCCACGAGGCCACCGACAGCGAGATCGCCAGCCCCTCCACCCCGTACCGCTCCCAGAGGATCGTGCTCAGGACGATGTTTACCACCACCGCCCCCACCGTCAGCAGGACCGGCGTGCGCGTGTCCCCGAGCGCGTAGAAGCCCCGGCTGTGAATCTCGATCGCGGCCTGCGGCACGATGCTGAGGCAGAGAAACCCCAGCGCCGCCGAGGTGATCGCCGTGTCACCCGCGCTGAACGCCCCTCGTTCGAGGAGCACCATCGTTGCCGGTTCGCGCAGGAACGCCAGCCCCAGCGCGGCCGGTATAGAGAAGAACAGGATCGTCCGCAGCACTCGCGAGACCGTCTCCAGGAGGCTGCGCCGGTCCCCCGCCGCCTCGTGTTCCGCTAGCGTCGGGAAGGCGGCCGTCGAAAGCGCGATGCCGAAGAGCGCGACCGGCAGGCTGGCGATCAGCCATGCGAACGTCAGCCCCGAGATCGCTGACGTCCCCACCTTCGAGGCGAAGAAGGTCGTTGTCACAACGAAGTTCGCCTGTGCCGCCGCCAGCCCCAGCACGCGTGGCGCCATCAGCCGCGCGACCTCCAGCGTGGGGGCGTCGCCGAGGTTGAGGCGGAACCCGTATCGCATCCGCTCCCGTACGAGCCCCGGAACCTGGATGACCAGGTGGGCCGCCGAACCCGCGACCACGCCGATCGCCAGCCCCTCCACTCCGAACCGCCCCGCCAGCGCCAGCGCCCCGACGATGATGCCGATGTTGTAGAGCGACGGCGCCAGCGCCGGCAGGAAGAAGTGCTGCCGCGCGTTCAGGATCCCCGTGATCATCCCGCTTACCGAGAGCAGCAGGGGCGAGAGCAGCATGATCCGTGTGAGCTTCACCGCCTCCGAGGTCAGCTCGTCCCCGCGCCCGATGTCGTCGCCGAGCCCCGGCGCGAACAGCGGTACGAGCCACGGCGCCAGCGCCAGCGCAATCAGGCAGAGCAGCGCCGTCGCGACGAACACGATCGTCAGGACGTTGCTCGCCAGCCTCCACGCCGACTCGGTCCCCTCGCGCCGGTACAGCCGCGTGAACACGGGGATGAACGCGCTTCCCAGCGTCGCCCCTGCCAGCACCTGGAAGATCAGGTCGGGAACGCGGAAGGCCACCCAGTAGGCGTCGAGCTCCGGGCTTGCGCCGAACGCATCCGCGATCGCCGCCGTGCGCACCACCCCCAGCAGACGCGACCCCAGGAAGCCGAACGCGACGATCGCCGCCGCGATCGCGAGCCCCTGGCGTGCGCCATCAAGCCTTCCCTCGGACGACCCCTCGGCGGCCATGCGTGGCATGGTACGGCCTCCCCGATCTGCGGTCGCAGCGCTTCGCCACGTAGCGCCATCGCCCCGCGCCGCTACCATGGAGCCATGCGCTACCGCCGCATCGTCGCCAAATTCGGCACGAGCCTCCTCACGGCCGGCTCCGATCGCCTCGATCTCGTGGCGATGTCACGGCTCGTGGGGCAGGTCGCGCGTCTGCGCGAAGCCGGCTGCGAGGTCGCCATCGTTTCCAGCGGCGCCCAGGCCGCCGGCCGCCACGTCCTCGGCCGCCGCCCCGAGGCCCCCGAGCTGAGCCGCCAGGCCCTCGCCAGCGTCGGCCAGAGCCACCTCATGCAGAGCTGGGACGAGCTCTTCGAATGGCACGACACCGTCGTCGCCCAGGTCCTCCTCACCCGCCGCGACCTCAGCGACCGCCTCGGCTACCTGAACGCCCGCACCACCCTCCGCGACCTCCTCGACTGCGGGGCCGTCCCCGTCGTCAACGAGAACGATGCCGTCGCCCTCGACGAGGTGCTCGCCTCCCGCATCGGCGAGAACGACAGCCTCTCCGCCTTCGTCGCGAACCTGATCGACGCGGACCTGCTCGTCATCCTCACCGACGTTGACGGCCTCTACACTGCCGACCCCGCCCTCGACCCCTCCGCCCGCCTCATCGACGAGGTCGACGCCATCGACGAGCGCCACGAGGACGCCGCCGGCGACGGCCCCGGCCGCGGCGGCATGACCTCGAAGGTCAGCGCCGCGCGCGTCGCGACGCAGGGTGGGGCCGCCGTCGTCATCGCCAACGGCCGCACACCCGATGCCCTCCTGACCGCCGCGGAGGGGACTGCCATCGGCACTCGCTTCGCCCCCGCCACCAACCAGCTGGAGAGTCGCAAGCGCTGGATCCTCGGGAACGCCGGCGTGAGCGGCCATCTCGTCGTCGATGGCGGCGCCGCATCCGCCCTGCGCGAGCGCGGGCGCAGCCTGCTCCCCGCCGGCGTGAAGGACGTCGAGGGCGCCTTCGAGCGTGGAGAGGCTATCGAGGTCCGCGACGACGACGGCAAGCGCGTCGCGGCCGGCATTACGAACTACGCCAGCAGCGAAGTGCTCCGCATCCGCGGCCTTCGCAGCGACCTCATCGCCGAGACCCTCGGCTACGCCTACGGCGAAGAGGTCATCCACCGCGATAACCTCGTGCTCCTCTAGGAGCGCGACTGGGAGGCCCCATGGACCGCTACGTACGCTTCGCCCGCCCCGACGGCTCGACCGGAGCCGGTTTGCTCGAAGGCGACCGCATCGCCGTCATCGCCGAACCCTTCTGGGACGGCGCCGAGCGCACCGGCGAAGCGATCGGCCTCGCCGATGTGCGCCTCCTGCCCCCCTGCGAACCCCGCTCCATCGTCTGCGTCGGGCTCAACTACGCCAGCCACCTCGGCGGCCAGCCGGCGCCCGATCCGCCCACGCTCTTCCTCAAGCCCCTCTCCTCCATCGCCGGCCCCGGCGACCCCATCCGCCTTCCTGCCGCCTCCGCTCGTGTCGACCCGGAGGGCGAGATCGTCATCGTCATTGGCCGCGAGCTCAGCGCCCCCACCCGCGAGGAGGCCCTCGCCGGCATCTTCGGCTACACCGCCGGAAACGACGTGAGCGCGCGCGACTGGCAGGCCAACGACGGCCAGTGGTGGCGCGCCAAGGGCGCCGACACCTTCGGTGTCTTCGGCCCCGCTATCGCGACGGGGCTCGATTACGACGCGATCGAGGTCCGCACCCGCGCCAACGGCGTCGAAACCCAGCACGGGCGCTCCGACGAGCTCATCCTCGATGTCCCCGAGATCGTGCGCTACACCGCCGCCGTCATGACGCTCCTGCCCGGCGACATCATCTACAGCGGCACTCCTGGCCGGCCCCAGGCCCTCAGCCCCGGCGACACCGTCGAGGTCGAGGTCACCGGCGCGGGGATTCTCAGCAATCCCGTCGTCGCCGGTTCCTGAGCGTCGCATCGGCTATGCTTCACCGACCCGCAAGAGGTGTTTCGCAATGAAGAAAGTCGTCGTCGACCGAGCGATTTGTCTGAAGGCCGGGCAGTGCTACTACCTGCAGCCCAGCATCTTCAAGGCCGATTCACTGGGCTGGCCCGACATCCTCATTGAGCACCCGGAGAGCGACGACGACATCGAAGCGGCCGAAGACGCCGCGGAGATCTGTCCCAGCGGCGCCATCACCATCGAGGACGTCTAGGCGCTAGACGCTCAGGGCTTCGCTAGTCGAAGCGGGTCGGAATGTCGAGGTGCTCCAAGGCGTCGTCGCCCACGCGCTCCACGATCGCTTCCCATTCCCCCAGCTCCCATTCGCCCACGAACGTGATCGCCGAGCCTTCCTTGCCGGCGCGCGCCGTGCGGCCCACGCGGTGGATGTACTCCTCCGCGTTCTGGGGCACGTCGTAGTTCACGACGTGCGCGATGTCGGGAATGTCGAGCCCGCGGGCGGCCACGTTCGTCGCCACCAGCCACTCGAGCTTGCCGCTGCGGAAGTCGCGCATGACGCGGTCGCGCTCGCCCTGGCGAAGGTCGCCGTGGATGGCGCGCGCCTGGATGCCGTCGCGTCGCAGACCTGCGGTTAGCTTGTCCACACCGACCTTCGTTCGCCGGAAGATCAGCGAGCGGCCCAGGTCCATCGTGTCGTGCAGGTGCTCCAGCGCGTGGAACTTGTCCCGCGAGGCCACTTCCACGTACAGCTGTCGGACGGTATCCACCGGCTGCAACTGCGTCGGCGCGGCCTCGATCCGCTCGGAGTCGCGCATGTAGCGCCACACCAGCCGGCTGATGCTCATCGGCATCGTCGCGCTGAAGAGCGCCGTCTGCCGGTCGAGCGGCGCCTGCCGCAGGATCTGGTCGATGTCCTTGGCGAACCCGATGTCGAGCATCTCGTCCGCCTCGTCGAGCACCACGAAGTGGGCCCGCCTTAGCGAGAGCGTCCGCCGTCGCAGGTGGTCGATGACGCGTCCTGGTGTGCCCACGATCACGTGGCCGCCCCGCTCAAGCGCCTCCAGGTCGCGGTTGATGGGCTTGCCGCCCACCAGCCGGATCGTCGTGAAGCCGTAGTAGTCACCCAGGTGCGCCATGACGTCGGTTACCTGGTCGCAGAGTTCGCGGGTGGGTAGCAGGATGAGCCCCTGCACCTCGTTCCGGCCGGGGTCGATGGAGCGAGCCAGCGGCTCGCCGAAGGCGAGCGTCTTGCCCGTTCCCGTCTGCGCCAGCCCCACCACGTCGCGCCCCTCGTACAGAAGCGGCATCGAGCGTTCCTGGATGGGAGTCGGCTGCTCGAACCCAAGGTCGTCGATCGCGCGCAGGCCCGCCCCGCGCACGCCCACTGCATGGAACGCCGCCGGTTCGGTCAGGTCGTCGTCATGCACATCTGGAAACCGTTCGCGTCGCGCACGCGAGCCAGTCTCCCGGGAGCCATTGTCTGGTGAGCCACTCTCGCGGGAGCCGTTCTCGTGGACGGACTGCGCCGTCTCTTCGGGACGCCTGCGCCGGCGGCCGCCGCGTGAGCGGCGCCGCCTCCGTCGCGGCTGCGAGGGATCGCGCTCATCCTCGCTCGTGCGCGAGACGGGCGCCTCCAGCGTGGCGGTTGCGGCGCCGCTGGAGCGGTCGGTGTCGGTCGGTCGGTCCTGGGTCTCTGTTTCGGTCTTGGTGCTGGTACGTCGGAACAATCGCAAAGGCAAAGGGGGAAACTGTCCTCTCGTCGCCGCGCATCCGTGCGCGGTCGGTAGGGGCGTCTTGGTGTTCGTGCGCCGGGCCTTGCGGCGGCTCTTTCGCCCGCTTCGCAGCACCGGCGCTGCGCCCGTTGTTCCCTGACGATACCACAGGGGCCGCTAACGCCCCGAAACGAGCGCTAGAATGGCGTGCACGCACCCGCCGACCAGGCGCCTCCGGGAGGTCCGCATGGACTACGAGACCATCATCTACGAAGTCGAACGCGGACGAGCCCGCATCACGCTCAACCGTCCCGAGAAGCTGAACGCGCTTTCCATCCAGCTCCAGCAGGAGCTGAACCAGGCGCTCTGGGACGCCGACAACGACAACCGCGTTCACACCGTCATCCTGCGCGGCGCCGGACGCGCCTTCAGCGCCGGCTACGACCTCACCCCCCGCCCCCTCGCCGAGCGCGATCCCGACGACCACACCCGCGAGGGCCGCTCCTTCGACGACGACGCCTGGCGCATGGAGCGGGGCCAGCGCCTGCGCATGGCCATCTTCGACATGCACAAGCCCGTCATCGCCCAGATCCACGGATACTGCGTTGCCGGCGGCACCGACATCGCCCTGCTCTGCGACATGATCATCGCCGCCGATGACACCCTCATCGGCTTCCCGCCGGCCCGCGCCCAGGGCGCCCTCCCCAACAACATGTGGCTCTACAACGTCGGGCCGCAGTGGGCCAAGCGGCTCATGCTCTCCGGCGATTTCGTCACCGGCGCCGACGCCGCCAAGATCGGCCTCGTCATGAAGGCCCTCCCCCTCGACCTGCTCGAAGAGGAGGTCGAGGGCCTCGCCGACCGCCTCGCCATGATCGATACGGAGCTGCTCTCGGCGAACAAGCGCATCATCAACATCGGCCTCGAGCTCATGGGCGCCCGTACCCTCCAGCGTATCGCCACCGAGAACGACGCCCGCGCCCACCTGGCGCCAAGCGTTGCCGAATTCGGCGCCCGCTCCCGCGAGCACGGCCTCAAGGCCGCTCTCCAGTGGCGCGACACAAAGTTCGGAGACCAGCGCGCACTCGTCGACCGCCCCGAGCTCCGCGACGAAAAGGGATTCTTCCGTGACGCTTAAGGCGACCGCGCTCCTCTCCATCGCCGCCATCTGGGGCGGGGCCGTCACCGCTGCCGTCCTCCAGGGCGATGTCTGGTGGATTCTGATCTTCGCCGGGCTCTCAACGGGAGCTGTGGGGTTCAGGCGCAGCGTCGGTCTCGCGCGTGTCCTCGCCATCGCCGGCGCCTGGGGCGGAGCCGCCGCCGTTGTCGCTGCCAATCCCGACAACGCCTGGGTCTCCGTCTTCGCCTTCCTCACCACGGGCGCCGTCGTCTACAGCGCGATGGACCGCAACTCGTTCCTGACCGGCCTCGCAGTCGCGGTCAGCTGGGCGGCCGTCGGCGTCACCCTGGCCGTGACCGGAGATGGCGCCTGGATTGGCGTCTTCGCCTTCCTCACGGCCGGCTCGGTTGCCAACTCCCGCGACGACACGACCGCCGGCCTCTTTGCCATCCTCGGCTGGGTCGCCGCGACCGTTCTCATGGTTGTGCTCGATGGCAGCTACTGGATCGCCGTATTCGCGTTCGTCGCCAGCACGCTGCACTTCGGCCTCTTCGGCATCCCCCGCCCCGCCCGCATCGAGTGGGACTTCCGTTCGGACGACCACAGCGCCTCCGTTCGCTAGCATGGGCCCATGCCCGAAGCAGACCCGTACGACGACTTCGATGACGAAGCCGAAGATGTCGTATTCGGCCCCGACGAGCGCGACCGGGACCTCCTCGATGGCTCCTGGGAGCAGCAGTACTACGCCGGGGGCCATCGCCGCCGCGACTGGAACACGATCGGCATCGGCGTCGCCCTCCTGTTCCTGATGGGGTTGCTCCTCCCCACGCTGCTGTTCGTCCTCCGGTAACGAAGCCATGCCCAACGACGCGCTCTCCGGACAGGTCATTGCCACCATCGGTGGCGGGGACGCCCACCACCGCGCCGTCGCCGTCGCCGTTGCGGAGGCGGGCGCTTCGGTCGCCCTCGCCACCTTCAACGCCATCCCCGACCAGGAGTTCTCGGTGAACTCCATCGCCAACGAGGTCTGGGCCCTGGGCCGCGACCACTTCGCCGACGTCATCGAGGCCTCCGACCCGGAGCAGATGGGCGCCTTCACCCAGAAGACCTGGAGCCAGCTTGGTCGCTGCGACGCGATCATTGTGGTCTCCTCCCTGCCGACCCCCAGCCCCGACTCACCCGTGGAGGAGAAACGCGCCTTCGCCGGACGCCACCGCACGCCTCTCCTTGCTGCCCAGGCTTTCGGCCAGCTCATGCGCGAGAAGGGCGGCGGCACCGTCGTCTTCGTCGCTCCCGAGCGTGACCCCGCCGACGACAAGGCCCTCAATGCCGCCCTCTCCGCCCACCTCGGCGCCGGCGGACCCCGCATCACCGTCATCGGTCGCGACGCCCCCGGCCCCGACGAGGCCGCCGCCGGCGTCCTCGCCGTCCTTAGACCCGAGGCCGCCTCGTGACGGCCCCCACCTCCGACCTCGCACTCCCGCCCCTCGCCGACGTCGTCGTACTCGAGCTCGCGACCGGCGTTGCCGGGCCCTACTGCGGCCGCCTCCTCGCAGATCTCGGCGCTCAGGTCGTCAAGGTCGAGCCTCCCGAGGGCGACCCTGCCCGTGCTGAGCTTCCCCTTGTCGATGGCGAAAGCGCCTTCTTCGCCTGGCTCGCTGCGGGCAAGCTCAATGCGACGCTGCCCGTCGATGATCCACGGGTCGAACAGCTCGCCGTCCACGCCGACATCATCGTCCACAGCGAGCAGGGCGAAGCCGCTGATCGTCTCGAAGAGCGCCTCGCCGCCGCCAACGAGCGCGCCGTCGTCCTCTCCCTTTCTCCCTACGGACGCAGTGGCGGACGCGCCAATTGGGAGGCCACCTCCTTTACCGAGTACGCCACGGGCGGCTACCACTACTTCGGCGGCGACCCCGACCGCGAGCCCGTCGCCCTTCCCGGTCACCAGGTGCCCTTCCATGCGGGCACGCATGCTGCCGTCGGCGCCCTCGCCGGGCTCCGGCACGCCCGCGAACACGGCCAGGGGCAGCGCATCGAGGTCTCCCACCAGGAAGCCATGCTCAACGACCACGCCTGGCTCACCACCATCTGGACCCACCAGGGCGTCATCCAGAGCCGCACCGGCAGCATCTTCGTTCCCTGCGCCGATGGTTTCGTCTTCCTCTTCAACCTCGCGCCCTACCCCAACCTCTTCATCCTCATCGAGCGCTTCGACCTTCTGGAAGACGAGGCCCTGCAGCAGCCCCTCGTCTGGACCGAGCGCTTCGACGAGGTGTTGGAGGCCTTCGGCGAGTGGACCAAGACGCGCACGAAGCAGGAGATCTACCACGCCGCCCAGGAGCTCCGGATCGCCGTCACCCCCGTGAACACCATGGCCGATGTCGCCGCCAGCGAGCAGCTCGCCGCCCGCGACTGGTTCGGAACCCTCTGTCTCGGCGACCGCGAGCTGCTCGCCCCCGGCCTTCCCTACAGGCTCCCGGAGACGGCCCTTGACCCCGCTACCACCGCCGCCGCCCCCGGCCAGCATACCGACGCTGTTCTCGCGCCTGACTTCCCGTGGGCGAACGCGAGCGTCGCCCCTCCCGCCCCCGCCTCCACCCCCACGGGCCAGGGACCGCTGGCGGGCCTCCGCTTCATCGAGGTCACCGCCAACTGGGCGGGACCGATCGCCGGGCGCCACTTCGCCGACCTCGGCGCCGACGTCATCAAGGTCGAGCTGCACACCAAGCCCGCTACCCGCACCCTCGCCTGGGTCCCCGCCGACATCTGGCCGGATCACTACCATCGCGCCGGCTACTTCAACAAGCTCAATCGCAACAAGCGCGCCGTTTGCCTCAACCTCGCCACCGACGAGGGCCGCGCCGTCCTCCTTGAGCTGGTGAAGCAGGCCGACGGCCTCATCGAGAACAACGCCGCCCGCGTCATGACCCAGCTCGGCATCGGCTGGGATGTCCTCCGCGAGGTCAACCCCGGCCTCGTGATGTGCTCCATGGCGGGATTCGGCGCCACCGGTCCGGAGCGCAACTACTCCGCCTACGGCAGCAACATCGAGGCTATGAGCGGCCTCGCCAGTGTGCTCGGCTACGGCCCCGGCGAGTACTACGGCACCGGCAGCTACTACGCCGACCCCGTCACGGGGAACCACGGCGCGGTCGCCATGCTCGCCGCCCTTCACGCCCGCCGCGCGACCGGCAAGGGCCGCTGGATCGATGTCTCCCTCTTCGAGGCCGTCCTGCCCTACTTCTCACAGGAGCTGCTCACCTACGCGGTCACCGGCGAGGCCCCCGAGCCCATCGGCAACGCCTCCCCCGTCCACGCTCCCCAGGGCCTCTACCCCTGCGCCGGGGCGGACAACTGGCTCGCCCTCACTGTGCGCGATGAACGCGACTTCGCCGCCCTCGCGGAAGTCGTCGGCTGCCCCGAACTCGCCGCTGACCCGCAGCTCGCGACCGTCGAGGGCCGTCGCGCGAACGCCGCCGACATCGACGACTCCATCGCCGCCTGGTCACGCGAGCAGACGGTCACCGCCGCCGCTGCCGCTTTGCAGGAAGCCGGTGTCCCGGCTGCCCCCGTCATGCCCAACTGGATGGTCGTGAGCGATAACCACCTGAACGACCGCGGCTACTTCGAGACCGTGCGCCACCCGGTCGCGGGGACGCACGTCTTCCCTGGCTTCCCCTGGCGCTTCGAGCAGACCCCCGGCGCCATCGCCCGCCCCGCTCCCCTTTTCGCCCAGCACAACCGCGAAGTCTTCTCCGGATTGCTCGGCATGAGCGACGCCGAGATCGAGGCCCTCTACGCCGCCAACGCCACCAACGACGACGCCCAGTACGCCGCCGGCCCGAGCCTCTGATGGCCGGCGTCCTTGTCATCCTGCCTGCCGGAGTCTCCCCGCCCCCGCTCCCCGAGGGCGTGGAGGTTCGCACCTGCGCGACCTCCGGTGAGGTCGCCGCCGCCCTCCGGCAGACTGGTGGCGACGTCGTGCTGTGCGTCGACGGCCTCCCCGACGCGGAGGTGATTGCCGGCGCTGTCCGGACGGTCGGAGCGACCGTCATCCTCGTGGAGCAGGACACCTGGGATGGCGAGACCCATTCCCCGGTGAGCGCAGCCTGTGCTGGCGTGGTAGCCGGTTTCGGAATAGCCGGCGTGAGTGCCGCTGTCGCGCTGCTGGACGCCTAGCCGGCCCGGAGCAGGTTCGCGACCGCCGGGTCATCCGCGCCCAGCGCCCGGCCCCGCTCCGCCAACCCCTTGATCGTGCTCCGGCTCCGCCCCCCGAGCAGCGCCCCGATCTCGCTGTAGCTGCACCCTCGCTCCTGCAGCGCGGCCGCCGCCACCGCCCGCGGACGCGCCAGCTTCTGCGCGCGGCTGCGCCCCTCCACTTCGCCCACGGCCACCGCGAAGTGCTCCGCGATCCGCTCGATCACTGCTTTCGCCGTCTCGCTCCCGCGACCCTGCAGTTCGAGCGCCCCCACCTCAGCCGCCAGCCGTAGCTCATTGAGCAGCCCCCGCCGCTGCAGCCCCACCGCCGCATGCACACCCGCCAGGATCGACCGCACCGAGCCCGTTCCCGCGGCGAGCTGCTCCAGGCACCACGATGGCAGCGCCACCCGCAGGTCCGCCAGGCGCTGCTCGATGAACGCGCGCCGCTCGCCCGCCGCGAACGGCTCGACGGTCGCCACGATCCCCGCCTCCAGCCGCGAGCACAGCCGCTCCGGGAGCCCCAGCTCGCGCGGGCGCAGCTCGCTCCCCACCACAACCGCGCCGCCCCCGTGTGTGACGGCGTCCAGCGTGTGCACCAGTTCCCGCAGCGTGCCTGTCTTCCCCGCCAGATCGTGCAGGTCGTCGATGATGAGCAGTTGCACCCCTCGAACGGCGTCCTGGAACGCCTCGACGTTCCCCTCCCGCAGCGCCCGCTGGTAGCGCGAGGTGAACCCCTCCCCGCTCAGGCAGGCGACCCGCTGCCCCTGACTGCTCGCCTGGGCCGCCAGGCCGTGCAGCAGGTGCGTCTTCCCCACCCCCGGGGGGCCGTGGACGACTACCGGGCTAATCGCCGGCTCCCCGTCCTCCACCAGGCTCAAACAGCTCGCGAGAGCCAGGGCGCTTCCCTCAGACCGGAAATAGCGGGCCAGCGTGAACGATCCGTTCACCTGTCCCACCACCTGCTCGGGGCCTGCCGGCGCCCTCCCGTTAGGGGATGTGGCCGTCTCCGGCGCCGCCTGCGGTTCCTCCCCCGGAGCGACGAACCGGACGCTGAGCCGTTCACCCTCGACCGCGCCCAGGCAGCGCTCGACGACGGACGCCAGGTTCTCGTTCAACCACTCCGCCCGGAACGCCGAGCGAGCCTCCACGAGCAGCGCGCGGTCGCTCCGCGAACGCGCGCTCGTACCCGCCAGCCACGTCTCGAAGTTGGCGCGGCTCACCTCGAGCTCGAGCCGCCCCAACACGGCCTGCCAGGTGCCCCGCAATGCCTTCGCCGAGTCCCGATCCCCACCTGACACGGGCGTGCGCGCTCCCTCCCCGGGGCGCACGCGCGCCCCCGGCTCGCTGTTCATCGGTGATGATGCAGAAGGTGTCGCGCCCCTCAGCGCGACCCCTGAAGGCTAGCGCTCCCCCTCGGCGGGCGGCAACCACTTTTGGCCCGCCGCGCGGCTTCATTAACGGACCTTTCACGGCCTCATTCGGCTTATGGTCTCGCGCCTGTCGGCCACCGCTCGGCCACGGCGGGAGACGGTGCATTGACGCGCTTGCTGCCGCCGCTAGACTACGACTACGCCATGGAACGTGACGACGGCTACTTGCAGATCGGTGAAGCGGCCGAACGGTCGGAGCTCACGCAGCGCACGCTCCGCTACTACGAAGAGCGCGGCCTCCTGCCCGCGCCCACCCGCATGGTCGGCGGATTCCGCCTCTACTCCCCCGCCGACATGGAGCGCATCGAGCGCGTCAAGGCCCTCAAGGAGCTCCTCGGGTTCTCCCTCGCCGACATCAAGGAGATGCTCGAAGCCGAGGACGTCCGCATGCAGATCCGCGCCGAGTGGAACAAGGATGACGAGGCCGAGGAGAAGGCCAAGAAGGTCCGCATCGCCCGCGAGGTCACCCTGCGCCAGATCGCGTTGCTCGACCAGAAGGTCGCGAAGATGGAGAAGATGCGCGTCCAGCTCGCCGAACGCCTCGAGAAGCACGACGAGATGCTTCGGCGCTTCACCGAAGCCGCCCCGCCCGTCGCCGCAGGCGACTAGGCGATAGGCTGAAGTCAGCACATCGAAAGCGGACGGACCGGTAAGCTACCCCTGATGCCAGTGCGCGACACCTTCGACAGGCCCCTGCGCGACTTGCGCGTCTCCGTGACGGATCGCTGCAACTTCCGCTGCGTGTACTGCATGCCCAAGGAGGTCTTCGGGCCGTCCTTCCAGTTCCTCGACCGCGAGGAGATTCTCACCTACGAGGAGATCGTGCGGCTTTCGCGCCTCTTTGTCGCCCACGGCGTCGAGAAGATCCGCGTGACCGGCGGCGAACCCCTCGTCCGCCGCGACCTCCCCCTCCTGATCGAACAGTTGTCCACCCTCGACGGCCTTCTGGACCTTACCCTCACCACCAACGGCGCTCTCCTCCCGGCCCAGGCCGTCCCCCTCCGCGAAGCTGGTCTTGAGCGCATCACCATCAGCCTCGACTCGCTCGACGACGCCACCTTCCGCGAGATGAACGATGTCGACGTCGGCGTCGATGTCGTGCTCGCCGGTATCGACGCCGCGCGCGACGCGGGTCTCTGGCCCATCAAGGTGAACGCCGTCGTCAAGCGCGGCCTCAACGACCACACCATCGTCGACCTCGCGCGCCACTTCCACGGCACGGGCATCATCGTGCGCTTCATCGAGTACATGGACGTCGGCACGACCAACGGCTGGGTGCTTGACCACGTCGTGCCCGCCGCCGAGATCATCGAGCGTATCGACGCCGCCCTCCCCCTCGAGCCCCTCGACCCGAACTACGTCGGCGAAGTCGCCCGGCGTTACCGCTACCGCGACGGCGGCGGCGAGGTCGGCGTCATCACGTCAATCACGCAGCCGTTCTGCGGCGACTGCACCCGCGCCCGCCTCTCACCCGAAGGCGAGCTCTTCACTTGCCTCTTCGGGTCGACCGGCTTCGACCTGCGCGCCTTGCTGCGCGGCGGCGCGACCGATGACGAGCTTGCGGAAGCTATCGCCCGCGTCTGGCGAATCCGCGACGACCGCTACTCCGACCTCCGCACGGAGGCGACGGCCGATCTCAAGCGCGTCGAGATGTCTCACATCGGCGGCTAGCGCCGCCGCCTAGTCCCCCGCCTCGTCCCCGTCCTCGTCTGGCCAGAGCGTCTCCCAGCTCGGACCGCCCAGCACCGCCTCCCGGATCGTGCGGCGCTCCAGCACCTCCAGCCGCGCGATCGCCCGCGACATCGCCAGGTCCGCCTCGTTCGATACGGCTGCCATGCGCTCGCCCATCGGCGCCAGCACATCGTGCTCCCGGATCAGCGCGATTGAGTGGGGCCACATGGCGAACGTGAAGTCGTCCGGCATCCCGAACGAGCTCCGGTGCTTTCCCAGCCACGCGTACCGCTCCTGCACGCTCGAGACCGGTGCCACGACCGCCACCAACGGCCCCTCGCTGGGCGAGCTGCGTGCGTCCAGCAGCAGTCGCTCGGGGAACGCGTGGAACCCGATGACGATCAGGTCGGCGTTCTCCAGCCGTTCCCGCAGCGCCTCCAGGTCGACCTGCAGACCATTCTCCGAGTGGGCCATGGACGGTACCCCCGGTACCTCCGGGTGTGAAGCGAGGGGGCGGGCTTTCGCCGCGCCCCCTCGCCGGAGTTCCTCGTGCGCCCGCCGGATTGGCAGGCGGTTGAAGAGCGAGCCTAGTACATCGGAGCCGGCGGAACGGCGGCGGCTGCCGCGGCTTCCTTCTTCTCCGTGACCAGGCAGTTCGTCGTCAGGACCATCGCGGCGATGGAGACGGCGTTCTCGATGGCGGCGCGGGTAACCTTCGCCGGATCGATGATGCCCTTGTCGACCATGTCGCCGAACTCGTCCATCTGGGCGTCGTAACCGAGGCCCTTCTTCAGCTCCTTCACCTCTTCGACCACCACCGAGCCGTCCTTGCCGGCGTTGATGGCGATGCGGCGGAGGGGCTCCTCCAGCGCGCGGCGGAGGATACGGGCGCCCGTGTCCTCGTCACCGTCGAGCTTGACGCGGTCCAGGGCCGTGATGGCGTTCAGCAGGGCGACGCCGCCGCCCGGCACGATGCCTTCTTCGACAGCCGCACGGGTCGCGCTCAGCGCGTCCTCCACGCGGTGCTTCTTCTCTTTCAGCTCGACCTCGGTGGCCGCGCCGACGCGGATGACGGCGACGCTGCCGGCGAGCTTGCCGAGTCGCTCCTGGGCCTTTTCGCGGTCCCAGTCGCTCTTCGCCTCGCCGAGGATCGCGCGGACCTGGCCCACGCGCGCGTCGATGTCCTTCTTCTTGCCCCGGCCCTCGATGATCGTGGTGTCTTCCTTCGTCGAGAGCACGCGGCGGGCGCTGCCCAGGTCGGCCTGCGTCACGCTGTCGAGCGTGCGGCCGATCTCCTCGGAGATGACCTGCGCGCCCGTGAGCGTCGCGATGTCGCCCAGGTTGTCCTTCTGGCGGTCGCCGAAGCCCGGCGCCTTCACCGCGAGCACGTTCATCGTGCCGCGCAGCTTGTTCACCGCCAGCGTCGCCAGCGCCTCGCCGTCTACGTCGGCGGCGATGATGAGCAGGTTCTTCGACTGGGAAACGATCTTCTCCAGCAGCGGCAGGAGCTCCTGCACCGAGGAGAGCTTCGAGTCGGTGATGAGGATCAGGGGATCCTCGATCTCCGCTTCCATGCGGTCCGGGTTCGTCACGAAGTAGGGGCTGATGAAGCCGCGGTCGAACGCCATGCCGTCCACGTACTCGACCTCGGTCTGGATGCCCTTCGACTCCTCGACCGTGATCACCCCGTCCTTGCCGACCTTCTCCATCGTCTCGCCGATGAGCTCGCCGATGGTCGGGTCGTTGTTCGCCGAGATGGACGCGACCTGCGCCATCTGCTCGCGCGCGTTCACCTTGATCGAGTTGCGGCCAACGCGGCCCACGACCGCCTCGGCGCCCTTCTCGAGGCCACGCTTCAGCGACATCGGGTTCGCGCCGGCGGCCACGTTCTTCAGGCCTTCCTGCACGATCGCCTGGCCCACCACGGTCGCCGTGGTTGTGCCGTCACCGGCGATGTCGTTCGTCTTGGAGGCGATCTCCTTGGCGAGCTGGGCGCCGATGTTCTCGAACGCTTCCTCCAGCTCGATGTCCCGGGCGATCGTCACACCATCATTTGTGATCGTCGGCGCGCCGAACTTCTTGTCGAGCACCACGTTGCGGCCCTTGGGCCCCAGCGTGATCTTGACGGCGTCGGCGAGCGCGTCGATGCCACGCTTCATCGCGTGGCGGGCGTCTTCATCGAAAAGCAGTTGCTTGGCCATGTACCTGTCAGTACCTCTCCCGAATTTCGATGGCGCGTATGTTAGCACTCTTACCGCAAGAGTGCTAATCAACCCCGCGGCCCGCCCGCCTACCTCCGCAGCAACCCCCGCAGGCGCCGCCGCAGCCCCTCCCCGTCGCCCCGCCGCGTGATCGTGCTTGCCGCCGCCCGCGCCAACTCCTCCAGCGCGCCGTCGAGCGGCTCCAGCGTGGCCCCCTCGCCGTAGCGCCGCGCGAGCGCCGTGCCCAGCAGGAAGTCCGCGACCGCCGGGTTCTTCGGAAGGAGGCTCCCGTGCAGGTACGTCCCGATCGCGTTCGCCACGCGCGCCCCCTCCGATCCGTCCTTCCCGTTGTTGCCCCGACCCGCGATCACCGTGCCGAATGGCTCCTGCCCGTCGTCGAGCCAGGTGCGGCCGCCGTGGTTCTCGAACCCCACCACCTCACCGAATCCGGTTTGCAGCAGCACGTTCCCGATCGCGCGCTCCGCCCCCTCCCCCGGGTGCCGCGTCTCCATCCGGAACACGCCGATGCCCGGAAGCACGCCCCCATCCGCGTCCACATACCGCTCGCCGAACAGCTGGAACCCGCCACACACCGCCAGCGCCGGTAGCCCGTCCTCGATCGCCGACCGGATCGCCGGGCCCCTCCCCACGAGGTCGTCGGCGATCCGCCGCTGCTCGCGGTCCTCCCCTCCTCCGATGATGAGCAGGTCGTACTCGCCCGGTTCGAACGTATCCCCGATGCCGATGCCGTCCACATCGAGCGCGATCCCGCGTGCTTCGCAGCGATAGCGCAGCGCGATCGCGTTCCCGCGGTCGCCGTACACGTTCATCACGTCGGCGTACAGGTGCGCCAGCCGCAACCGCATCCCGTCCCCGTCTGGCATGGCCCTAGCCTACCCGTCGGACGCAGGCACTTTCCCGATCTGCAGCTAGGGGGGTGACGAGTAAGCTAGCGGCATGGCCAGACAAAAGACCGAGTCTGACCCACTTGATCGCCTTTCGAACTGGCGAATTGCCGTCCTGGCCCTCTATTCGCTGGGGGGTGGGACATCGCGTCAAGACGGCGAGGACGTCGCGCTGAAGTGCTACGAAATCGCGCCGCGTCGTTTCGGTTGGGAGAAACACCGCCAGTACCCCCATCTGGAACTGGCTAGGGCTGCGTTGCGGGACGCCAAGAAGGAGAAGTACGGCGTCTTCGTCACAGGTGACGAAGCAACTGGCTGGCTCCTGACGGAGGCTGGCCTCGCTTGGTGCGAAGACAACGCTGAGAGACTTGGAGCGGGGCGCCCTCGCCGCGGACTCTCGGCGCTGGCCGAACCAGAGGCTCGGGCGCTGCGCCAGTTGGCGGAGCATCGGCTATTCGAACAGTGGAACCGTGGTGAGCGTGACATTGCGCTCTATGAAGTCGCTGATGCGTTGCGCTTTCCAGCCGATGCCCCAAGGCAAGCGGTGCAGCGTCGCGTGAAAGAGCTTGTTGGAGCGGCTCATGTTGCCCAGATAGAGGAAGTAGGGGGATTCTTGGAATGGCTAGATCTGAACGTCGTGTCGTAGAGGTAGAGGTCACGGCTCGCGCGCAGCGGCAGGATGCCGAATTGGCGATGGGGTCGGATCCCATCAACGCGATAGTTGAGCTCGTCACCAACTGTGATGATGCCTACCTCGCTATGAACAGCAGCCGTCGCGAGAAGATTCGCATCGAAGTTGAGCGCCACCGGCGTGCTCCCACGAGGGTGGTCGTCAAGGATAGGGCTGGGGGAATGTCGGCCAATGAACTCGAGCAGCGATTGGGAAGGATGGGCGAGAGAACAAGCGGATTCGAAACAGGGGCTGAGCGGCGGGGCCTCTTTGGTCGCGGAGCGAAGGACATCGTTCACTTCGGCCCAGCCCGTTGGGAGTCGGTGAAAGCTGGAGTTCTCAGCTTTTTCGAGTTGCTGTTCGACGGGCGGTTTACTGGGAAGGCTGAGGTTGGAGTCTTGGGGAGCGCGCCCCAAGGCCGTCGAGGGACGACAGCAACGCTTCATGTCCAGCCGCGTTTTCGGGTCCCTCGGCATGAGACATTGCTTCAGAGGCTGAGGAACCACTATGCCCTGCGCCCATTGCTACTGGACAGCGATGGTCGTGAGGTGACCCTCAAGGATGAGTCACAGGACCGGAGCGACAAGATTCGGTTCGAACCACCCAAGGCTGTTCTTCTTGAAGAGGTCACGCGGTCCATTCCCGGATTCGATGGCCAACAAGTAGACCTACAGCTCTACGAAGCGAGCGAACCCCTCTCTGAGGAGGGTGAGGACCGCGAGTATTGGCGGCACTCGATCCTCATCCGATCCGGCAGGGCAGCCTACGAGATATTCGACGGCGGCAAGTTCTCTCGCGAGCCGGATGCCTCCCACCTCAGGCGAATCTACGGCTATGCCTCCGTCCCAGGGATCAACGAGCTGATACGTGCGTTCGACGATGCCGAGGAGAGTGGGGCAACGCCTGATGCACAGAATCCTCTCAGGTTGGTGCGCCGGGATCGTCGCGGCCTGGCTGGTAGGCGGGACCATCCATTTGTTGACGCGCTCTACACGGTCCTCGAGGAGGCGCTGACCCCACACCTTGAGCGGCTTAGAAAGGCTGCCGAGGAGGCTGAGGGCGAGGTTTCCGAAGAGACTAGGCGTAGGTGGGACCGTGCGGGCCGAGAGCTTGCCAAACTGATGGATGAAGATACAGGAGGGGATGGGAGCGACGGGAAGCTCCCTCCGCCCGGATTGTCTGTCATCCCCTCGGTGCGTCCTGTCGAGCCTGGTGAGGCAGCCCGCCTGCTCGTTCGCTATCGTCCCAATAGCGCTGACGAACAAGCGGGACCCGTGGCAGTTGAAGTCGTTGAGGCTGATGAGGATGGGCGGCATGAGCCAGTGTCCCTTGTGCTCGAACCAAGGACCGGCTACTTCAGCCGCACCTACACAGTGGCGGGTCGCGAAGAGGGGGCAATGAGCGAGGTTGTGGTGCGGGTGGGAGTCGCGGAGGCAAGTGCGCTTGTCCAGTGGCGTCATCGTCCCCCGGCGCTCGTTGAGCAGCTTGAGTTCGAGAGCGCGCGTTTCTCCGTCAAGGATGGCCAAGAGCGGAGAGTCGTGCTGGTGGCACCGTGGGCCATGGTCACAGAAGTCGGGGACCAGGCCCAGTTCAAGATAGAGGGCGACTCAAGCATTTCGCTGCCACAAGGCCTGTCGGGGGTCTTCACCCACGATGAGGCTCGTGATGCTGGCATTTGCCGGATTCGGGTGCGAGGTCAGCGGGTAGGCGCGCGGGCGCGGCTAACTGCGACTTTGGGTGAGGATGTCGCGGAGACCGAGCTGATCGTTACCAGCACAGGTGTTTCTGGCATAAAGATCGAATTCACGGACGCTGACGTTGATCAGCGGGCGTGGCTCAACATGGAAGAGGGTCGCATCTACGTGAACACAAATGACCCGACCGTACGTCGCTATGTTGGTCCGAAGAACAAGGGCCGCCCTGGGCAGAACTCCGTCCCATTCAATGTCATGCTTGCTGAAGTGATGGTTGATGCTGCAGCTCGGCATCAACTGCAGAGACAAGAGACTGAGGTGAGGGACGCCGTCACGCTCTTCGGCCGGCAGCTTGCGCTGACGAAGAAGTGGCTGCCCCGCATTCACCGAGCTCTTGTTCCGGAAGGGGAGCTTCGAACGGTCCGAAACTGGTAGCTTGCCCGCCTGACGCTCAAATGTTCTAGACTGCGCAGCGTGACCGCCTCCCCCGCAGCCTCTCCCGTCCCCACCCACGATCCCCGCGCCCTCACGCCCGCCCGCGAGCAGCTGCGCGAGGTCTTCGGCTACGGCGAGTTCCTGCCCGGGCAGGCCGAGGTCGTGGCCTCGGTCCTCTCCGGTCGTGACACCCTCGCCGTTCTCCCCACCGGCGGCGGCAAGAGCGTCTGCTACCAGCTCCCCGCGCTCCTCCTCAATGGCCTCACGCTCGTCGTCTCGCCCCTCCTCGCCCTGATGAAGGACCAGGTCGATGCCCTCACGCGGAACGGCGTCGCCGCTGCCGCCATCAACTCGACCGTGCCCCGCGAGGAGCAGGGCGACATCCTGCGCCGCGCCGCCGATGGCGACCTCCGCCTCCTCTACGTTGCCCCCGAGCGCTTCTCCGACGGCCGCTTCGTCGCCGCCCTTCGCGGCGTCGACGTGTCCCTCCTCGCCATCGATGAGGCTCACTGCATCTCCCAGTGGGGCCATGACTTCCGCCCCAGCTACCGCGACCTCGGCGCCGCCCGCGCGCGCCTGGGCAACCCGCCCATCGTCGCCCTCACCGCCACCGCCGATCCCCGCGTCCGCGACGACATCGTCGAACGCCTCGGCCTCGCCGACCCCGACGTGCGTATCGCCGGCTTCGACCGCCCCAACCTCCGCTTCCACGCCATCCGCGTCCGCAGCCAGAAGGACAAGCTGGAACACATCGCCGAGCTCCTCGAGGCCCTCGGCGGCGAGGCCTCCGCGATCGTCTACTGCGCCACCCGCAAGCGCGTCGAATCCCTCTCGGCGGCGCTCCAGGCGCGACGCATCCGCTGCGCCCGCTACCACGCCGGCCTCCCCGAGGAGGACCGTGTCCGCATCCAGAACGCGTTCGCCCGCGACAGCGTCCGCATCATCATCGCGACGAACGCCTTCGGACTCGGTATCGACAAGCCCGATGTCCGCCTCGTCGTCCACCACGACCTGCCCGAGTCCATCGAGGCCTATTACCAGGAGGCAGGCCGCGCCGGACGCGACGGCGATCCCGCCGAGTGCGTTCTCTACTACGCCCCACGCGACCGCGGCCTGCGTGAGTTCTTCATCGAACTCGGCCACCCCTCGCCCGACACCGTGCTCGAGGTCTACCACGCCCTCGTCCGGCGCGCCGGCGACCGCGAGATCATCGACGACCTCGTCGACAGCGAGGAGACGCCCGGCGTGAACGCGGCCGTGCAGGCGCTCGTCGAGTCCGGGCTTGCGCAGCGCCAGGGCCGTTTCGCCTGGGCGCTCCGTCCCGACGGCGAGGCCGAGATCGACCTCGCCGGGCTCGAGGAGCACCGCGCCCACGCCACCGCCAAGCTCGACGCCATGCAGTCCTACGCCGAGTCGGCCACCTGCCTGCGCGCCCGCGTCCTCGACTACTTCGGCGAGGCGGACGGTGCCCGCGCCTGTGGCAACTGCGGCCCCTGCCTCGCCCCCACCCGCCAGCGCGAGGCCGACACGGAAGCCCCGCTCTTCCTCGAGCTACGCGCCCTGCGCCGCCGCCTCGCCGAGGAGGAGGGCGTCCCGCCCTACGTCATCTTCAGCGACGCCACCCTGCACGACATGGTCGAGCAGCGTCCGACGTCCGAGGCGGGCCTGCTTCAGGTTCGCGGCGTCGGCCGCGTGAAGGCCGAGCGCTACGGTCCCGCCTTCCTCGCCGTGATTACCTCCAACGGTGCCGAACCACCTCCCCCTCCCGAAGCCCCGCCCGCTCCCGAGCCCACCCCCTCGCTCGTCAAGCCTCGCGCCGGCGCCAACCTTCCCCCCACCGCCCAGCGCACCCTCGAGCTCCACCACGAGGGGCTGACCATCGACGAGATCGCGGCCCGCCGGGGGTTCAAGGCCCAGACCATCGCGCAACACCTCGCCCGCTTTGTCGAGCAGGGACAGATCGGGGACGTGCGCCCCTGGGTCACCGACGCCGACCTCGCCCGCATCCGCCGCATCGCCGCCGGACGGCCCCTCGCCGCCCTTCGCCCCCTCCGCGAGGCCCTCGGCGGCGACCTCTCCTACGACCAGCTCACCCTCGCCCGCGCCTACCTCAACCGCGAGCTCCGCGAGTCCGGCTAGCCGTCCTCCCTAGGACCCGAAGTCGACCAACCACTGCAGCATCTCGCGTGGCGGGGGCAGGCGGTCCCGGTAGCGCACGTAAAGGATCGTCGCCGGCGTGGCGATGGCGACGATGATGAGCCCGCCGAACACGAAACGCGCGGTCCACGAGTGGTTCAACGAGTCGCCAAACCCCACGACCACCGCCGTCGGCACGATCGACCCAAACAGCACGAGCGCCATGAAGAAGCGGAACGACATCGGCGTCAGCCCCGCCGCGTAGGCGGCGAAGTCGAATGAGATGGGCATCATCCGCCACCAGAACACGAGCTGCGGTCCGATCTCCCGCGCCAGCAGGTCGATCCGTTCCGCCCCTCGCTCCCCCACCAGCCGCGGGATGAACTGCCGCCCGAAGCGCCGCGAGATCCAGAAGATGATGGCGGCGCCGATCAGCTGCCCGATGACGGCGTAAACCACCCCCAGCACCGTCCCCCAGATGAGTCCGGCCGCGATCATGAAGGGCGGGTTCGGGATCGGCGCGAACACCATCGCCGCCGCCAGGATCGTGATGAGGATCACCGGTCCCCACGGCCCCAGCCCCTCACCCCACTCGCGGATGTCGCTTGTTTCCAGGTCACCCAGTGCGAAGTCGCCGACGATGAATGCCACTGCCAGCACCAGCGCGACCGCGCCGATGATCCGCCGCCGTCGCGCCGGGTCGAACAGGATCGGTAGGTCTCCAGCCACCTCCTCCTGCTCACCCCCCAGCCGTTCGCTCAGCTCCCCCCACACGATCCACGCCACCACGATCCCCGCAGCCAGGGCCACGCCGGTCGTGTCGAAGGCCTCGCGGAGCCCGAACGCGACGGCCGCCCCCACCGCCAGGGCCACCGCCAGGATTACCGTATCGCGCATCGCGACCGATCGTACGGGATGGTGAAGGCGCTGCCCGTCAGGCCAGCAGACCGTTCAGCAGGTCGTGGTACTGGGCCAGGTGCCGGATCCCGAGGAAGTCCGCACGCACTCGCTCCCGCGCGTTCGCCCCCAGTTCCGCCGCCAGCTCCTCGTCGTCCATCACGCGGCAGAGTGCGTCGCCCAGCGCCTCCACGTCGGCGGGGTCGTCCAGCAGCAGCCCCTCCTCGCCGTGACTGACCTGGTCCTGCAGGCCGCCAACGCGGCTCGCGATCACGGGCCGGCTCTTCCACATTGCTTCCGTCAGCGTCAGCCCGAACCCCTCGCGCAGGCTCTTTTGCACAATCACGCTCGCGTGCCGCTGCAGCGCGTTCACCATGGCGGCGTTCTCCCCAACGTCGTCCATGGGCAGCGTCGCCAGGTGCATGCGCGACCGCAGGTGCTCGGGGAACGCCGCCCACTCCGCCTTCAGCTCCTCCAGCACGATGCCGCCCTCGGGGTCGTCCGTGACCCCCGAGACGTCGGGCCCGGCCAGCACGAGCTGCGACCGCCCGTCCGCGTCGCAGCGCTCGACGAACGAGGCGAAGCCGCGCATCACGCCGCCGTGGTCCTTCAGCGGGTCCCAGCGCGAGACCTGCACGATGAGTGGGTCTCCCCAGTCTGGCGCATCGCCCTCGCGGAGCACGCTCGCCTCTCGCTCGACCGATCCCGTCGTGCCGTCCTCGCGTGTGAAGCTCCGCGGACCGTTGCCCGCCGGCCCCGAGATGAGCCCGCTCTGCGCAAGGATCGCCCGCGTCACGTCCTCGTCCTGCTCCTCGTTTTTCGCCGAGAACGCATCGATCGAGGGCTGCACGACCGCGCTCCGGCCGTCGTCGAGGACCGGAGGGATGTACGCCTGCCGCGAGAACACGCGCAGGGGGACCTCACGCACGTGCGGCGCCAGGAAGCCCCAGCCTCCCTCCGCCTCGGGGGTCAGATCCTCTGTGCCGATGTGACACCGCCAGATCACCGTTGCCCCGTGCGCCATCAGGGCTGGGGCCATGCCCGCGGTCTGCGGGTCGTGCAGGAACACGGCGTCTCCCGGACGCAGGTCCTCCAGGAACGCCTCGATGTTTGGCCTGAGCACCTCCCCGTATACCCGCGACGCCTGCGCGCCGAGCGGCGAACCGTCCCCGGTTGAGCCGTGCAGCGCGTGATGCAGCCGCTTCGTGATGCGGAAGAACTCCGGCTCGCCCTCGATCACCGCCCAGCGCGCGTCGATCCCGGCTCCCCGCGCATACGCCAGCAGCGAGCGCAGCATCTCCGCGACGCCCCCGCCTTCCGCCGTCGAGTTCAGGTGCCAGACCGTGCGCCCGCCGAGCAGCTCCCTGCTGCGTTCGAGCACGGCCACTGCCCGTTCGTAGGCTGCCGGTTCCACGACCTCGCGGAAGCGATCAAGGGAGTACGTGCGGAGGTCGACCTGGCTCAGTGGGGACATGGCGGCTCGCGTCTCAGGGAGGTTGGCGGCAGCGTAGCGCAGTCCCCCGCTACGGAAACGCCGTCCCCCGCCGGGGCAACGCCGCGGCGAGTTGCGTACGATGCGGACCCGAACCCGTCTCAGGAGAAACCCATGCCAGGAGCGCTCGAAGGAGTCCGCATCCTCGACTTCACCCGGTACCAGCAGGGGCCCTTCGCAACCGTCCTGCTCTCCGACCTCGGCGCTGACGTCATCAAGGTCGAAGAACCGACGCACGGCGACCTCGGACGCAGCCTCGGTCTGCAGCCGGACGGCTGGTGCGCCTATTTCCAGGCGCTCAACCGCAACAAGCGCTCGCTCACTGTCGACACGCGGACGCCTGAGGGCCGCGAGATCATCTACCGGCTCATCCCCGAAACCGACGTCGTCACTGATAACTTCCGCCCCGGCACGATGGAGCGCTTCGGGCTCGACCACGAGTCCCTCAGCGCCATCAACCCCCGCATCATCACCGCCAGCGCCACCGGCTTCGGTCCGAAGGGGCCGCAAGCGCACGAGCCCTCGTTCGATTCCATCGGCCAGGCCATGGGCGGCATCACGATCGCCCAGGGAGGTGGGCCCGGCGCGGAGCCCGCCGTGGTCATTGGGGGCATGGCCGACCAGGTCGGCGCGATGATCTTCGCCCTCGGCATCGCTTCCGCGATTGCCGCCCGCGAGCTGCACGGAGTCGGCCAGCATGTCGATACCTCTTTGCTGGGTTCCCAGCTCGCCCTCCAGGGGTTGGGGCTCACGGGCTTCCTCCGCCAGAAGGAGCAGCGGTCCGGTGGCACTCGCTGGAACCCGCTCTTCACCTGGTATCCCTGCGCCGATGGGCGCTACCTCAGCCTCGGACTGCTCGATCCGAAGTGGTGGCCGGCCTTTTGCGAGGTTCTGGAACGCGAGGACCTCATGGTGGACGAGCGCTTCGCTGAACCCGCCGGCCGTATCGGCAACCGCGAGGAGCTCATCGAGGAGTTGAACCTCACCTTCGCCAGGAAGCCCCGCGATGAGTGGCTCGCCATCCTCAAGGGCGCGAACCTCCCCTGCGGTCCTGTCAACGACTACGCCGCTGTCGCGAAGGAGCCGCAGGTCATCGCCAACGAGTACCTGACCACCTTGCAGGATGCGAACCTGGGCGAGGTTGGCGTCGTCGGCACCCCCATCCAGATGAGCGAGACGCCGGCCGGCCCCAAATCGACGGCGCCGGATCTCGGCCAGCACACCGAGGAGATCCTGCTGGAGTGCGGCTACAGCTGGGAGGACATCGAGCGCTTCAAGGACGGCAAGGTCATCTAGCGCGCGGTCCGGCTAGTCCTCGATCTCGTCCAGCCCCTCGGCCGTCAGGCGAATCGCCGCTGTCGGGAACTCTGGATTGCGCGGGTTGTCCGTGTGATAGACCTCGATCAGCTCCCGGCTCAGCAACTCCTTCATCAGGGCGTGTGTCAGCCGGTCGTTCGCCCAGCGAACGCCCGTGACATTGGCGAGCCGGTTTCGCCGGAAGTGCTCGAACCCGACGAACGGTAGTCGCTCGTCCATCTCGAACACTGCCTCGAGAATGTCCCACTGCCGGTCGTCCACGATCGCGGTCGCCACGGCGCGCAGCGCCTCGTTGGCCTCCTGCTCGCTCTCGAGCGGGAGCACGGGAGCCAGCCGGTACGTACCCGGGTCAGTCGATTCCACCAGATCCCGGTACTTCAGGTGCGAGAGGTTGGGAGAAACGCTGCTCGCCGGCGCGCCCGCGATCTCCGCGATCTCCTGATAGTGCATGGCCTCGGTGGCCCCCGCGAGGATGCCAAGCACGGCCGTTTGGCGGGGCAGTTCTGAGAAGTCCGCCGCTGTCGCCGCCTCAGCCGGCGCTTGCTCGTCCGGCTCGTCCTCGTCCTCGGGGGCTGCTGGCCGCTCCAGATTGCGCACCAGGTCCGGGCGCAAGACGGCGAGCGTCTTCCGCAATGCTTCGATTTTCTCGTTCACGTCGGAGAGCGATTCGTGCTTCTCCCCGAGGTCGCGCTCAATCGTCGCGATCTCGCCGAGGATGGTCTCGCGCTCGCCCTGGAGGCGGGTCAGCGCCTCGCTGAGTTCGTCGGCTGCCGACGAGGTCATGCCCGATAACCCCTATTCAACGGTTGCTACACACAAGTATAGGCGATCGGCTGGTTGAGCGCTACCCCCTTACATTAAGAAAGTCCTAACCCTTAACGGTTCCCTTCCCAACCGTGGTCCGCGAACACGTCCTGCAGGGGCCATCCCTCCGGCCACGCCGGCAACCCATCGAGCGGGAACCATCGTCCCTCGGCCAGTTCCTCTTCCTGCAATCGAAAGTCCCCGCCCACCACCCGCGCCACGCACACGACCAGCACCAGGTTCTGGCCTACCGGCTCGCAGGAGTAGCTGCCCAGGATGCTCCCGACCTCGACTTCCAGCCCCGTTTCCTCCCGCACTTCCCGCACCGCTGCCTCCTCGATCGTCTCGTACGGTTCGGGGTAGCCCCCCACCAGCGCGAATTCCTCGGCGCCGTGCGGCCTCACCAGCAGCACCTCGCCCTCCTTTTCGACGAGGGCCCCCGCCACGGGCGTTGGCGCGTCCAGGTGAACGTAGCCGCAGCTCGGGCACGCGGGTTTCAGCGCCGCTTCTGGTAGGTGCCGGCCATCCACAGGCTCGCGACGCAGCCCCTCACCGCAGTAGGGGCAGTAACGCCCTTCCGGAAGGGCCATCCCGGGCCCCGGGCCGTCAGGCCCGCGGCAGACCCAGCCCGCGCGTGGCGATGATGTTGCGCTGGATCTCGCTCGTCCCGCCTGCGATCGTCGCCGAAACCGAGGCGACGTAGGCCGCCCCCAGGCGGCCCTCGAACGGGGCCTTCTCGCCGCCGTTCAGGATGCCCGCCGTGCCCAGCATCTTGATCGCCGTGCCCGCGATGCGCTGCGAGAGCTCCGTGCTGAACATCTTCGCGATCGAGGCTTCCGCGTTCGGGATCTCGCCCGCCGCCTGCATGCCGATCACGCGGTAGCTCAGCATCTTCGCCGTGGCCGCCTCGATCCAGCGCTCCGCGAGCGCCTCGCGAACGCCCTCCGGGTTCGAAACCCCGTCGGCGTTCTCGCGCCAGTAGTCCAGGTAGCGCTCAAGGGTCTGCCGGTGCGCCACCGCGCTCCCGATCGAGCTGCGCTCGAAGTCGAGCGTCGTCGCGCCCACGTACCAGCCGCGGTTCACCTCGCCCACGATGTTCTCCGCCGGGACACGCACGTCCTCGAAGAACACCTCGTTGAAGTTGTGCAGGCTCGCCATGTTCACGAGCGGCCGCACGGTAATCCCCGGCGTCTTCATGTCGAGCAGGAAGTAGCTGATGCCGCGGTGCTTGGGCGCGTCCGGATCCGTTCGCGCCAGCATGAAAATCCAGTCCGAGTAGTGCGCCCCCGAGGTCCAGATCTTCTGGCCGTTGATCACGTAGTCGTCGCCGTCGCGGATGGCGCGCGTCTGGAGCGAAGCCAGGTCCGATCCCGATCCGGGTTCGCTGTAGCCCTGGCACCAGATGACCTCGCCGCGGAGCATGCGGCCCAGGTGCTCTTCCTGCTGCGCCTCGGAGCCGTGCGCGATGATCGTCGGCCCGAGCATGGACACGCCGTTGCCGATGCTGCTTGGTGGCATGCGCGCCTCGGCGAATTCCTCGTTCATGATGAACTGCTCCATCACGCCGAGGCTCGCTCCGCCGTACTCCTTCGGCCACGCCGGCGCGATCCAGCCACGCTCCGAGAGCTTCCCCTGCCAGCGCTTGAACCAGGGAGCGTCCCGCGGGGCGCGTTCCTCCCCACCCTGCATGCCCTTGTCCGGGTCGTATTCCCGCGGGCGCTCGTTCTCGATGAACGTGCGCACCTCTTCTCGCCAGGTGGCCTGCTCGGGGGTGTCCTGGAAGTCCATGGGGTCTCTCCGCGCCCCCTTCAGGGGCCGCCCGAACGCTACCAGACCCCCCCAAGGCCGTAAACGGTCCGCACCAAGGTCATTGATTCGATTCCCGAGCCTTGGTAGCGGGTACTGCCCCACATCAAGGAGGAGCCATTGTTAGTCCTGCCAGCACGGCAACTACGAGCAGCAGCAGGGCGATTGTGACAGTCGACAACAGCCGGTCCCGCCGACCTCGATAGGGGCGGCTCTCGTAGTCCTTTCCGATCCAGTCGTAAACCCACGAGAGGATGCCAGCAAGTGCACCGGATACTCGCGAATTCAGAAACTGCCGGAGGTTGCCCACAAGCCCCCTCCCCTGGGTCCACACTAGCACCCCAATACGCATGGGTTCTCTATGACATCTTCCGCAACGACGGCTGCGTCGCCAGCGTCATGGAGGCCAGGCAAAAGAGCACGGCGCCGCTGATCGCCATCCAGAGCGGGGCTCCCATCTGGGCTGCCAGAAGGCCCGCGAGCAGTCCTCCGAACGGTCCGATGCCCTGGAAGGCAAGCGTGTGGATGCCGACCACCCGGCCCATCATCTCGTGGGGGGAATTGGCCTGGACCAGGGTCTGGTTCAGGTTCATGAAGAACCCGCCTGCCATGCCTCCCGTGAACATTACCGTCGCCGTCAACGCGTACCACGGCGATAGCCCGATGACGACGAGCGTGAACCCACCCATCATCAGCGAGCCGATAAACCACCCGCCCTTGTTCTTGAGGTCGGGTAACGAGGCAAGCCCGAGCGAGCTGATCGTCATCCCCAACCCCATGAAGACGAAGAGGAGGCTCGACTGGAGCGCCTCCCGTCCCAGCTCTTCCTTGGCAATCAGGGGAAGCAGCGACGTGAACGGGCCGATCATGAAGATCCCTGAGCCGGCCAACAGCAGGATCAGCGTTCGGATGCCCTGGTGCCTCCACACGAAGCGCAGCCCGTCCAGCAGGTCCTGCATCGGAGCCCGGTGTTCCGCGGCCTCGCGGGCCCTCGGAACCCGAAGCGGTACCAGCGCCAGTGTCCCGATCAACAGAACGACGCCCTGCGCCACGAATGCCCCTCCGATGCCCCAGATGGCGATCGCCAGGCCTCCCAGCCCGGCCCCCACGATTTGCGAGACGTTCATCGCCATGCTCATCATCACGATCGCCTTCAGCAGCGTGTCTCGTTCCACCACCGTTGGAACGATCGCGTTCCGCACGGGCAGGCCTACCGCGATCGTCGCCCCCACCCCCGCCGCCAGCAGCATGGCGATGACTGTCGTCATCTCCCCGGCGAGCAGGATCACACCCGCCGCAAACGTCACTCCAACGGCTACGAGCTGGCTGCCCAGCACGAGCGTGCGCCGGTCCATGCGGTCCGCCAGTACGCCCGCCGGGATGGTGACGAATAGCACGGGAACGCCGAGCGCGAAGGCCACCATCCCGGTCGCCCCCGCCCCGAGCCCCAGTCCCCCTCTCTCGACTCCCTCGATCACCAGCCAGACGAATGCGAAGCGCTGCGTCGCCTGCACGAGCGCGAAGCTCATCGTGTTGATCCAGAGGTACGTGAAGGGCCGCGACTTGAAGGCGGAAAATGTCTCCAGTGTCGGCAGCGAGGGGCGGCTGGCAGGGCGCGCTGGGGCGCCTGCCGCGCCCCGAGCCTGTTCGGTCACCCGTCGCATCCTACAGGGCTGCTCCGTCTTGGCGTCCCGGCCCCCTCTGCTCCGCTATAGTCCCGCCAGCTTTACGTGGGGAGACTTCAGATGGCAGGCAAGCTCGAGGGTAAGGTCGCGGTCATCACAGGCGGAGCCAGCGGCATCGGCCGCGCCACCGCCGAGCTCTACGCCGACGAGGGCGCCAACGTCGTCATCGCCGACCTCCAGGACGGCGCCGACTCCGTCGCGGCCGTACGGGCACGTGGACGCGAGGCCATCTACGTCAGCACCGACACAAGCGATGAGGCCTCCTGCGAAGCCATGGCCGAGGCTGCCGTCGAGACCTTCGGCGCCATCGATGTCCTCCTCGCCGCCGCCGGCATCAGCAACTGGCGTTACATGGACCCCGAGCCTGTGCAGATCAGCTCGGTGGGCGTCAACGACTCCTTCCTCCTGCACGCCCCCGTCGAAGCCTTCCAGAAGGTGCTGGACGTGAACCTCACTGGCGTGCTGCTTTCCGACCGCGCCGTCGCCCGCCGGATGGTCGAGGCGGACAACGGCGGCGCCATCATCAACATCGCATCGATCATGGCGAAGGTTCCCCAGGTCGGCGTCGGTCCCTACTGCGTCTCCAAGGCGGGCGTCTGGATGCTGACCAAGGTGCTGGCGATGGAGCTCGCCTTCCACAACATCCGCGTCAACGCGATCGGTCCCGGCTTCATCGAAACCCCCATGACGGCCGGCCTGAGCGAGAGCGAGGTAGGCGGAAGCTGGTCGATGGGCCTTACGCCGATGAAGCGCATGGGCGTCCCCGAGGAGGTTGCCAAGACCGCCCTCTTCCTCGCCTGCGACGACTCGAGCTTCTACACCGGCGCGCTGCTCCATCCCCACGGGGGCGTCTTCACCGACTAAGCCTCGGGGCAGTGGCGGAGGCCTAGGACATCTTCCGCAGCGCCGGCTGCGTGACCAATGCCCAGGTCGTCAGCACGAACAGGATTGCCCCGCTGATCACCATCCAGGTAGGCGCTCCCAGCCAGGCCGCCATGAGCCCCGCCAGGATCCCCCCGAACGGCCCCACCCCCTGGAACGCCAGTGTGTGAATGCTCACCACCCGCCCCATGATCTCGGGTGGCGTGTTCGCCTGCACGAGCGTCTGGTTCAGGTTCATGAAGATGCCCGCGGCCACGCCTCCGCAGAACATGACGCCCGCCGTTAACGGGTACCAGGGCGAGACTCCCAGCAGCGGCACCACGATGCCTGCTGAGATCAACGTGCCGATGACCCAGCCCCCCTTGTTGCGCAACTCGGGCACGGAGGCGATGGCAAGCGAGCTGATCACGGTGCCCACGCCCATGAACGTGAACAGCAGGCTTGCCTCGAATGCATTCCGCCCCAACTCCTCCTTGGCGATCTGCGGAAGGAGCGTGCCGAACGGGCCGATGAGGAAGATGCCGGCGATCGCCAGCAGGATGATGAGCGTGCGGATGCCCTGGTGATCCCAGACGAAACCCATCCCCTCGCGTAGCTCCTGGATCGGTTGCCGGTGCTGCTCCGCTGCCCGCACCGTCGGCACTCGAAGCGGGATCAGCGCCAGCGTCCCGACCAGGAGCAGGACCCCCTGCGCGATGAAAGCTCCGCCGATGCCCCACACCGCGATCGCGAGGCCCCCCAGCGAGGCTCCGACGATCTGCGAGATGTTCATCGCCATGCTCATCATCACGATCGCCTTCAGCAGCGTGTCGCGGTCGACCACGGTGGGAACGATCGCGTTCCGCACGGGCAGGCCCACCGCGATGGTCGCGCCTACGCCCGCCGCCAGCAGCAGCGCCAGCACCGTCGTCATCGCCCCTGCCACGATGATCACCCCCGCGGCCACGGTCACCGCCACCGCCACGACTTGGCTGGCGAGCACGAGCGTGCGCCGGTTGATGCGGTCGGCGAGCACGCCCGCGGGGATCGTGAAGAACAGCACCGGGATGCCCAGTGCGAAGAACACCGCCCCCGACCACTCCGACCCCCGCCCCAGCCCGCCCTCGTCGATCGCCTCGATCACCAGCCAGACGAACGCGAACCGCTGCATCGCCTGCACCAGCGCGAAGCTCAGCGTGTTGATCCAGAGGTAGGTGAACGGGCGGGAACGAAACGCCGAGAACGTCTCCAGGGTCGGCAACGACGGCCGGTTGCCGGCCCGCGCCGGTGGGGAAGGGACGCTCTGTGTTCGTTCGCTCACTGGCCCGTCAGCGGTTCACGCATTCGCGCATCATAGGGCGCTGACAACTACCAGTTCCCCTCGGCAGGCACGCGGCGGTCTGCTGAACCCCGCAGGGCGCATCCACCCGCTAGGAGTCTGACTCCCGCCGCTCGCGCCACAGCCCTTCCAGTTCGCGCTCAGCGATGCGCCAGCCGGCTTTCGTGCGCACCAGCACGTCGCGGTAGACCCCGCCGGTCACGACCACGCCCCCTCCCGCCTCCTCCCGCTCGATCTGCGTCGCGTGGAGATAGGTCGTCGCCGTCGCCCGGTCGCCCTCGAGCACGACCTCGTGGTTCCCCAGCAGGTGTTGCTGGGCCACGAAGTCCACTGTCATGCCCTTCACGAACTCCGCGACTTCCTCGCCGCTGTGGAACTCCCGGCCCCCGCCGTATCGAACGACGGCGTCCGACGCAAAGCAGTCGGCGAGCCCCTCGTAGTCGCCCGCGTCGATCGTCGTGCCGTACCGATTGATCACGTCGACGATCGCGATCCGGTCGTTTTGCTCGCGCAGCGTTTCTGTCATGGAGTGCCTCCTCGGCTGTTCAGCGTCACGGGTCGCCGGTAGCGGGGGACGCAGCGGGCCCACCGCTTCCCCGACGTCTCCAGAGCCGGCCCCCTCCGAGCCCGAGCGAGAGCACGGCCGCCGCCGCCATGAGGACCGCCGCCACGAAGAACGTCTCGTCCATCGTCTGCCGGACGACGTCAATCAGTTGGTCCTCCGTAATCTCGAACAGCTCCTGGGCGAAGAGGCTCCCGGCGCGCTGGTCGAAGCGGCCCAGCCCCTCCGACCCCAGCAGCGCCATGCCCACGACCATGCCCAGCGTCTGCGAGACCTGGAGCACGGCGGTGGCCGAGGCGCGCCGCCCCGCCTCGACGCTCTCCATGATCGTCGCGTAGAGGGATGCGTCGGCCAGCGTGAATCCCAGCCCCGCCAGCCCCAGTGCCGTCCACAGCGCGATCTGGCTCGGTTCGGACGCCCAGCCGGACATCGCAAACAGGCCTGCCGCGGCGATCACGAAGCTCACGACGGTCGTCAGGCGGTACCCGGCGATGGTCGCCAGCGCACCTCCGGCAATCCCCCCGACGGCCATGAACAGGACCATCCGTCCCAGCATCAATCCCGGCCCCGCGCCCTCCATGCCCCACACCACCTGCGCCAGCAGAGGCACGTTCACGAGGGCTGTGATGAGGGCCATGCCTTCCAGCAGGAAGACGACATTTGCTAAGGCGACACGCCGGATCCGGAACATCCGCATGTCGATCAGCGGTGACTCAACTCGAAGCTGGCGCCGCACGAAGAACGCCATGAACACCGCTGCCGCCCCGTAGAGCGACAGGATCTGCCAGAGTTCGCGCAGGCTCTCCCCCGCCCCCGCGATCGCGAACGTCAATGCCCCCAGCGCCAGTGCGAGCAGCAATCCCCCTTGCCAGTCCACCTGCTCGTTGGCGCGTGGCGGAGCGGAGGCGCGGCGCGCCAGCACCAGCACGAGGATGAGGATGGGCAGGGCCAGCACGATGTTCATCCAGAACAGGCCCCGCCAGCCGATCCACACGCCGATGAGCGTGCCCCACAGCGGCCCCGCCAGGCTCGAAGCGTCGTCCAGGGTCGAAATCGACCCCAGGCCGATCGTGCGCTGCGAGGCGGGCAGGGCGTGAGCGGCGATTGCCAGGCCCACCGGCACCAGCGCCCCCCCGCCGAGTGCCGTGACCGCCCGCGCGATCGTGAGGATGGTGATGTTGGGCGCGAAGGCGACGAACACGGAGCCGCCCATGAAGATGAGCATCCCGATCACGAAGATGCGGTAGTGCCCGTGTACGTCTGCGAACCGCCCCATGAGGGGCAGGGCGACCGTGTAGCCGAGCAGGTAGCCGTTCAGGATCCACGAGGCCTGTTCGAGCTCGTTCACCGCTACGCCCAGGTCCCCGAGCATCTCCGTCAGGACCGGAACCACGAAGGTCTGGTCGAAGCCCCCGATGAAGACTCCGAGCCCGAGCGCGATGACCACCGGCCAGGCTGATCGAGCCCCGACCGCTGCGCCCTGGGCGGCCGTCACGGCAGCGGCGGCTCGATGGGCTCCACGTCGTTGAAGCTCGAGAAGCTCAAGCGCCGCAGGATGTCCACCGGCTCCTCGGCGGTCAGCTGCCCAAGCAGGTAGATGCGGTAGATGACGTTGTCGTCCTTCCCGATCCAGATCGTGCCCTTCACGTCATAGCCCGGCACGGCGGAATCGAGGAACGCCGTCAGGTCGCCCGAGTCGATCGTCCCCTCAACCACCCACGTCAGCACCCCGTCGATCTCCTCCTCCCCCGTCAACGTCGGATTTGCCGCCCCGCGGATAACCGCCGCCACCCCTTCCGATGGATTGAAGAGCCCGTTCAGGGGATTGCCGCCCTCCAGCGGGAGCCACATCGTTTGGTCGAACGGGTTCGTTACCCAGGCGTCTTCGCCCACCCCTACGAGGCTGACGTTGACGTTGATGCCGCCGAACTGCCGTGCCTTCGCCTTCACCTTCGCGTCGAGCTGGTCGGGAAGGATGACGTCGCCCTCGATCGTTTCCATGTCGACCGAGAGCTGTTCCATCGGGGATGTCTCGCCGTCGAAGTCGAGGGCGAAGTGGAAGCTCTGCATCTCCAGGAACTGGCCCACCGCCGAGTCGAGAAGTACCGCGACGTCCGGCGGTCCGCTCTCCTCGCTGCCGCCGTCGTCGTTCCCCTCTCCGCCCCCGCACGCAAGCAACATCACGCACGCAACCGCGACCGCCGCCCACCCCCAGAACCTTGCCCGTCCCTTTACCCACATCGCGGCGGCATTGTGCCGTGTTCGGGACCGTTCGTCACCCATCGCCACTCTCCCGCGATCCCACTGCCATCCGGTAGGCTACGCCCTGGAACCCCGAGGGAGGCATTCGCATGACTACGACCGAGGAACGCAGCACACCCAAGGCCGGCTACAAGGTCGTCGGCAGCCGTCCCATCCGCCACGACGGCGTCGACAAGGTGACCGGGCGCGCCCAGTACGGCGCCGACATCAACCTGCCCGGCACGCTGCACGGCAAGATCCTGCGCAGCCCCCACGGCCATGCCCGCATCGTGTCCATCGACACGAGCAAGGCCGAGGCCCTCCCCGACGTGAAGGCAGTCGTCACCGGCGCCGACGTGCCCATCGTGCAGGACATGATGATCGACTTCGGTGAGACCATGGGGAACGCCCGCCTCCTCGCCGAGAACTGCCTCGCCCAGGAAAAGACGCTCTACAAGGGCCACGCCGTCGCCGCCGTCGCCGCCTCCAACCCGCACGTGGCGGAGGAAGCCCTGGACCTCATCGAGGTCAAGTACGAACCCCTCCCGGTCATCCTCAACGCCCTCGACGCGATGCGTGACGACGCCCCCCTGCTCCACGACGCCATGACCACCCGCTCCATCGCCGAGCGCTTTACCCGCGGCGACGACACGGGCGTCCACAGCAACGTCGCCAGCCACCTCCAGTTCAAGCGCGGCGACCTCGACGAGGGCTTCGCGAAGGCCGATGTCATCGTCGAGCGCGAGTTCACCACCAGCACCGTCCACCAGGGCTACATCGAGCCTCACACCTCCACCGCCCGCTGGGACCCCGATGGCCACGTCACTATCTGGACGAGCACCCAGGGAGCCTTCGGCATCCGCGGCCAGGCGGCCGCCATCCTCGGCGTGCCCGAGGGCAAGGTCACCGTCATCCCCATGGAGATCGGCGGCGGCTTCGGCGCCAAGACCTACGTCCACGTCGACCCCGTGGCTGCCCTGCTCTCGAAGAAGAGCGGCGCACCGGTGAAGGTCACCATGAGCCGCACCGAGGTCTTCGAGGCCTCCGGCCCCACTTCCGCCACCACCATCCGCGCCCGCATCGGCACGACCAACGACGGCGACATCACTGCCGCCGAGCTCTGGATGGCCTATGAGGCAGGCGCGTTCCCCGGCTCCCCCGTCGGCGCCGGCGCCTCCACCGCCCTCGCCCCCTACGACATCGAGCACCTCGTCGTCGATGGCTACGACGTCGTCGTCAACAAGCCCAAGGTCGGCGCCTACCGCGCCCCCGGCTCCCCCCAGGCCGCCTTCGCCGTCGAGAGCGTCATCGACGAGCTCGCCGAGAAGATCGGCATGGAGCCCATGGACTTCCGCCTCAAGAACGCGACGAAGGAAGGTGACCGCATGCCCAACGGCATGCCCTTCCCCACCGTTGGCTGCGTCGAGGTCGAGAACGCCATCGTCAACCACCCCCACTTCTCCGCGCCCATCGAGGGTCCGAACCGCGGACGTGGTGTCGCCATGGGCTTCTGGTTCAACGGTGGCAACCAGTCCTCCGCCACCGTCACCGTCAACGCCGACGGCACGATCGCGCTCGTCACCGGCTCCGTCGATATCGGCGGGATGCGGGCCGTACTCGCGATGCAGGCCGCCGAGACCCTTGGCCTCTCGGTCGATGAGGTCCAGCCCACCGTTGGCGACACCGACTCCATCGGCTGGACGGGCGTGACTGGCGGCAGCCGCACCGCCTTCTCGACCGGGATCGCCACCATCACCGCCTCCGAGGACGTGAAGCGCCAGATGACCGAGCGCGCCGCCATCCTCCTCGAGGCCGACGTCGACGACGTCAGCTTCGAGGACGGCGTCTTCTCCCTCGCCGATGGCAAGCAGATCACCTGGAAGGAAGTTGCCGGCAAGCAGCTCCGCACCGGCGGTCCCATCAGCGCCTCCGCCAGCTCCAACCCGACCCGCGTTGGCCCTGCCTTCGCCGGCAACATCGTCGATGTCGAGGTCGACCCGGAGACGGGCAAGGTCGACGTCCTCCGCTTCACCGCCATCCAGGACGCCGGCACCGCCATCCACCCCAGCTACGTCGAGGGGCAGATGCAGGGCGGCGCCGTCCAGGGCATCGGCTGGGCGCTCAGCGAGGAGTACGTCTGGCAGGAAGACGGCGCGATGTCGAACGCCAGCTTCCTCGACTACCGCATGCCCACCAGCCTCGACCTCCCCATGATCGACACCGAGATCATCGAGGTGCCGAACCCCGGCCATCCCTACGGCATCCGTGGGGTAGGCGAGGTACCCATCGTCCCGCCGATGGCCGCCATCGCCAACGCCATCCACGACGCCACCGGCGTGCGTATGACGCACCTGCCGATGTCGCCGGGCAACGTGCTCGAGGCCCTGGGAGCGGTCGAGCCGGAGGACTAGCGAGGGGCTTGTGGCCACCGTCTTCATCCCCTCGCTGCTTGAGGGCCTCACCGGGGGCGCCCGCACCGTCGAGGTGTCCGGTCGCAACCTGCGCCAGGTGATCAACGCCCTCGACGAGCGTTACCCCGGAATGAAGGAGCGCCTCCTCGACGAGGATGGCGCCCTCATCCCCGAGATCATGGCTGCCATCGACGGCGAGACGAACCACCTCGGCCTCCTCCAGCCCGTCACCGAGACCACCGAGATCCAGTTCGTCCCCGCCATCGGCGGCGGCTGACCCGCTCACTGCATGACCAGCGCTGGCTTCCAGTCCCCTGTCGAGGCACTAGCATCAGGACCATGAGGCCCCACCGCATGGCTCGCCTTGCTGTTGCCGCAGGGTTCGTATCCCTTCTCATGGCAGCCCTCGTCGCCTGCGGCGGTGGCGACTCCGCTCCGACGGAACCCCCGCCCGTCACCGCCACCCCAACCGTCGCCGCCACGTCCACCCCGACCGCTACCGCCACGCCCCCGCCGACGGCCTCGGCCACATCCCCATCCGTCTCCACGCAAATCAGGATCGTGGGACCCGACGACTTCGTCGCGCAGGTTGAAGCTGCCCTCTACCTCCTTCACGTATGGGCTCCCGAGACGCTCGTTTGGGTCGAGGAATACGTGGAGGCGATTCTCTCCGTGCCCTTCCCGACGAGAACAGCGCAGGACTTGATCGATGGTGTCGCGCGGATCGCCGAGAACCAGGCGTTCGTCCCGGGCTTCGCCCCTTCCGACCAGGCTATCTGGCTGGCCGCGGAGCTCGTGTACCACGTGTGTCTCATCGACCTCTACCGCGCTGGATGGGACTACTCCAGCAACACCGCGACGGTCTCCTGCCTCGAGGAACAACTCGCCATCCTGGAGCTGATAGACAAGCGTGATCTCTTCGTCGACCACGTGCGGGGGTTGATCCAGGACGCTTCTAAGGGCGACGGCGAGCTCACCGGCGTCCCGGCTGCGACGGCAACTGCCGCCGGGATCCGAGTCGAGGGGTCCAGTGAGTTTGTGGAGCAGGTCGAGGCAGCGCTTCAACTCCTGTCGGAACGGGCGCCGGAAGCCCTCGTCAGGGTCGAGCAAGGGATCGCAACCATTCGGTTGGTTTCTTCGGGATATGGGATCAACGTGTATTCGAAGACTTACCTCGTACAGGAAGGAACGGCCTTTGCTCCCGGTTACAGCCGGCGAGACCAGGTGATCTGGTTAGCGGGCGCCCTTGTGCACGATGCCTGTCACAGCAATCTCTACATCCAGGGGGAAGACCACCATGGAACGGCCGCCGAGGTCACCTGCCTGGAAAGGCAGCTTGAGGCCCTGGAACTCATCGACGACGGGAGCCACTTCAGCAACCACATCAAGGGGTTGATTGACACCGCGGACGATCCCGAGAACCAGCAGTAGCACGATCACGACGGTCACCGATAGCGTTGGATCACAGCCCGCCCCTTCGCCCCTTCGCTATCATCCGCCCCACCCCAGGAGGCCCCCATGCCCGTCGGACCCAACGACATCGAGACCGCCCGCAAGCTCTTCGGGGATGAGGGGTGGGGGAGCGGCGACCTCTACGGTCCCGACCAGTGGTTCTCCGACGACGCCGTCATGCGCGACATCGTCAACTACGACGGGGCCATGCGCGGCAAGGACGAGATTCGTGCCTTCTGGGGCAGCTTCTGGCGCAACCGCAAGTACGGCATGGCCGTGCGCGTCCCCGCCGAGGAGATCTACGTCGCCGAGAACCACCGCGGCGTCGCTGTCATGTGGATGGCTTACTCCCAGGTCGTCGACGAGAACGACGAGAACTTCGGCAAGTGGCGCTGCTTCGAGGGCATGTCCCGCCTCGAGTTCAACGACGAGGGCGAGGTCACCCTCGAGGTCGACTACCACCACGGCGTCCAGGGCATGTGCGACAGCTGGGTCGAGCACTGGAACGCCCGTCGCGCCATGAAGTGGGAGGACCTCGGCGCCATCACCGGCGCCTAGACCCCGCCCCTGCCCCCTCCCGCCCTCGTTATGATTCGCGCCGCACGACCAAGGAGGCGCACCCATGCCCGTCGGACCCAATGACATCGAGACCGGACGCAAGCTCTTCGAGGAGGGCGGCTGGAGCAGCGGCGACCCCTATGGCCCCGACCAGTGGTTCTCCGATGACGCCGTCATGCGCGACATCGTCAGCCATGCCGAGGCCCTGAACGGCAAGGAGGAGATCCGCCAGTTTTGGGCCAGCCGCCAGGTTGGCATCACCCTGCGCGTCCCCGTCGAGGAGGTCTATGTCGCTGAGAACCATCGCGGCATCTGCATCCTCTGGATGGCCTACTCCCAGGTGATGGACGAGAACGACGAGAACTACGGCAAATGGCGCTCCTTCGAGGGCGTGTCCCGCCTCGAGTTCAACGATGAGGGCGAGGTCACCCTCGAGGTCGACTACCACCACGGTGGGCAGGGCTACGTCGATAGCTGGGTTGAGCACTGGAACCGGCGCCGCGCCATGAAGTGGGAGGACCTCGGCGCCATTACCGGCGGACCGTTCGATGACTAGACTCGTAGGTCGCGTCGCCCTCGTCACCGGCGCCGGACGCTACCGCGGCATCGGTCGCGCCATCGTCCTGCGCCTCGCCGAGGAGGGCGCCGACATCGTCGTGACCGCGCGCCAGCGCGACCCCTCCACCTTCCCCCCGCATGAGCAGGAGATGGACTGGAAGGGCATCGAGAGCGTCGCCGAGGAGGTGCGCGGCATGGGCCGCCGCGCCCTCGCCATCGACTGCGACGTGACCGACAAGGACGACCTCCAGCGCACCGTCGATACTGCGGTCGCCGAACTCGGCGGCATCCACATCCTCGTCAACAACGCCGCCCTCCCGAGCGAGGCCGGCGCTGCCCCCATCCTCGAGATGACCGACGAGAACTGGTACGAGACCGTCGACGTCAACCTCCACGGCCTCTATCACACCATTCGCGCCGTCGGCCGCGAGATGGTGAAGGGTGGCGGTGGCAGCATCATCAACATCTCCTCCACCGCCGGGCGCATCGGCATCCCCAACTACGGCGCCTACTGCGCCACCAAGTGGGCGATGCACGGCCTTACCCAGCAGCTCGCGCTCGAGCTCGCCAAGGACAACATCCGCGTCAACATCGTCTGCCCCGGCTCGACCGACACCGACATGATGGACGGCACCTTCGGCCGCTACGACGAGGTTGCCGGCGCCGAGCCGGGCACCTCCAAGGCCGCCATCCGCCGCGCGCTCCTGATGGGCCGTCAGGCCACCGTCGAGGAGCAGGCCGCCGTCGTCGCCTTCCTCGCCTCCGACGACTCGTCCTACATGACGGGCCAGGCACTGAATGTCGACGGCGGCAGTCGCATGGACTGATCGCGATTCCTCGCTCCCTACCCCAGCCCCGCAGGAGGCCAGCATGCAGCTCCGCTACGTGAAGACCCTTGAGGAGGTCCGCCGCCTCCAGAAGCTCTACGCCACCCCCGAGTTCGAGTCGTTCCGCGGCATCGCCGCGAGCTTCCGCACCGACCCGGACGTCATCGCGGCCATCCTCCCCCCGCCCCTGGAGCCGGCCGACGAGCCCATCGCCTCCGCCAGCGTCTCTCACATCGGCGTCAGCAATACGCTTCAGCCGTTCGGGGCGGGCGGGCTCAACGTCCGCTGCCGGTACGAGGGCATCGTCGGCGACTACCCCATCACCATGCCCATGTCGACGGACAGCGCCGTCATCTTCGGGCGCGAGCTCTACGGCGAACCCAAGAAGGTCGCCAACATCCACGTCCGCCGCGATGGCGACGAGATCACCGGCACCATCGAGCGCTATGGGCAGGTGTACATTGAGGTGCGCGGGCGCGTCGTCGAACGCCTTGAAGGGCGCGAATCCCCGGAGAGCTCGCGCTTCTACTTCAAGTTCATGCCCGCCCCCGACGGACGTGGCTTCGACAACGACCCGGTGCTGGTGCGCGTGCGCCACACCGGCCGCACCCGCTTCATCGAGCAGCTTGAAGGCGAGGTGCTCCTGCGCGAGTCGCCCCACGACCCCGTCGCCGACATCCCCATCCGCGAGCTGCTCGGGGTGAGCTATAGCGAGGGTGACACCTACACCCACGGCGAGATCCTCACGCGTGTCCCCGGCGAGTCGTTCCTGCCCTACATGTTCGGCAAGGTCGACGACCTCGAGCTGCTCGCCACGCAGGCTCCGGGTAACTCCTCTGCGGGAACCTCCTCGCCGTGAAGTTCGGCCTCGTCGCCACGGGTGGAGGGGCCCTGAACGATCAGATCGGCGAGGTCGATGAGTTCGGCTTCGAGACGTTCAACGTCGTGGACCACCCCTCCTTCGACCAGCCCGATGCCTGGACCTACCTCGCGTGGGTAGCGGGACAGACGCAGCACATGCGGCTTGGCACGCATGTCACGGGTATGCCGTTCCGTCCCCCCTTCCAGCTCGCCAAGCAGGTTGTCACGGTCGACACTCTTTCGAACGGGCGGGCAGTGCTCGGCATCGGCACCGCCTACGAGCACGCCGACTTCGAGCCCTACGGCTTCGAGATGCTCGACTTCCTCGATCGAGTCCAGCAGCTCGAGGAAGGCATCCAGATACTCAAGTCTTTCTGGACCCAGGAGACGACCGAGTTCAATGGCAAGCATTACCGACTTGAAGGGGACGCGACATTCGCCCCGAAGCCGGTGCAGCAGCCCCACCCGCCCATCATGATCGGGCTGAACCGTCGCGGCGCCCTCCTCCGCCTCGCCGCCCGCCACGCCGACGCCGTCAACACCTGGCAACTTGGTCCTGCTCAGGTTGCCGAGTTCGCCGAGCACGCCCATACCGCCTGCGAGGACGTCGGCCGCGACCCCGCCACCCTCGCCATCACCTCCGACGTCATCCTCGCCCGCGGCCAGACCCGGGAAGCCGCCGATCAGATCGCCGGCGGCATCGCCCAGATGGCGCGTGGCTGGGGCCGCTCCGTGAAGGTCACGCAGTGGGACCACAGCGGCGTCCTCTTCGGCGATGGCGACAACATGCTCGAACAGATCGCCGGCTTCTCCGAGGTTGGCGTCGAGGAGGTCGCCATCTCCTCTTCGGACTTCGACGACATCGCCTGGTTCGCCGAGAACGTGATCGCCCGCAGCTCCTAGCGCAGGTGCTCCGCGTTGCGGATCACGAGCAGCCACGTCAGCACCGCCGAGACCGCCACCAGTATCACGCTCGCCATCCCCATGTCCGCGAGGAAGCCGTCCCCCTCCGCGTTCCAGATGCGCGTCGCCAGCGTTTCGAAGCCGACGGGCGCGGCCAGCAGCGTCGCCGGAAGCTCCTTCATTGTCGAGAGCAGTACCAGCCCCCCGCCTGCCGCCAGCGCCGGCGCCATCAGCGGCGCCTCGATCCGCAGCAACCGCCGCAGTCGCCCCGCTCCCAGCGTCTGCGCCGCCTCCTCGAGCCGCCGGTCGACCGTCGCCACCCCTACCTCGGCACTGCGAAGCGCCTGCACCCCGAAGTGAACCACGTAGGCGAAGACCAGCAGGGGAAGCGAAAGGTAGAGGAACCCGAGCCCGGGCACCTTGAGCGCCATGAACACCACCGCCAGCGCAATGAGCAGACCCGGTACCGCGAAGCTTCCCGCTACCACCGTGTGCACGGCCCCCGCTGCCCGTCCCCCGTAGCGAGTCGTCAGGTAGGCGAGGGGCAAGACCACCACCACCGCCACCGCTGCCGTTGCCACGGCCGCAATCACGGTATTCAGCACTGGCCCCCCGAGCGCGCTCACGTCGACGCTCGTCCGGTCGAATCCGCTGCCTTCTCCCACCAGCCCGCGGAAGCCCCACCACGCCAGGACCACGACGGGAGCCACCAGCCCCGACCCGACGGCGATGACCGCCGCCAGTGTTGCCGGCGCCTTCCACGGCCCCAGCGAAACGCGCCGTCCTCGCGTACCGCCCGGCGCAAGCTGCACCAGAGAGCGGCTTGCGGAAGTCCGCTCCAGCCCCGCCACCACCAGGGCCACCACCGCCAGGATCAGCCCCAGCGCGAAGGCCAGCGGCGCGTTGTAGAGACGGTTCACGAACACGTTGGTGGAGAGCGTCTCGTACCCCATCAGCTTCACCACGCCGAATTCGCTCACCACGTACAGGAACACCAGCAGCGTGCCCGCCTGGACGGCGCTTCGCACCTGTGGCCACACGATTCGACGAAACGTCCCCAGCCCCCCCTCGCCGAGCATCCTTGAGGCCTCTTCCAGCGACGGCGGCAATGCGCCGATGCGGGCCGCCGCTGGCAGGTACACATACGGGTAGGAGACCGCGGTCAGCACCGCGAACGACCCCCAGAACCCCTCGATACGCGCCGGTACGCCAAACCCCAGCGGGTTCAACACCTCCTCCGCGAGCCCACCGGGCGAGATGGCCGCCAGCAATGCGGCCCCCGCTACGAACGAGGGCAGCACCAGCGGCAACGGACAGATCACGCGCCACGCACCGCGCAGCGGCAGGTCCGTTCGCATCGTCAGCCACGCCAGCAGGGTTCCGACGGCCGCCGTTGCTGCCGATACAGTCACCGCCAGCACAAGCGTGTTCACGAGGGGAGCGGCTATTTCACGCGAGAAGAGGACGTCGAGCGTGGCGCTCCCCTCGGTGATGTTGCGGACGACGAGGTACCCGACTGGGACCGCGAAGAGTGCCGCGATGATGAGGGCCACGACCCACAGCCAGAGCGGCCCGCGGATGCCCGCCACTCGCTTGGTGGCGCCGATCACGGCTGGCGCGCGCAGCACGACCCCTACGCTTCGAAGGCGACTGTCGGCGGGCCGTCGTACCGCACCGACGTGCGATCGCCGTTGACGAATCGTGGTGCGCCGCTCGCGCGCACCATCAGCTTCTCTCCGTGCTCGCCCTTGAGCACGTAGAGCGTGTCGTGCCCGTAGAACTCCAGCTCCTCCACCTCCCACGACTCCCCCGCATCCAGCGCCAGGTGCTCCGGCCGCAGCAGCACCTCGCACACTGCTGGCCCCGCCTCCACCAGCGGCACCGAGCCCACGATCGTTTCCGCCGCCTCTGCGCCCCCCTGCCCGGGCACCACGTTCGCCTCGCCCACGAAGCTCGCCACCCAGCGGTTCGTGGGGCGGCTGTACAGCTCGCTCGGCGGGGCGCTCTGCAGGACCCGTCCGTCCCGCATCACGATCACCTGGGCGCCCATTACGAACGCCTCTTCCTGGTCGTGCGTCACGAACACGCTCGTGATTCCGAGCGCCCGCAGCAGCGAAGCCACTTCTGTCCGCAGCTCGACCCGCAGGGCCGGATCGAGGTTCGCGAACGGCTCGTCCAGGAGCAGCACCTCCGGACCCGGAGCCAGCGCCCGGGCCAGCGCGACCCGCTGCCGCTGCCCGCCCGAGAGGGAGGTCGGCGAGCGCTTCCCCATGCCCGCCAGGCCGACGAGTTCCAGCGCTTGCTCGACGTCGCGTTCCCGTTCCGGTCCGCGTGGCAGGCCGAAGGCCACGTTCTCTGCCACGCTCAGGTGGGGGAAGAGCGCCCCCTCCTGGAACACCATCCCGATGCGACGCTTCTCCGGAGGCGTCACGCGATCGGGCGTGCTCAACGTCTCGCCCCCCGCGTGAATGGCCCCCTCGTCCGGGCGTTCAAGCCCGGCAATGAGCCGCAGCAGCGTGGTCTTGCCGCAGCCGCTCGGCCCGAGAAGCGCCGTGACTGTCCCTGCCGGAACCGTGATCGAAACGTCGTCGACCGCCCGTGTATCTCCATAGGAGAAGGAGAGGCCGTTCGTGACGAGGTCACCGGCACCCCCGTCCGAAGGACGGGGGTCCATCCCCAGCCGTGCGCGCGTCAGCAGTGCGAAAGCGCTCAAATTCAGCCTCAACCCCGAGGTTAGCCACGGCAAAGTATCGTAGATAGGCGTTCCTATCAAGTCGCCCTGTCCGGGAAATGGGCTACGATTGCCTCCGAGTTCCGGGCTCACGCCCGCCGGAGCGTGCATGAAGGCAGTCGTCCTTGCGGCGGGCCGTGGTCAGCGCCTCAGCGAGACCGGTCCCAGCCTCCCCAAGCCCCTCGTCCCCCTCGCGGGCAAGCCCCTTGTCGGCCACACCCTCAACGCCCTTGCCGAAGCGGGCGTCGAGCGCGCCCTCGTTGTCACCGGTCACGGAGAGCGCGCCGTCCGCCAGGGCGCCCAGGAGTGGGCCCGCCTCCCCCTGGAATTCGCCGCCAACCCCCGCTTCCACCAGGGTGCCTCCTACTCCCTCGCCGCCGCCCGCGACTTCTGCGGCGAGGAGCGCTTCCTCCTCGTCATGTGCGACCACGCCTTCTCTTCCCCGCTTCTCCAGGCCCTCCTCGACTCCGCTGCCGCCGACCCCCTCGGCGACACCTGCCGCGTCGCCGCCGACCGCTCGCCCCGTACCGACGCCTACACCGACGAGGCCACCAAGCTCGCCACCGACGGCTCCGGGTTCGTGACCTCCATCGGCAAGTCCGTGGCCGACTGGGACGCGCTCGATGCGGGCGCCTTCGTCTGTTCGCCGGCCATCTGGCAGGCCGTCGACGCCGCCCCACAAGACTGCGGCCTCAGCGACATCTTCGCTGTGCTCGCCCAGGAACGCCGCCTTGGAACCGTCGATATCAGCGGCCACTTCTGGTACGACATCGACACCGCAGCCGACCTGCGCGAGGCCGAGCGCCTCTTCGCGACCAGTGCAGCGGGCGCCGCTAGTCGTCGATAACCGCCGTCACCTCGACCTCGATATCGTAGCCGTCGCCCGACCCGCTGAAGACCGCCGTGCTCGCGGGGAAGCGGTCGCCGTAGAACGTCTCCCGGACTTTCGCCACCTCGGGCAGCTTCGTTCGATCCGCCAGGTAGACGGTTTCGCGCACGACGTGGTCCATCGTCGCCCCCGCCTTTGCCAGCACGTCCACGACGCTCTCGTAGGCCTTCTGCGTCTGCGCTTCGATGCTGCCTTCCCCGGCGCCCACCTGCCCCGCCACGTAGACGGTATCGCCGACCTTTACCGCCTGGCTGTAGTGCCACGGCATGCTCTCCGGAAGCCGGAGAACGTCGATGTACTCTCGCGCCATCGTCAACCTCCCGCGGCCCAGGCCGCGCGCGGAGTCTACGCAAGGGAGGAGGAGGTGGCTCAGGTAATGATGGCGATGAGCGCCAGGGCAATGAACAGCGGGATCAGTGCAAGTGCCGCATAGAACAGCGTCTCGGGAGGAAGGCGCCGGCGTCGCGTGACGCCGCCGGTCAGCGCCACACCCAGCGCCACCACGATCACGCCTGCCAGCACTGCGGTCAGGGGGTTCACCAGGATGGCGAACATCACCAGAACGCCCAGCGCCGCCACCACCACGATTGCGAGCCCCACCCAGTAGGACAGCCCGATCCACCAGGAGAAAGCAGGAACGCCCTTTACCCGGTCTGCGACGAATGCAAGGAGACCCCGTTCCTGCTCTGACGTCACGGTCGCTCCCGGGGGGTGGTCCCGGCGCCCCACCATACCGGTCCCACGAGGTAGGGATGTAAGCCCGGTATCATGCCCAACGTGAGCACCATGCAGGCGGTCTCCTGGGCCGGCCCCCGCGCCGTCGAGGTCATTGAGCGCGAGCTGACCGACCCGCCTCCCGGCTGGGTGCGCCTGCGCGTCGTCGGAGCCGGCATCTGCGGCAGCGACCTGCACAGCTACCGCCGCGGCGGTCCCGCCGTGAACACCCCCGGCCACGAGGTCGGTGGTGTGGTTGAGGCCGTGGGCGAAGGCGTGGAGCTTGAGACGGGCGCAAACGTCTCCGTGGAGCCTGTCGCCGTTTGTTTCCGCTGCTACGAGTGCCTCACCGGCCAGACCTGGCACTGCCAGAACCGCGTCTTCCTCGGCGGCGATGGCGCCGGCGGCATGGCCGAGGCCATGCTCGCCCCCGCCACTTCCGTCTATCCCCTCCCCGACCGGGTCGCCCCCGAGGACGGCTCCCTTGCTGAGCCCGTCGCCGTCGCTGTGCACGGCGTCAGCGAGGCGGGCATCCGCCTCGGCAGCCGCGCCGTCATCCTCGGTGCGGGCACGGTTGGCCTCGTAAACCTGCTTGTCGCCCGCCGTGCCGGCGCCACCGAGGTCTACATCACCGCCCGACACCCCTTCCAGGCCGAGATGGCGCAGGCCCTCGGAGCGACCGCCGTCTTCCCGGATGGGCAGACGGCTCGCCGGGAGTTGAAGGGCCTCCCCGTCGATGCCGTCATCGAGACCGTCGGGGGCAGCGCTCCCACCATCGACGAGGGCATCGCCCTGGTCCGCAACCGTGGCACCGTGGTCATGCTCGGCGCCTTTGGCAGCGAGGTTTCCCTGCCCGCCACGCCCCTCCTCCTCAAGGAAGTACGCCTCGTCGGAGCCGTCTGCTACGGACGCCCCGGGCCTCGCACCGAATTCGGGCTCGCCACCGACCTCCTCGACGAGCTTATCGAGCCCCTCCGGCCGCTCGTCACCCACAACTTCCCCCTCAACCGCGCCCCCGAGGCCTTCCAGACCGCCGACGACAAGTCCTCCGGCTCCATCAAGGTCAGGTTGCTCCCATAGCGGCCGAGCCGGCCACGCCCGAACGCCTCGCGCCCACGGGTTTGGGGGAGCGGATTACCACGCTCGATGCCATCCGCGGCGTGGCCGTGCTCGGCATCCTCGTGATGAACGCCGTCTCCTTTGGGCTGGAGCCGGCCGCCTACTGGAATATCGGCGCTGGTGGCATCGACACCTGGTTCGACTGGGTCATCGGTGGCGCCGGCGAGATCTTCGTCGACCAGAAGTTCATGGGCCTCTTCTCGATGCTGTTCGGCGCCGGCATCGTCCTCTTCTTCGAACGCGCCCGTGACAAGGGACGGCGCGCGGGCTGGCTCAGCTTCTGGCGCAACCTGCTCCTGCTGGGCATCGGCATCCTCCACGGCGCCCTCTGGGACGGCGACGTGCTCATCCTCTACGCCATCTGCTCGGTCTTCCTCATCGCCCTGCACCGGCTTCGAGCAGCCATGCTGTTTGCGCTCGGCGGCCTCGCCATTTTGGGCGCCGTGGCGCTGGCGCTTGTCGTCCAGCCGACCATCGAGAGTGCTGCTGACCTCGGCCAGTTCTGGCTTCCGGAGGCCGACGTGGCTCCCGACGTTGTGGGGGACGGCTTCTTCGGCTTCGGCGCCGCCGCCCGCGTTGATGGCTGGTTCGTCGCCGACGGCTTCCTCCGCGCCCTCGGCATGATGCTGATCGGCGTCGCCCTCTATCGCACCGGTGTCATCACGGGCGCCCGTTCCCCGGCCTTCTACCGCCGCCTCGCAGTGTGGGGATTCGGCATCGGACTGCCGCTCTCGATTGGCGGCTTCACCTGGATGGCCGCCACCGATTTCTCCGCTGACGTCGCCATCATGGGCGCCGTCCCCAACACGTTCGCCACCCTCCCCCTCGCGTTGGCCTACCTCAGCCTGATCGCGCTCTGGAACCTGCGCGGCGAGGGCGCCCTCCACCGGCGCATCCACGCCGTCGGGCGCATGGCCCTCACCAACTACCTCACGCAGACGATCATCGGCGTCATCGTCCTCCGCACCCTCTTCGAGCCGGGCGATCTGAACCGCAGTTGGATCCTCCTCTTCATCGTCGCCGTCTGGGTCGTGCAGCTGGCCTGGTCCCAGCCGTGGCTCGACCGGTTCCGCTACGGCCCCTTCGAGTGGGTCTGGCGCTGCGCCACCTACCGTAGCCTCCAGCCACTGCGCGCCTGACTCGCGCCTTCGCCCGCCCCTGTGCCATGCTCCCCACGACTTCGGAGGGAAGACATGGGACGTCCGCTCGAAGGCATCCGCGTGCTCGATTTCACCTGGGCCCAGCAGGGCCCCTACGCCACGACCCTGCTGGCCGACATGGGCGCCGAGGTCATCAAGGTCGAACACCGGGAGGGGGAGCGCGGGCGCGGCGTCGGTGGCCGCCGCAGCGCCCCCACCTCCTATTTCGTCGCCCATAACCGCGGCAAGCACAGCATCACCCTCGATGTGCGCCGCCCCGAGGCCCGCGAGATCGTCCGACGCTTCGTCAAGCAGGTGGATGTCGTCGTCAGCAACATGCGCCCCGGCGCCATGGACCGGCTCGGCTTTGATTACGAGACCTTCTCCGCCCTCAACCCCCGTATCGTCTACGCCTGCGCCTCCGCCTTCGGCCCCCACGGCGACCGCACCCCCGTCCCCGGCAACGACATCATCGGCCAGGCCTCCGGCGGCATCATGCTCCGGAGCGGCCCCGAAGACGGCCCTCCCACCCCCACCGGCGCCGCCATCGCCGACCAGGTCGGCGCCATGATCCTCTGCTCGGGCATCCTCGCCGCTCTCGTCAAGCGTGAGCGTACCGGCGAAGGCGAGCAGGTCGATGTCTCCCTCTACGGCTCCCAGATCGCCCTCCAGTCCTGGGAGATCAACACCGAGTCATTCTCCGGCGACACGGCCCCGCGGGCCGGCCTCGGCCACCCCCTCCTCACCTCCCGCTCCGTCTGGCGCTCTTACCAGACCGCCGACGGCTGGCTCGTCATCGGCGGCGCGACAACCGACAAGTTCGCGTCCCTCTGCGACGAGCTCGGCCTCAACGAACTCGCCGAGCGCTACCCCGACGACCGCTCCCGCGCCGCCGCCATGGCTGAGATTCATCCCCACCTCGAGAAGGCGATCCGCACCGGCACGACAAACGAGTGGATCGGCCGCTTCCGCGCCCGCGACATCTTCTGCGGGCCCGTCCAGACCTACGCCGACATCCTCGCCGACCCCCAGGCACGCGCGAACGGCTACATCGCCGCCATGCCCCACGCCTCCTTTGGCGAGGCGCTCGTCGTGGGAAGCCCGATCCAGTTCGGCCGCGAGCCCCAGACCGAGGTCGCCCCACCCCCTGAGCTCGGCGATTCCACCGAGCGCTACCTGACCGAGCTCGGCTACTCCTGGGACGACATCGAGTCGTTCCGCGAGGCCGCCGTCATCTGAGCCCTAGCCGCTCGCGAGCAGGTCGAGGATGTTCCCTGCCCGGCTGCCCTGCTGGCGGTAGAACTCCGTGTAGCCGCAGTTCTCGCACATGACAGCTGTGAACTTCTTGCTCTGCATGTCGAAGAAGCGCCCCCACTTCCCCGCGAGGAAGAGGTCTTCCGTCGTGAACGATGGATTGGAGCACCTCGTGCACGTGTAGCTGATCGGTTCTGCTGACATGCCCGTCTCCCTGCGCTGAACTGCGTGGGATCCAGCGTACCCGACACCCGAGGGCGCCCGATCTACCGGCAGACCTCCGCGAATGCGTCCTCGAGGAGCGCCGCTGCCTCGTCGATCTGCTCCTCTGTCGTGCTCGCCGGGGGCACGAATCGCAGGACGGAACCCTCCCGCCTGACGCTGAAGATGAGCCCGTTCTCGAGGCAGCGCTGAGCGATGGCGCGGCCCTCGGTCGTCGCCGGCTCTTTCGTTTCGCGGTCGCGCACCAGCTCGATGCCCAGCAGCAGTCCCCGTCCCCGAACGTCGCCCACGATCTCGAACCGCTCCGCCAGCCCCTGCAGCTTCGACTTCAGCCGCCCTCCCAGGCGTCTCGCGATGCCTGCCAGTCCCTCCCCTTCCAGCGTATCCAGGGTCGCCCGGCCTGCCGCGCAGGCCAGCGGGTCGTTTGAGTGCGAGTGCGTGACGATGAACTCGTCCTCAACCACGCGCTCCTCGATCTCCGCCGATGTGCTGACGGAGGACAGGGTGATGCCGCCGCCGAAGTGCTTCGCCAGCGTGAGGATGTCGGGTACGACCCCTTCCTGCTCGAACGCGAAGGTGTCGCCCGTCTTGCCCAACCCCGTTTGCTCCTCGTCGAGGATGAGCAGCATGCCCCGCTCTTCGCATCGCGCCTTGAGCTCCGACAGCCAGCCCGAAGGCGGCTCGATGACGCCCCCGGCGGAGAAGATCGGCTCCGTCAGCACAGCCGCAGGACGCGACGTGGTTTGGGCATCGATCAGCTCGAACGACGCGTCGAGGCAGGCGATGTCGCAGGAATCGGGCTTGAGCCCGATCGGACAGCGGTAGCAGTAGGGCGCGAGCATCGCCATCAGCCCCGGCTGTGGCGGGCCGTACCCGCGATGCCATCCCGCGAACGTGAGCCCCCGCGTCGTGTCCGACATGCCGTGGAACGACACGTGGGGGCTGGCCACCTCGAACCCGCCCGTGTACTTCCGCGCGATGTTGATCGCCGCCTCGTTGGCGTCGGCTCCCGACTGCAGGAACAGGCTCTTGCGCAGGGGCTCCGGCAGGAGCCGCGCGAGCCGTTCCGCCAGCCGGATCTCCTGGTCGTTGTAGTAGCTGCTGTGCGCGTGGATCAGCCTCTCGCAGGCTTCCGCCACGGCCTCGACGATTGCCGGGTGGTTGTGCCCCAGCCAGGCGCACATCTGCCCGGAGTTGAAGTCGAGATAGCGTTTCCCATTGACGTCCTCGACTTCGGAACCGCTTCCACGCACGAAGATCGGACCCGCACTCGAAGCGTCCATGCGCCCGCCGAAGCTGAACCGGCGCGCAGCCTCAAGGAGGTCCCGTTCGGAGTCGCTCATGACCGCCCCCCCCCGTCGCTTGTCTGGCTGGGGCCAGCGTACCGGAAGGGGCTAGATGACCGTCGGCGGCCGGTACTCCCCGAACACCTCGCGCATCGCCCCGCAGATCTCGCCCAGCGTGGCGTAGGCACGCACCGCGTCGAGAATCGGCGGCAGCAGGTTTGCGTCGCCCTCGCAGGCTGCCTTCAGCCCCGCGATCGCGCTGGCGACCGCCTCCGGGTCGCGCTCGCGACGGTGGTGCTCCAGCCGCGAAAGCTGCTCGTCCACGAGCCGCCGGTCGACGCTGAAGATCGTCTGCGGCTGGTCGCCGCCCTCCTGGAAGTCGTTCACCCCCACGACCACCTCGTCGCCATCGTCGACGCGTTGCTGGTACTTCCAGCTCGCCTCCGCGATCTGATTCTGCATCCAGCCGCTCTCGATGGCCGGGACCGACCCGCCCATCGACTCCACCTCTTCCATGATCGCGACCGCCTGCCGTTCCAGGTCGTTCGTCAGGTGCTCCACGTAATAGCTGCCCGCGAACGGGTCGACCGTGTCCGCCGCGCCCGTCTCGTGCGCGATGATTTGCTGCGTCCGCAGCGCAATCCGCTGCGCCTCGTCCGTGGGTAGCGCCAGGGCCTCGTCGAAGCAGCTCAGCGCGATGCTCTGCACGCCGCCCGTCACCGCCGCTAGCGTCTGCACGGCCGCCCGCACGATGTTGTTCTCCGGCTGCTGCGCCATCAGCGTGCTGCCGCCCGTCTGCGTGTGCGTGCGCAGCATCATCGAGCGCGGATTCTTCGCCCCGTACCGTTCCTTCAGCAGTCGCGCCCACAGACGCCGAAGCGCCCGGTACTTCGCCACCTCCTCGAAGAAGTGGTTGTGCGTGTTGAAAATCCAACTGATGCGCGGCGCGAACTCGTCGATCTCGAGCCCCCGCGCGAGCGCCGCCTCGATGTAGGCGCAGGCGTTCGCGAAGGTGAACCCGATCTCCTGCGCCGCCGTCGAGCCCGCATCCCGGATGTGGTAGCCGCTCACGCTGATCGTGTTCCAGAGCGGCACGTCCTTCGCGCAGAACGCCATCACGTCCGCCGCCAGCCGCACGCTCGGCCCCGGCGGGAAGATATAGGTCCCGCGCGCCACGTACTCCTTCAGCACGTCGTTCTGGACCGTGCCCCGCAGCTTCTCCGCGGGCACGCCCTGCTTCTCCCCCGCCGCCACGTACATCGCCAGCATCACCGCCGCCGGCGCGTTGATCGTCATGCTCGTCGAGACCTTGTTCAGCGGGATCTCCGCGAACAGCGTCTCCATGTCGTACAGCGAGTCGATCGCGACCCCGACCTGGCCGACCTCCGCGATCGCCATCGGGTCGTCGGAGTCGTAGCCGAGCTGGCTGGGCAGGTCGAACGCGACGGAGAGGCCCGTCTGCCCCTGGCTCAGCAGGTAGCGAAACTTCTGGTTCGACTCTTCCGCCGTGCCGAACCCCGCATACTGGCGCATCGTCCAGAGGCGCCCGCGGTACATCGTCGGCTGCACGCCGCGCGTGAACGGATACTCGCCGGGGAAGCCGAGGTCGCGTTCGTAGTCGAGGTCCGCGACATCGAGTGGCGTGTAGAGCCGGTGCACATCGAGACTGCTCGTGGCGAACCCGTCCGACCGCTCCGGCGACCGCTGCAGCGCCTTCGCCAGTGGCCCTTCCTCCCAGCCGTGCACCACCCGCGACAGCTCCGCCAGCGCCTCATCCGAAAACAGGCTGGGCTGCGTCGCGTCCGATTCCCTGGTGTCCGTCATGCGGAGCCTCCCCTGCGGCGACAAGTGTAGCGAAACCCCGCCTCACAGCGGACCACCCGCCATCTGGCGATCCCGCGTCTGCGCGCGTACCCTGCCCGCACTATGCCTCCCGAAACAGCCCTCTTCCTGCCCCCCGGCGTCGTACCGCCCGCCCAGGCCGCCGCCCCTGCCGGTGGTCCGCCCTTCGACCGCGACTTCTTCGAGACGACCCTGCCCCAGGCGATCAAGTCGTTCTGCACGCAGGTCGTCTGCGAGTCCCCCATCGTCGAGCTCTACACCGCCGACGGCGCCAAGCACTTCGTGAAGGCCATCTCCGGCGTCTCCGACAGCTGGGTCGCGCTCCACACCCAGCGGGAGGACCACGAGCACGACGTCCAGGTCTTCCTCCCCTACACCACCATCTTCCGCGTCGAGGTCCACCCCGAGGAAGACGACGGCCAGCGCCGCCTCGGCTTCCTCGCCATCATGGCCGACGAAGGCGAGTAAGCCCTACCCCACGTACCGAAACACCGCCGACGTCGCGATGACGACCGCGCAGCCAAGTGGAAAGCCCCAGATCAGCAGGTCCAGATGCCGCCGTACCGCCGCCACCTCCACCCGCACCTCCCGCAGCGTGTCGATGGCCGCCTGAGCCTCGCTGCGTTCCACCATCACTCCCCTTCTCCAAATAGCGCCGCCAGTTCGCGCGCCAGTTCCGACCCCTCCCCCAGCGCCCGCAGACGCTCCGTGGGCTCGTGCAGGATGCGGTTCACCAGCGACCGCGTGAGCGCGTCCAGCGTCTTCGGCGGGATCTCCGGGTGACGCGCGGCGATGCGCGCCAGCTCCCGCCGGCGCGCCCGCTCGACCGACGCTCGCAGCGCCCCCACCGGCGTCGACGCGGTCTCTCGCCGCGAAGCCAGTTCGCGGTCGAGCAGCGTGTGCAGCCGCTCGCGCAGCGCCCCCCGCCGTGCCACCGAGTGCGGCCGCCCCGCCTCGTCCGAGAGCAGGTCCGCGATCGTGACCACCCGCGCCTCCGCCCCCCCCGCGAAGTTCCGGGGCGTCCCGAGGTCGAGCACCAGCTCCGCCGGCGGTAACGCCTCCAGCGCGATCACGTTCGCCGCCGACCCGAGGCATCCCGCCACAACCGTGACCGGTCCTGTCCGGCCGATGCCGGCCAGTGGCAGGTAGGCGCCCGCGATGGGCTGCCGTGGCGGGCGGCGGCCCGCCACCAGCACCTCGTCGAACCCGATCGCTTCGCCGCGCTGGGCCACGAGTCGCGCCATCACGCCCGTGCCCAGCACCAGCAACCGCCCGCTCGGCGCGATCCCTGAGAGCGAGAGCCCCCTGTCGAGCAGGTGCCCCGCGTGACTGTCGAACTCCGTCTCCGCCCGCAGCGCCCGCGCCGCCGCGACCGCCGTGCGGCCGAGGCCGAGCAGCGGTCCGTCGGCGTCGTCGAACGCGCGACGGCTCTGCCCGAGGATCTGGGCCTCGCCCAGCACCGCCGAGTGCAGTCCCGCCGCCACCTCGGTCAGGTGGCGCAGCGCATCCAGCCCCTCCCGGTGTGTTGGCGCCGGGCAATCACACGACGCCAGTGTGTACGCCTCGATCCGCTGGCAGGTCCGAATGATCGCCGCCTCGGGATGCGTTTCGATCGCGAGGCGCTCCACGGCGGCGACTCCTTCGCGGTCAAGCGCCACTGCCTCCCAGCAGCACGCCGTGAGCGCCGGCACCTGTGCGATCTCCGTCTCCCGTCCCGTCAAGCTCCACCGCCCCCGATAGGAACCGGCCGCGAGCTCGTGCGGTACTGCCGCCTCCCCGACTCCAGCAGGTCGCCCCCGAACGCATCGTTCACGACGATCGCCGGGAAGCGCTCGACCTCCAGCCGTCGGATGGCCTCGGTCCCCAGGTCCTCGAACGCTACGACCTCGGCACTCGTGATGTGCCGGTTCAGGAGCGCGCCCGTGCCCCCCACCGCGATGCAGTAGATGGCGTGGCTCGCCTGGATGGCTTCGCGCACGGCCCGGCCCCGCCCCCCCTTGCCGATCATCCCCTTCACTCCCAGCCCCAGCATGCGTGGCGTGTACGGGTCGAGCCGCATGGCCGTCGTCGGTCCCGCCGAGCCGATCGGCTGTCCTGGCCGCGCGGGCGTCGGCCCCACGTAGTAGATGACCTGCCCCCGCAGGTCGAGCGGAAGCTCCTCGCCCGCGTCGGACATGGTGACGATCCGCTTGTGGGCCGCGTCGCGCGCGGTGTGGATGACGCCGCTGAACTCTACATGGTCGCCGATGCGCAGGCCCTCGATGGCCTCGTCCGTGAGGGGCAACGTGATCGCTTTAGTCTCCGCCATCCCCCGCCTCCCTACAGCACCGCGTGCTTCGTGCGTGCGCTATGGCACTGGATGTTGACCGCCACCGGCAGCGCCGCGATGTGCGTCGGATACGTCTCGACGAACACGTCGAGCGCCGTCGTCGAGCCCCCCACGGCCTGTGGCCCCACCCCGAGCGCGTTCACCGCCTCCAGCAGTTCTCCCTCGAGTCCTGCCACCTCTGGGTCCGGGTTCCGCTCGCCGACCTTCCGGAACAGCGAGTGCTTCGCGATCGTCATCGCCTTCTCGGCCGTGCCCCCCACGCCCACGCCGATGATGAGCGGTGGGCACGGGTTCCCGCCCGACAGGTCCACCGTCTCGCAAACGAAGTCGATAACCGCCTCGCGCCCCGCCCCCGGGAGGAAATTCTGGTAGCGCGACATGTTCTCGCAGCCGCCCCCCTTGGGCATGAAGCCGATGTGAATCTCCTCGCCCGGCACGATCTCGGTGTGGATCACGCCCGGCGCGTTCGTGCCCGTGTTCGTCCGCTCGCCGAAGGGGTGCTCGACGATTGACTTGCGCAGGTAGCCCTCCCCGTATCCCTGCTCGATGCCCGAGTTGATGGCGTCGATGAGGTAGCCCCCGGATACATGCACGTCCTGTCCCAGCTCCACATGGACGACCGCGGTGCCCGTGTCCTGGCAGAGCGGCAGCATCCGTTCCCGCGCGATTTCCGCGTTCTCCAGGATCTCGTCGATGATCTGCACGCCCAGCGGGGAGCGCTCCGTCTCGCGTGCATCGCGAATGGCGCCCTCCACGTCCTCGGGCAGGAAGTGCGTCGACTCCACGGCGAGTCTGGCGACGGTCTCGGTAATGGCCGCCGCCTCAATCTCTCGCATCGCGTTCCTTCTGGGCCTGTCGCGGGCTTCCCCGCCTCCCGACTATCCGGATCGTAGACCCTCACCCCCGCACTCGCACGCTCCTGAACGCTATTTTCTGTCTGGGTAGAAACAGACGTGCTAGCCTTCCCCCGGACGTTGCCCCTGCCGCGACCCGCCGGCTTTCGCCAGACCAAATGACGCCTTGGAGCGCCCATCCCATGACCGCACCCGCCGGTACCCTCAGGCACAAGGCGATCAACACGATCCGCACCCTCTCCATGGACGCCGTCCAAGCCGCCAACTCCGGCCACCCCGGCGCACCTATGGGCGCCGCCGCCATGGCCTACGTCCTCTGGACGCGCCACCTCCGCCATGACCCCGCCGACCCCGCCTGGCCCGACCGCGACCGCTTCGTCCTCTCCGCCGGCCACGCCTCCATGCTCCTCTACAGCCTCCTCCACCTGACCGGCTACGACCTCCCCCTCGACGAGATCCGGAACTTCCGCCAGTGGGGCAGCAAGACCCCCGGCCACCCCGAGTACGGCCTCACGCCCGGCGTCGAGACGACTACCGGACCACTCGGCTCAGGCGTTGCGAACGCCGTCGGCATGGCCATCGCCGAGCGCATGCTCGCCGCCCGCTTCAACCGCCCCGGCCACGACATCGTCGACCATCGCACCTACGCCCTCGTCAGCGACGGCGACCTGATGGAGGGCATCGCCTCCGAAGCATGCTCCCTCGCTGGCACGCTCGGCCTGGGCAAGCTCACATTCCTCTACGACGACAACGAGATTTCGATCGACGGCAGCACCGACCTCGCCTTCCAGGAGAACGTCGGGGAGCGGTTCGCCGCCTACGGCTGGCACGTCCAGCACGTCGACGGGGACGACATCGAAGCGATCGATGCTGCCCTCTGCTCCGCCCAGGAGGTCGACGACCGCCCCTCGATCATCGTCGCAGCCACCGAGATCGGCCATGGCAGCCCCAACAAGGCGGGATCGGCTTCCGCCCACGGCAACCCTCTCGGCGAGGATGAGGTGCGCCTCACCAAGGAAGTGCTTGGCTGGGATCCCGATGCCGCCTTCCACGTGCCCGAGGATGTGCTCGCCGAGTTCCGCGTCGCCCTCGAGCAGGGCGCCGCTCGCCAGGCCGCCTGGCAGGAGCGCCTCGAGGCCTACGAGCGTGCCTTCCCCGACGAGGCGAGCGAGTGGCGCCGGGGCGTCGCCGGCCACCTTCCCGAGGGCTGGGACGCGCACCTCCCCGCCTTCTCCCCCGACGACGGCGCCATGGCGACGCGCGCAGCCTCGGGCAAGGTGCTGAACGCCCTCGCTCCCGTCATTCCCAACCTGGTGGGCGGCTCCGGGGACCTGACGCCCTCGAACAACACCTACCTGAACGACTCCACCGACTTCGCGAAGGATGCCTGGGAGGGGCGCAACCTCCGCTTCGGCGTGCGCGAGCACGCCATGGGCGGCATCGTGAACGGCATGGCCGTGCACGGCGGGCTCATCCCCTACGGCGGCACGTTCCTCGCCTTCTCCGACTGGATGCGGGGGGCTATCCGCCTCGGCTCCATCATGGGTTGCCACTCGATCTACGTGTTCACGCACGACAGCATTGGCGTCGGCGAGGATGGCCCCACCCACCAGCCCATCGAGCAGCTCCTCGCCCTCCGCGCCATCCCCGGCCTTACCGTCCTTCGTCCCGCCGACGCCAACGAGACCGCCGCCTCCTGGAGAGTCGCCCTCGAACGGCGCAACGGCCCCACCCTCCTCGCCCTCACCCGCCAGGGCGTACCCGTCATCGCCGACCGCGAGCGTGTGCGCGAGGGGGTTCCCCGCGGCGCCTACGTCCTCGACGAAGCCCCCGGCGGCTCGCCCGACATCATCCTCATCGCGACCGGCTCCGAGGTCTCGCTCGCCCGCGACGCCGCCTCGGCGCTGGCAGAGCAGGGCATCGCCGCCCGGGTCGTGAGCATGCCCAGCTGGGAGCTCTTCGCCGACCAACCCCCGTCCTACCGGGACGAGGTGCTGCCCCCCGCCGTGACCGCCCGCCTCGCGATCGAGGCCGGGACGAGCATCGGCTGGGAACGTTACGTTGGCGATGCCGGCGAGGTTGCCGGCATCGATCGCTTCGGCGCCTCTGCTCCGGGCAAGGTCATGATGGAGCGCTACGGGTTCACGGCCGAGGCCATCGCTGAGCGCGCTGCGGCCCTCGTCGCGCGCGCCCGTGTAGCTGAGCCCGCGGGAGGGTAGCAATCGTGCCGCTGGCAACCCGGCAGCTCATCCAGCACGGCCAGAGCGTCTGGCTCGACTACATCCGCCGCGGCCTGCTCAGCTCCGGCGAGGTCGACCGCATGGTCGCCGACGGCTGGATCACCGGCATGACCTCCAACCCCACCATCTTCGATAAGGCCATCTCCGAGTCGGGAGACTACGAGGAGGCCCTGCAGGCCATCATTCGCATGGGCGAAGCCGACCCCTACGACGCCTTTGTCGCTCTCGCCTCCGAGGACATTCAGCTCGCTGCCGACGGCCTCCGCCCCGTCTACGAGTCCACCGCCGCCGTCGACGGCTACGTCTCCCTCGAGGTGCCACCCGGCATCGAGCACGACCGCGAGGCCACCGTCGCCGAGGCCCTGCGCCTCTTCCGTCTCGTCGACCGGCCCAACGTCATGATCAAGGTGCCCGGCACGCCCGCCGGCGTCGAAGCGCTGACGGAGCTCATCGCGGCGGGCGTGAACGTGAACGTCACCCTCCTCTTCAGCGTCGCCGTCTACGAGCGCGTGGCGGAGGCCTACATCGCCGGCCTCGAACAGCGCCTTGAGGCCGGCGACTCCCTCGACACCATCGCCAGCGTCGCTTCCTTCTTCGTCTCGCGCGTCGATACCGCCGTCGATGCGCAGCTTCCCGGCGACTCGCCGCTGCGCGGCCAGATCGCCGTCGCGAATGCCCGCCACGCCTACGCCCGCTTCCAGGCCATCTTCGCGGGCGAGCGCTGGGAGCGCCTCGCGAACGCCGGAGCCCGCCCCCAGCGCCCCCTCTGGGCCTCGACCGGCACCAAGAACCCCGCCTACTCCGACACCCTCTACGTCGAGACCCTCATCTTCCCGCACACCGTGAACACCCTTCCCCAGGCCACCCTTGACGCCGTGCTCGACCACCTGGTCGTCGAACCCGCCGTCCCCGAAAGGCTCGACGAAGCGGGCCGCCTGCTCGCCGAGGCCGAGGCGGCCGGCATCGATCTGACCGCCGTAACCGACAAGCTCCTCGTCGACGGGCTCGCCTCCTTCGAAGACAGCTACAAGGCGCTCATGGCAAAGCTCGACCGCCGTCTCGCGACGGCGCCCGGCCGCCAGCCGGCCGCGTCGCGTGCGCTCGGCGACCTCACGCCCGCCGTGGAGGAGCGCCTCGCGGCGCTCCGCCGCGATGAGGTCGTTCGCCGCATCTGGATGCGCGACCACACCGTTTGGAAGCCCGACCCCGCCGAGATCGCCGACCGCCTCGGCTTCCTCACCGCCGCCGAGCAGAGCCTGGAAGATGCGCCCGAGCTGACCGCCTTCGCTGCTGAAATTGCCGGCGAAGGCCTGACCGATGTCGTGCTCATGGGCATGGGCGGGTCGAGCCTCACCGCGAGCGTCCTGCACACCGCCCTCGGGACTGCCAACGGCGGGCTCACCCTGCACGTTCCCGACACGACCGATCCGGAGGAGCTGCTCGCCCTCGAATCCCGTCTGGACTTCGATCGCACGCTCTTCATCGCTGCCAGCAAGAGTGGCACCACCATCGAGACGAGCGCCCAGCTCGCCTGGTTCTGGGAGAAGGTCCCCGACGGTTCCTGCTTCGCTGCCATCACCGACGCGGGCTCTCCGCTCGACACCCTCGCCCGAGAGCGCGGCTTCCGCCACGTCTTCCACGGCGACCCTGAGATTGGTGGGCGCTACTCGGCCCTGTCGGCGTTCGGCATGGCCCCCGCTGCCCTCTTCGGAGCCGACGTGGGCCAGCTCGCGATGCGCGCCCAGGAAATGTTCGACGCGTGCCGCCGCACCGTCCCCGCCGAGAACCCCGGCGTCCTCCTTGGGGCCGTGCTGGGCGAGGCCGCCCTCGCCGGTCGTGACAAGCTCACCCTCGTCCTGCCCGAGCAGCTTGGCGAGCTCGGCATCTGGATCGAGCAGATCCTCGCCGAGTCTCTTGGCAAGGAGGGGAAGGGCATCGTGCCGATCGAGGGCGAGCCCCTCGCGTCGCCCGATGTCTATGGCGACGACCGCATCTTCGTCGCCCTCGGCGAGCACGACGGGCTCGATGCTATCGAGGCGGCCGGCCACCCGGTCGTGCGCCTCCCCTACGCCGACCCCACCCAGCTCCCCGCCGAGTTCGCGCGCTGGGAGATCGCCACCGCCGTCGCCGGGCACGTGCTCGGCGTCCACCCCTTCGACCAGCCCAACGTGCAGGAGGCCAAGGACGCCACCGCCCGCGTCCTCGCCGCCCCCGCCCCGCCCCCGCAGACACCGCCCGTCGCCGAGGTGCTCGCCTCCCTCCGGCCGGGTGACTACCTCGCCCTGCTGGCCTACCTTCCCCGCACCGCCGAGAACGCTGCCGCCTTGCAGGATCTCCGCCTCCGCCTTCGCGACCGCCATGGCGTCGCCACGACTGCCGCCTTCGGGCCGCGCTATCTCCACTCCACCGGCCAGCTCCACAAGGGCGGGCCGCCCAGCGGCGCCTTCGTCCAGATTGTCCGTGACGACCCCGTCGACGCCCCCGTGCCCGGCAAGCCCTGGACCTTCGCCCAGCTCAAGGCCGCGCAGGCCCAGGGTGACTTGGAAGCGCTGCTTGCCAGGGGCCGCCGTGTCGCCCGCGTGACCCTCGAGGAGCTGGCCGCGGAAGCCGGATCGTGACCCGTACGTGACCGACGAGGCCATTCCCCAGCACGAGCTTCCACGGTCAAGGGCCGCGTTGCTCGCGGAGCTTGAAGCGACTGCCCGCGAGCTTGCCGAGGCTGCCGGCGCCGAGATCACCGCTGCCCTCGGACGCTCCATCAACGTCGACTACAAGGACAAGGGCAAGTCCGAGGAAGCTGCCCCCACCGACCCTGTCTCTGAGGTCGACCGTGCCGTCGAGGGGATGATTCGCGAGCGTTTGGCTGAACGCCTCCCCGGCCACGCCGTCCTCGGCGAGGAACAGGACGACCATCCCCTCCCCGACGCCGAATACCTGTGGGCCATCGACCCGGTCGACGGCACCAGCAATTTTGTCAATCGCTACCCGCTCTTCGCGGCTTCCGTCGGGGTCCTCCACGAGGGCGTTCCCGTCGCGGGCGCGATCTGGTGCTCCACCAGCCACGGCCTCGGGCCGGGCGTCTACCACGCGCGCCACGGTGGGCCTCTCAGTTTCGAGGGCGAGCCCGTGGAGGCCGTCGAGAACCAGGGCGTCCGCCGCAGCCTCAGCGCTGCTCCCGGCGGCGCCCCCGGGCGTGCCGCAAGCTGGGACAACCGCGTTACCGGGTCTGCCGCCATCGAGTGCGCCTACGTCGCCACTGGCGTCTTCACCACCGCCCAGTTCTGGGGCGTGCACGTCTGGGACGTCGCCGCCGGCCTGGTCCTCGCGGAAGCGGCGGGTCGCGAGGCCCTGATCCGCGAGGGCAACAGCTGGAAGCCGTTTGAACGCTTCGTCCCGCCCACCCGCGTCCGCGACGACCGCACCCCCACCCTGCGCGATTGGTCGCGACCGCTCCTCATCGGCACGCCCGAAGGCCTGACCCAGCTGCGCGAACGCATCCGCCGGCCGGGCATCATCCAGCGCGCCGCCCGCCGCCTGCGAGGCCGCTAACGAAAAAGCTGCTCCCGGTAGTACCGCAGCTCCGCGATCGACTCGCGGATGTCGTCGCGCGCGCGGTGCGCCTCCCCCTTGGGGAAGCGTTTCATGTCGGGATACCAGCGCAGCGCGAGCTCCTTCACCGTCGACACGTCGATGATTCGGTAGTGCAGGTGCTGGACCACCTCCGGCATCCAGCGCTCGAGGAAGCGCTTGTCGTGCCCCACGGAGTTCCCGCACAGCGGCGACTGCCCTTCCGACGTGTGCCGTCGCAGGTACTCGAGCAGTAGCGCCTCCGCCTCCGCGAGCTCGACCCGCGACGCCCGCACCGCTGCGGTCAGTCCCGACTGGCCGTGCTGGTTGACGCACCACTCGTCCATCAGCGCCAGAACTTCGTCGGGCTGATGCACGATCAGGTCGAGCCCCTCGTCGACCTCGTTCAGGTCCCCGTCCGTCACGATCGCCGCCACTTCGAGCACGTGGTGACGCGCCACGTCGAGCCCTGTCATCTCCATGTCGACCCACACCAGCGGGGGACGAGTGTCGCTTGCCATCGTCCGATCCTAGCGCGAGGCCGCCGCAGGAGCGCTAGAATCCCGTGCCGATGGAACCGCTGGACATCTTCGACTGGCTCACAAAGGAGGAGTGGCTTGCCATCCTCCGCATCGGGCTCGGGCTCTGGTGGCTGGAGAGCGTGCGCCACAAGGACCTGCCCGGCTTCCTCAGCGGCGGATCGCGCGGCTGGGTCGAGGGCCTCGTCGAGAATCACCCCATTCCCGCCTTCGCTGGCATCCTCAAGGCAACCGCCCTGCGCAGCCAGCGCACCTGGGTCATCACCTCCTGGCTGGTCGTCCTCGGCGAATTCGCCGCCGGCGTCAGCATCACCTTCGGCATCCTCACCTTCGCCGGTCTCGTGCTGGCCGCCTTCCTCAACCTGAACTACCTCCTCCTTGCCGGCCTGAAGGATCAGGGCGAGCAGGGCCAGAACTTGATGATGATCCTGATCGCCGTCGTCCTCTTCGTGACCGGCGCCGGCCAGGTCTGGGGTGTCGACGTCGTCATCTTCTAGGCTTGCCTCTCGGGCCCGCGACTCCCACGATCGGGCCGTGCCCTTCTCCATCTCCTATCCCACCCGCCATACTGACACGTTCACCGACACCGGCTTCGTCCACGCGGGTGTGCTGCTCGCGCTCACGGAGCTCGCCTACGCCGCCTTCGAGGAGCACTGCGGCGTCTCCAAGCCCGACCACGTCGTCGCCGTCCAGCGCGAAACCCGTGCCGTCTACCACTCCCCCCTCCCCTGGCGCGACGGCGCCACTGTCGAGGTCACGACCACCAGCACCGACGACCGCGGCTTCGAGCAGGAGTTCTCCGTGCGCTCCACCGCTCGCGGGACGCCCGTCGCCACCTTCGTCCACTCCTGGGCCTGGCTCGATACCGTGACTGGCCGTGGCATTCCCCTCCCTCCCGACGTGCAGTACCTGCTCCAGCGAGGCGGGCCCGCTTCGTGACCTGCCCCCGGCCCCGGGGCCGCCCCGTCGCCATCGCCCACCGCGCCGGCAACGACCTCGCCCGTCTCGAGCACGCCACGTCTATCGGCGCCGACCTCGTGGAGCTCGATGTCTGGCTCCGCCGCGGCCGCCTCGAGGTGCGTCACGCCAAGACCGTCGGGCCCCTGCCCCTCCTCCGCGAGCGCTGGCGGCTCTCCCCGGGCTGGGGCCCTCGCCTCGAGCTAGAGGCTGTCATTGAAGCCGCTGGCCCCGATGTCCAGCTCATGGTCGACCTGAAGTCCGAGACCCTCGCCCTCTCCGAGGGCATCGTTGCTGCCTTCGACCGCCGAATCTCCAGCACCTACGCGGTCACGACCCGCGAGTGGTGGCTGCTGGAGCCGTTCGAGGGGCGGGACGGGGTCTGCCTCATCCCCTCCGCCGCCTGGCCCCACGAGCTCGCCGAGCTCATGCCTACCCTCGGGGATCGCTTCCACGCCCTCTCCATGCACATCACGCTCGTCGAACCGGCGCTGATGAGCGAGCTCTCCGGCCGTGGCGTGTCGACCTTCGTGTGGCCGGTGAACACGACGGCCGAACTGGAGCGTGTCCTCGGGGCCGGCGCGGCGGGCGTCAATAGCGACAACCTCGACCTGCTCGCCCAGGTCATCGCGAACGGCGAGGCCCACCCCGAACCGGCTACCGGCGATACGACATAACACTCGAAAGTTTGCCGAACGCACCCAATGCCCTACGCTCGATCCGGTGAGCGCGATCTGGGCCCAGGGTCTGACCAAGCACTTCGATGAAGTGCGTGCCGTCGACGGGATCGACCTCGACATCGCGCCCGGGACCATCTTCGGCTTCCTCGGCCAGAACGGTTCCGGCAAGACGACGACCATCCGCATGCTCACGACCCTGCTCCGTCCGACCGCGGGCAGCGCCCGCGTCGACGGCCTCGACATCCGGGACGACGCCCGCGCCGTGCGCCGTAGCATCGGCGTCGCCCTCCAGGAAGCCGGTCTCGACGACGTCCAGACCGGTCGCGAGCTCCTCACGCTCCAGGCGCGCCTCTTCGGCATGGGCGGAGCCCGCCGCCGCGGGCGCGTGGACGAGCTTCTCGCCATCGTCGACCTTGAGGACGCGGCCGATCGCGCCATTGGCACCTACTCCGGCGGGATGAAGCGGCGCCTCGACCTCGCCGCCGCCCTTGTCCACCGCCCCGACATCCTCTTCCTCGATGAGCCGACGACAGGCCTCGACCCGATCAGTCGGGAGGCGATCTGGCGCTACGTCACCCGCCTCAGCGCCGAGGACGGAATCACCGTCTTCCTCACCACCCAGTATCTGGAGGAGGCCGACCGCCTCGCCCACGACCTCGCCATTATCGATGAGGGCCGCATCATCTCCCGCGGTTCGCCCGCCGAGATGAAGGCCCGCATCGGCACCGACGTTGTCACCGTCCAGGTGCCCGCCGCGGATGCTCTCGACCGCGCCGCCGAGGTCGTAGGCGACGTCGCTGGCGTCGAGCGTGTGCAGATCGCCGACGGCGCCGCTGTCGTCTACGTGCCGGACGGCGCCCGCGCGGTCGCCGGCATCGTCCTGGCCCTCGACGACGCCGGCATCGAGGTCGGCGACGTCGCCATCTCCCGCCCCAGCCTCGACGATGTCTTTCTCGAGGCGACCGGACACCACCTCCAGGTGGAGGAGCCGCAGCCCGCCGAGGGGGGAGCCGCGTGATGCAATCCATTGCCACCGTGTACTTCCTCACGCTGCGCTCCCTCCGAGAAGCCGTCCGGAATCCCGCGCAGGAGGCCGGCAACGTCCTCATCCCCCTCTTCTTCTTTGCCGTCACCGTCGGCTCCATCGGTTCGATCGCGGCCGATGCCTTCGGCATCGACAACTTCACGGGCTTCCAGGTGCCGGTCGCCATCCTCGCCGCTGCCTCCAGCATCTCCGCGAGCGCCGGTCTCGGCACCATCACCGACATCCAGCGCGGCTACTTCGACAAGCTCCTCCTCACCCCCGCGCCCCGCTCCGCGATCGTTTTCGGGCGCATCGCCGCCGATGGCGTTCGTACGGTCGCCATTACGGCCTTCATCGTTGGCGTGGGCCTCATCTTCGGCACGGGTTTCGATACGGGCGTCCCGGGCCTGCTGGTCCTGCTCGTGGGGTCGTTCGGATTCGGGATGGCCTACTCCGGCTTCAACGCCGCGATCGCCCTCCGCACCGGCAGCCCCCAGGCGGCCGCTGCGGGCGGGCTCCTCCTCTTCCCCCTCATCTTCCTCTCCACGGCGTTCGCCCCCAAGGATGTCTTCGCCGACTGGCTCGAGGTGCTCGCCACCATCAATCCCATCACCTATGTGCTCGAGGCGCAGCGCTCCCTCATCATCGAAGGCTGGAACGGCTTCGACATTCTCTGGGGCGCCACCGCCACGCTCGGGTTCAGCGTGGCCTCCTTCACCCTCACGTTCCTCGCGCTCCGCTGGCGGACTTCGTGAGCGCCCAGACCCCCTTCGAACGCATCGGTGGGCGCGAGGTGGTCGAGGCCATCGTCGAGGCGTTCTACGACGCCGTCGCGAAGGACGCTCCCCTCCGCGCCCTCTACCCCGACGACCTCACCCCCAGCCGCGAGAAGCTGGCGCTCTTCTTCGAGCAGTGGCTCGGCGGCGAAGCGCGCTATTCGGAACGCTACGGCCACCCCCGCCTCCGCCGCCGCCACTTCCCCTTCGTCATCGCCGAGCACCACGCCCAGCTCTGGCTGACGCACATGCGCGCCGCCCTCGAGTCGCAGCAGGTCCCCCAGGGCGAATTCGACGCCATGTGGGGGCGGCTCGAGACGCTCGCCCACCACATGGTCAACGCCCACGAAGATGTGCCCCGCGACCCCCTCCCCGAGGACGCCAGGCTCACCTGACCCCCTGCTCGCGCCGGGTTGTATCGTGCGCGCGTGACCGAGCCCCAGGGCCCCGAACCCGATGACCTGACGCTGAGCCTCCGCAACGTGACGGCCGCCCCTGGCCCCACGCCGGAGAGCCTGTCTGTCGTCCTCCAGACCAGCCGTGGGGAGATTCCGGGGATCTTCCACCCGGTGCAGGGAGGTTCCGGGGCCGCCATCTGCGCAGGTGGCGCCATGGGCGGCCTCGATGGCCCCGCCGAAGGCCTCTTCGCCCGCCTCCCGGGCCTGCTCATGCCCCGCAACGTGAGCGTCCTCCGCCTCGACTACCGCCAGCCCAACGCCTTCGAGGAGTGCGTCCTCGACATCCTCGCCGGCTGCTCCTTCCTCAAGGGCATCGGCGCCTCCGATGCCGTCCTCGTGGGGCACAGCTTCGGCGGCGCTGTCGTCGTCAAGGCCGGCGCCCTCCACCCGCTCGTGCGCGGGGTCGCCTCGCTCTCGCCACAGCTCTACGGCACCCGCCAGGTCGAGGAGCTCGATCGTCCCCTCCTGCTCGTTCACGGCAGCGCCGACGAGGTGCTCGACTCCGAGGCCAGCGAGGACATCTACCGCCGCGCCCTCGATCCCAAGCGCCTCGTCATCTATGGCGACGCCGGCCACTCCCTCGGGACCGTGGCGGAGGCCCTCGACGATCTGTTGGCGCCCTGGATCGAGGCGCGCCTGCTCGGCGAGTCGATGGAGAGCGGCCGCACCGTCGAGTGGCCCGCTGATGCGGAATCCGGTGGTAAGTAGTTGACCCCCCGTGATACCGTGACGATCTGGCTGAAAGGAGAGGTGCCGCCGGCGGGGTGGCCGGCGCATAGCTCACAGAAAAGGACGGGACCTGTCGCCATCTCCCAAGGCTCCAGGTCCCGCCCGTCTGGTCGAGAAGCAGTCCTGCCGGACTCAACCGTGCGCTCGGTTTTGGCGGCTACCTCCTTTCAGCCATCCTCGCTTCTCGATCGCCGTTGGCGCCGACCTCGCTCATTGAGCGGATGTTGCGCCGAAGAAACGCCGGCAATTCAGCGTCCTCCTCGTTGGAAATGCCCGGAAGCTCCAGCGGCACGGGTCGTGCCGCGTTCTCCCGGGTCAGGCCAACCGTTGGGCCCTGCGTCTCCGAGAACCCCGTGGCGATGACCGTCATGTGCACCGAGTCCCCGACCGATGGGTCGACGACGGTGCCGAAGATGATGTTCGCCGTGCTGTCGACTACCTCCGCGATGACGCGGGCGGCGATGTCGAGCTCGCGCAGCTTCAGGTTCCCGTCGTGCGTAACGTTGAAGAGCACGTTCGTCGCCCCGTTGATCGTCTGATCGAGGAGCGGGCTCGCCGTGGCCTTCTTTGCCGCTTCCGCGGCGCGGTTCTCGCCCGACGCGTCCCCGATAGCGAGGAGGGCGGGGCCCGCTTCGCTCATCACCGTGCGAACGTCGTTGAAGTCGAGGTTGATCGCGCCGTTCTGGCTGATGATGTTCGAGATCGCCTGGATCGCCTGCCGAAGCACGTCGTCGGCCATCTCGAACGCTTCGTTCATGGTGTAGTCGTCCGGGCAGCTCTCCAGCAGCCGCGAGTTCGGGATCGAGATCAGTGTGTCGACCTTCTCCCGAAGCTTGTCGAGGCCGCCTCGGGCCGCCTGCGTGCGCGTCGCGCCCTCCCAGGCGAACGGCGTCGTGACCGTGCCGATCGTGAGCGCGCCGACTTCGCGCGCCACCTCGGCCACTACCGGCGCGGCGCCGGTGCCGGTGCCGCCTCCCATGCCGGCCGCCACGAACACCATTTCGGCGCCGTTCAGCAGCTCCTCGAGCTCGGCCCGGCTCTCCTCGGCGGCGCGCTCGCCGCGCGTGGGGTCGCCCCCGACGCCCAGGCCTTTCGTCAGCTTCTCGCCGATGCGCAGGCGCATCTCCGCGTCCGAGCTGGCGAGCGCCTGCGCGTCGGTGTTCACGGCCACGAAGGTCACGCCCGGGATGTTGGCATGAACCATGCGGTTGACGGCGTTGCCGCCGCCCCCGCCGACTCCGATGACCTTGATGTCTGGGAGCAGTTCCCTGTCCACTGTGTAACTCAACGTTCTTCCTCCGTCTGTGGGGTGTGAGCGGATTGGTAGTCGTCCTGCTGCTCTAGCTTCTCGGGTAGGCCTCCTCGGTAGCGGGTGGTCTCGGTTACTGGGGGATGAAGGCTCGGCCAAACGCAGCGATGCGCCTGAAGAAGCCGCTCTCCGGGTCGTCTTTTCGGGCTCCGGCGGGACGCGCCGCTGGAGCGGTCCCGCGCAGGGCGTGCTTCGCGAGCCCCACCACGGTGGTGTAGGCGGGGGTCGCGATAAGGTCCGTGAGTCCCGTGCACCCGCGCGGACCAGCCACGCGTGCGGGCAGGTCCAGGCGGTGTTCCGCGAGCTCGTCGATGCCTCGCAGCAAGCTCGTGCCTCCCGTGAGGACGAGGCCGGCCGCGAGCCGGTCCAGGTAGCCCGCGCGCTTCAGCTCGATGGCCACCATTTCCAGGATCTCTTCCGTGCGCGCTTGCAGGATCTCGGCCACATGCCCGGCCGAGACGCGCTTCCGCGAGTTCGTGCCAAAGGCGCGCACTTCAACGTCGACGCTCCCGACCTCGTCCGTGGTCATCGCCGAACCGTGCTCGCACTTCAGACGCTCCGCGCTCTCCCAGGGGCACCGCAGCAAGCGCGCGAGGTCCTGCGTCAGGTGGGCGCCTCCCAGCGACAACGTCGCCGTGTGCGCCACCGAACCTTCGTCGTACACGCAGATGGATGTCGTGCTGCCGCCGATGTCGACTGCCGCCACGCCCTGCGCGCGCTCTTCCGTGGTCAGCGAGCCGGTCGCCGCCGCGAGCGAGCCCAGCACCACCTCGTCGACCTGGATGCCCGCGTCTTCGACGCACTTCGTCAGGTTCTGCACCGCCGAGACGGCCCCTGTCACGATGTGCGTCTCCGCGTCGAGGCGCGCCCCGTACATCCCGACCGGGTCGGAGACGGGATCCGTGCCTTCGATCCAGTACCCGCGAGGGATCACGTGCAGGATCTGGCGGTTGGTGGGGATGCTGATCTGCCCCGCCACTTCAATGGCCCGCGCGCGATCGTCGGCCGTAATCGGCTCCGTCCGGTCGGCGATGGCTACGATGCCGCGGTTGTTCTGCGAGCTCAGGTGCCCGCCCGCGATGCCGACCACGCCGCTCAGGATCCGCATCCCGCACGACTGCTCGGCCTTCTCCACCGCCGTCGCGACCGCGTCGCGGGCCGACTGGATGTTGTCGATCACCCCGCGGGAGAGGCCGGCGGCCGGCGCCACGCCGACGCCGAGCACGCGCGCTTGCCCGTACTCGTTCACGTCGGCGACGAGCGCCGTCACCTTCGTCGAGCCGATGTCGATGGCTGCAATGGCGTTACTTTTCTTCATGGTTCCCCTCGTTGACGTTTTTCACCGCAGCACGGGCCTGTCGCCGAACCGCAGGTCGATGGTTGAGTAGGTGATGTCTCTCGCCAGCGCTTCCTCGGCCACGCGGGCCCACACGGCGAGTTTGTAGGCGATGCCGCTCGAGTCACCGAGCAGCGCCGTCTGTCCGTCCTCCGTGCGAACGCGGATGCCCTCGCCCGGCGAATACGTAAATTCGATGGCGCGTGTTCCCAGCGCCTGTTCGATCTGTTCCTTGATCTCCGCTGTCGCGTCCACGGCGTGGTGGTCCACGCGGTCGCCCGCGCGCAGCGAGTACGACTCGTTGCTCACGATCGTCGTCGAGCCCGCGGGCGGGGCGCGGTGCCCCAGCACGTAGCCCTCACGGTCGATCGTGTAGCGCAGGCCGGCCTGCTCCCACGAGCCCCACGGCTCACGTTCGCGCACGGTGATGTGCACCGTTCCTGGCCACTCCCGCGTGATCTCGACCGAGGCGACCAGCGGCAGATCGGCAATCGCGTCCGCGGCGCCGCTCAGGTCGGCGGTGAACATGCGCTCTCCCCAGAAGTCGACGCGCTCCAGGATCTCGCTCTCGCGTGTCGCAACCGCCCCTTCGATCTCCACCTCTCGCACCTGCAGGGTCGGCGAGTGCCACGCCCACGCCCCTGCCCCCACGACGCCAAGAAAGAGCACTGCGGCTGAGATTGGCAGCCAGCGCGCTCGCATCCACGAACGCCCTCGCCGGCCCATGGCCGCGGCGTGCATGCCAACCCGCCGCTTGCGCTCGCCGACGGCTTGCCCTTCCTGGCGTTCTACGGCGTGCCTGGGCGTATGCGCGGGGGCGGGTCGCTTCCGTCGCACGATTCGGTTCGGCTCGCGGCGGGGCTTCGGCTCGTGGTGTCGCCTGATCATCGCGTCGACCCCCGTTCCCCGCGCGCGATGGCGAGGTCGAGGATGCGCGTGAGGAGGTCCGGGTACGCGAGCCCGCTCGCCTCCCACAGCCGGGGGAACATGCTGATGCTGGTGAATCCCGGAACCGTGTTCACCTCGCTGCCGGTCACCTCGCCGTCCTCACCCACGAAAAAGTCGACGCGCGCGTATCCCTCGCAGCCCATGGCCAGATACATTCGCCGGGCGAGCTCCCGCACCCGTTCCGCTGATTCAGCGTCGATCCGCGCGGGCACATGCAGCGCCGTCCTTGAGTCGGAGGCGTACTTGCTGTCGTAGTCGTAAAACTCGCGGTCCGGCTCGATCTCCCCCACCACGGCCGCCGCTTCCGGCGCCTCGTTGCCGAGCACGGAGCACTCGATCTCTCGTCCCGCCATTGCCTGTTCCACCACCACCTTCTGGTCGTGAGGAAGGGCCTCCGCGAACGCCTGCCCGAGGTCCTCGCGTGAGGCGACGCGCGTGATGCCGATGCTGGAGCCGCCGTTCGCCGGCTTGGTGAAGCATGGGTACCCAATCTCGTCCTCGACGAAGCGGCGCGCTTCTTCGGGATCAGCCTCAATCTCCCAACCACGAAGCACGACATAACGCGTGACGGGGATCCCCGCTTCCGCGAACAGCGCTTTCTGCAGCGCCTTGTCCATCCCCACCCCGCTCGCGGCCACCCCCGCGCCTGCGTAGGGGATGTCGGCCATCTCCAGCAGACCCTGGAGGCAGCCGTCCTCTCCGTAGGTGCCGTGAACCAGCGGGAAGGCCACGTCGCACCCGCCAAGTTCGGCCAGCGCCCCACCCTCCGTCAGCGCCGTTCCCCCCCCGGTCAGCGCCTCGCCGCCGCCTGCCAGCGCCGCTTCCGTCTCCGCGACCGAGAGCCACGCGCCAGAACGGGTCAACCCGATTGGCACGATCTCCCAACGGTCGCCATCGAGGGCGCCGATGACGCTGCGGGCACTGCGCAGGCTCACCTCGTGCTCCCCCGAGCGCCCGCCGAAGATGACTGCCACGCGCTGCCTCGCCATCACCACGCCCCCACGAAGCCGACTTCGCGCCGGAGCTGGATGCCGTGCGTTTCGAGCACGCGCCGTTCCGCCTCTTCCACGAGCCAGAGCACGTCGCTTGCCCGCGCCTGCCCGAGATTCACGAAGAAGTTGGCGTGCTGGTCGCTGATGGCGGCGTCGCCCCGCCGCTCCCCGCGCAGCCCCACCGAGTCGATCAGCTTCCAGGCCGGGCTCTCGGGCGGATTCGTGAACACGGACCCGGCATTCCGGCCTCTTGGCTGTGCCGTCAGCCGGCGCTTGTCGTAGCCGCCCGCCTCCACCAGCAGCGCGTCGGCGTCGCCCTCACTCAGCGAGAGCTCGGCCTCGAGCACGGCCCGCCCGGCAAGGGCGCCCCGTGTGAAGGCGCTGCCGCGGTAGGTCAGGTTGAGTTCTTCCGCCGTCCACCACGAGTCGTCCCCGGAGGGGTCGAGCAGCCGCACGCGCGTGAGCACGTCGGCCAGGCAGCCGCCGTAGGCGCCCGCGTTGTAGACCACCGCGCCGCCCAGCGTCCCCGGGATGCCCACGGCCCACGCCAGGCCGGCCACGCCCGCGCGGCACATCTTCCGCGCAAAGCCCGCGAAGCTCGCCCCGCTGCCGATGCGCACGCGCAGGCCGTCGTGCGCTTCCTCGCGCGCCCGGTTGTCGATCACCACGCCGCGGATGCCTCCGTCGGCGACCACGATGTTGCTCCCGCTGCCGAGCACGAACGACCCCGCCTCCGCATCCGCCGCCATGCGCGCGGCCTGCGCGAGCGCGTCGGCGCTGCGCACGGTCACGTAGATGTCAGCCGGCCCGCCGACCCCAAAGGTCGTGTGGCGCGACATCGCCTCGTCGCGGCGCACCTCGCCCACCGCTTCGAGCCTCGCCGCCAGCTGGTCGAGCGCCGTCATGACAACGCCTCCAGTAGCAGCGGCCCGACCTCGGTGACGCTCCCCGCGCCAATCGTCATGACCACGTCGCCCGGCCGCGACAGCGCCGCTGCCTGCTCGACCGCCGCCGCGAAATCGGGCGCGTACGAGGCCGCCGGCCGCGCGATGTTCCGCGCGAGATCCGCCGCCGACCGCCCCTCCAGGGGCGTCTCGCGGGCGGCGTAGGTCTCGAGAATGACGAGCTCGTCCAGCCCCTCCCAGCACTCCAGCCACGCCTCCCACAGGTAGGCGATGCGGCTGTACGTGTGCGGCTGGTGGATGCCGATCAGGCGCCGTTTCGGGAAGCGCGTGCGCGCCGCGCCGAGCACGGCGCGCACCTCGCTCGGGTGGTGGGCGTACTCGTCGATGACGAGCACCCCCCCGGCCTCGCCCACGCGCTCGAAACGGCGCTTCGCGCCCTGGAAGCACGCGGCCGCGTCGCGGATGGCGGCGAACGGTGTGCCCTCCCCGAGGCAGACCGCCGCCGCCGCCAGCGTGTTCTCGACCGCGTACTCCCCGGGGAGCGCGATCGTCAGCTCGCCAAGGGACTCGCCCAGGCGCTTCACGATGAAGCTGGCGCCCGTCTCGCCAAGTGCGACGTCTGTGGCCTGCCAGGTGCAGTCGGCATCCAGTCCATAGGTCTCGACGGCGGTCTCCTCCGCGACCGCTTCCGCCACGCGCCTCGATCCGGCGTTTCCGCCGCCGGCCAGCAGCCGGCCGCCTTCCCGCAGCCGTCGGGCGAACGTGAGGAACGCCTCCTCGTAGGCCTCCGGCGTCCCGTACACGTCGAGGTGGTCGGCATCGACGTTCGTGATGACGGCCACGTCTGGGTCGTAGGCGTGGAAGGCGCGCTGGTACTCGTCCGCCTCCACCACGCAGATGTCGCCGCCGCCCCAGGAAGCGTTCCCCCCGAGGTCGCGGCTCTCGCCGCCGAGGAGGTACATCGGCTGCCGGCCCGCCCGGCTCAGGATGAACGCGACCAGGCTGCTCGTTGTCGTCTTGCCGTGCGACCCCGCCACCGCGACCACGCGCTTCCCTTCCATCAGTCCGGCCACGACTTCGGGCCGTCCCAGCACCGGCAGACCCCGCCGCCGCGCCTCCGCCACCTCCGGGTTGTCGTCGCCAACCGCCGCCGTCGCGACGACGCACTGCGCCTCACCAAGGTTCTCGGCCGCGTGCTCGGGAAAGACCGTCACGCCCATCTCCTGAAGGTTCCGGGTCAGGTCCGACGCCTCGAGGTCGCTGCCCTGCACTTCCTCTCCGCGCTCGCGGAGTAGCAGTGCGATGGCCGACATGTGCATCCCGCCGATTCCGACGATGTGGACGGGTCCGCGAATCTCGGTCATGTCGTCGCCACCTCCCGCAGGATCGCCGCCAGCCGCTCCGCCCCGTCCGCGTGCCCCGCCGCCCGCGCCGCTTCCGCCATCGCACCGCGTCCCTCGTCGTCGTTCAGCAGGTCCAGCACGTGCCCTTCGAGCTTCCCGAGGTCCGGCTCCTCCAGCACCACCGCCGCCCCCTGGTCGGCCAGCCAGCGCGCGTTTGCGCGCTGGTGCCCGCCCGCGAACGTGCCTGGCACGAGGATGGCCGGCAGCCCGGCTGCCGGCAGCTCGCCGAGCGTGCTCGCGCCCGCGCGCATGACCGCCAGGTCGGCCGCCACCATGAGCGTCGGCAGGTCCTCCCGGAACGGCGCCGGCTCGTAGCGCTCGCGCAGCGACTCCGGCAGCTCCTTCCGCTCCGACGTAGCCTCGCCCGAGGCCGTCGGCCCGGTGATGTGCACGACGCGTGCCGCCTCGCAGAGCCGAGGCAGCGCCCCCCAGACCGCACGATTGATCACCTGTGCCCCCTGCGTCGCGCCCGCGACGAGCAGCACGCGCTCGTCGTTGCTCCATCCGAGCGCCTCGCGTGCGTCCTCGCGCGCGGTTGCGAAGGCATCGCGCACGGGATAGCCGCTCACGACCGTCTTCTCGGCTGGTAGCTGCGGCAGTGCCGCCTCCGTGGCGGCCGCGATCAGTGTTGCGAGGCGGCTCTCTGCCCGCACGGCCAGCCCCGGTTCCACGTCCGGGAGGAACACCACCAGCGGAAGCCGCAGCATTCGCGCGGCCACGCTGGGTGGGAAGCTGCCGTAGCCGCCGGTGCTCAGCATCACGTTCGGTCGGAAGCGCCGTAGCGACCGCAGCGCCGTGGCCACGCCCAGCGCCGTGCGTGCGAGGCCGCGCGCCAGCGCAAGCGGCGAGCGTCCGCGCAGGGGCGCGGCCGGAACCGTCTCGAAGGGCACGTCGTGGCCCTGCACGAGTGCGCGTTCGCCCCGGTTGTCTGGCCCGAAGAAGCGCGCCTCGATGGGGTCGCCCGCCGCCCGCAGCGCGCCCAGCGTCGCCAGGGCCGGGAAGATGTGACCCGCCGTTCCGCCCGCCGCCAGCGCGATCCTCATGACGCCTCCCTCCCTTCGGAGGGCTCGCGACCGGTTCCGGTACGTTCGCGCGCGGCTTCGCGTTGTTCCGTGTAGCGCGAGATGCTGGCGAGCACGCCTGCCGCCAGGAGGATTGCCGCGAGCGCGCTGCCGCCGTAGCTGAGGAAGGGGAGTGGCACGCCCGTCAGCGGGATCACCCGCGTGATGCCGCCGATGTTCAGGAACGCCTGCGCCGCGATCCACGTCGTGATGCCAGTCGCCAGCAGGAACCCGAACTGGTCCGGGGCGCGGCGCGCGATCTGGTACCCCTTCAGCATCAGCGTGACGAACAGGATCACGACCGCGCTCGTCGCCACCAGCCCCAGCTCCTCGCCGAGGATGGCGAAGATGCCGTCGGTGTGGCTCTCGGGCACGTAGAAGAACTTGCCCCGGCTCGCTCCCAGTCCCAGTCCCGTGGGACCGCCGTTCCCCAGTGCGATCATCGCCTGCAGCGTCTGGAAACCGCTGCCCAGCGGGTCGGACTCGGCGTTGACGAAGGCGGAGAGGCGGTCGAGCCGGTATCCCTCGATGAGCGTCAGCGAGACCGCGGCGATGCCCCCCGATAGGAACAGGGCGCTCATCTGCAGGAACGTCGCCCCCGCTGCCCAGAACATCGTGATCGTGATCACGATGATGATGCCGGTCGTGCCCAGGTCGGGCTGGAGCATGAGCAGCAGCCCGATCGCGCTGATGATGACGATGAAGGGCAGCAGGCCCTGCTCGAAGCTGCGCAGGTTGTCGCCCCGCGAGTTCAGCCACGCCGCCAGGTAGACGATGATGCTGAGTTTCGTGAACTCGGCCGGCTGCAGGCTGAGGCCACCGAACGTGAGCCACCGCTGCGCGCCGCCCGCCTCCGTCCCGACGATGAGGGTGAACAGCAGCAGCATCAGCGTGAGCGCCATGAACGGCACCGCCAGCCGCCGCAGCAGGTGGTAGTCGAACCGCATCGCCGCCAGCAGCAGCACTGCTCCCAGCACCGCCCACATGGCCTGCCTGATGATGAAGTGGTGTGAGTCCGAGAACTGCGCGAGGCCGATCACGAAGCTCGCGCTGTAGACCGCCACCAGCCCCGTGATCGTGAGCACCGTGATCAGCGCCAGCAGCGTGTAGTCGGGACCCCGTGCGGGCCAGCGGCGGTTCGAGGTGACGGCTATGACGGCGCCTCCTCGAACCCTTCGAGTGCGGCCACGAGCGCCGCGAATGCCTCGCCCCGCGCCTCGAAGCGCGGGTAGGCGTCGAAGCTCGTGCCCGCCGGCGAGAGGAGGACGGCGTCGCCCTCCCGCGCGATGGCGGCGGCCGCCGCGACCGCCTCTTCGAGCGTCTCCACTCGCACGACCGTTTCGACCGCGCCCGCCATCGCCTCCGCGAAGGGCGTGGCCGCTTCCCCGAAGCAGATGACGGCCCGGGAGCGCTCGCCGGCGACGGTGCGCAGGTTCTCGAGCGGCAGCGCCTTCTCGCGCCCGCCAAGTAGCAGGATCGCCGGCTCCGGGACGGCCTCCAGCGCTGCCAGCGTGCGCTCCGGCGATGTCGCGATGCTGTCGTTGATCCAGGTCGCGCCGTGGGCTCGCCCGACAACCTGCAGGCGGTGCGGCAGACCCGCGAAACTCCGCAGGGCGGTCGCGACCGCCTCGCCCGGCAGTCCCATCGCCCCCGCGATCGCGGTCGCGAGCACTGCGTTCGCCACGTTGTGGCGGCCGCGCATACGCAGGTCGGCCGTGCCGGCGACGGTCTCGGCCGCGCCTCCCCAGCGCGACACGATCGCCTCGCCTTCCAGCCATGCCCCGTCGCCTGCGACCGGGCCGGCGAGCGAGACCTCGGCGAGCTGGCCGCGCACGTCGGCGCGAAACTCGCGGCTCGTCTCATCGTCCGCGTTGAGGATCGCGAGGCCGTCCGCATCCTGGTAGCGCAGGATGTTGCGCTTCAGGTCGACGTACTCCGGCCAGCTGAACTGATCGAGGTGGTTCGGCGTGACGTTCGTCACCGCCGCGATCTCCGGCGAGCGATCGGTGTACTGGAGCTGCGTGTGGCTCATCTCGAGGATGACGTCGGTCGTCTCGGGCACGTCTTCGATCCGGTCGAGCAGCGACCCGCCCAGGTTCCCCCCGACGAGGTGCTCGATGCCGGCGCTTGCTGCCATCTCGCCAACGAGCGCCGTCGTCGTCGACTTGCCGCTCGACCCCGTGATCCCGGTAACGCGCCCGCGGCACAGTCGCAACGCCAACGCCAGCTGCGAGACGACCGGGATACCGAGTTCCCGTGCGCGCGCGACGTTCGGGTCGCTGCGCAGCACCGACTGCGAGACCGCGAGCAGGTCGAAGCCCTTCGGGTCGAGCAGTTCGCCGCGAACGGTGCGCTCCACGCCCTCGGGCGCTTCCGCCCCCGCGGCTTCGAGCTGCTCGGCGCTGCGCGTGTCCGCCATGGTCACGGAGGCGCCACGCGCCAGCAGCCAGCGGGCGAGGTCGCGCCCTTCGATCCCGAGCGAGTAGATGAGCGCACGGGTGCCCGCGATCTCCGGGAGTTCGGCTGCGGTCCGGCGTTCAACCATCATCGTCACTCCGGAACCGCCAGTGCGAGCGCGACGCCGACCATCGCCGCGACGATGCCGACGACCCAGAACCGGGTCACGATCTGCGTTTCGGGCCAGCCCAGTTCCTCGAAGTGGTGGTGCAGCGGCGCGCGTCGGAAGATGCGCTTGCCCCCGCTCAGGCGGTAGTAGCCGATCTGGATGAGGTTGCTGAGGGCGTTGGCCACGAACACGAGCCCGATCAGGGGCAGCAGCAGCCAGTGGCCCGTCATCAGCGCCACGATCGCGAGACTGGAGCCCAGCGCGAGCGCGCCCGTATCGCCCATGAACACCCGCGCGGGGTGGGCGTTGTACCAGAGGAATCCGAGGTTGGCGCCCGCGATGATGAAGGAGAACGTCGCGACGAAATCCTGGCCCTGGACGAACGCGATCACCCCGTAGGCGATGAACGCGAAGAGCGTCGTGCCGCCCGCCAGCGTGTCGAGCCCGTCCGTCACCGCGACTGAGCTCGTCGTCGCCACGATCGTGATGACCGCGATGACCATGTAGGCCGGCCCGAGCGCATAGCTCCCTGCCCACGGCACGTTCACCGACTCGACGTCGAGCTCCCCGTAGAGCACCCAGGCCGCGCCGACGGCCAGCAGCGTGAGCAGCGTGATCTTGAGGCGCCACGGCAGCCCGGCTCGGAACCCGACGCGGTCCTGCAGCGTCCCCAGGTCGTCGATGAAACCGATGGCGCCCGTCGCCGCGATCATGCCGAGGGGGAGCAAGATCGAGCGGTGGTCGAGCCAGTCGATCGCAATCGCCGTCACGATCAGCGTCGGTACCCAGATGATGAAGCCGCCGAAGGTGGGCGTGCCCGCCTTCGACTGGTGGGATGCGGGCTGGTCCTCGCTGATCGCCTTGCCGGCCCGCTGGGCCCGCAGGTACTGCACGATCGGCCAGCCAAGCCCGACCGTGAGCGCGAAGCTGATGCCGCCGGAGAGCAGGGCGCGAATCATGCCTGGCCCTCCAGTACGGGAAGCAACTCTTCGAACGCCTGCCCCCGCGATGCCTTCACGAGTACGTGGTCGCCCTCGTTCAGCAGGCCCGCGGCGAAAGCCGCCGCCTCGTCCTTCGTCTCGAACCAGTGGCTCTCGGCCAGGCCGTTCGCCCGCGCCGCCTCGACGGTGAGGCGGCAGGGTTCCCCGGCTGCCACGAGCACGTCGCAGCACCGGGCCGCGATGGCGCCGATGCGGCGATGCTCCGGCTCGGACCGGTCCCCGAGCTCCGCCATCTCGCCCAGCAGGGCGACGCGACGTCCGCCCAGGCCGCGCAGCAGCTCCAGCGCTCCCGCGACCGAGGCGGGGCTGGCGTTGTAGGTGTCGTCGAGGATGCGTGCGCCGCCGGCGCTGCGTCGCACCTGCAGCCGCCCGTCGATCTCGGCCACGCTCACCACCTTCGCTGCCTCCGCAAGCTCCACGCCGAGCGCGAGTTGGATGCCGATCGCCGCCAGCGCCCCCTGCGCGAGGTGCGCTCCGGGCACGTGCAGCCGCACGTCCGCCTCGTCGCCCTCGTAGGAAACGTGGAACTCCGAGCCCTCCAGCCCGAGGTTGCGCACATCGCCGCGCCGAAGGCGCGCCGCTTCGCTCGCGCCAAACCCGATGGCCTCGCACTGCAGCTCGTCGACAACCGGCGCGATGCGCTCGTCGTCGACGTTCACGACTGCCGTGCCGTTGCGTGGCAGCGAGCGTGCCAGCGAGAGCTTCTCGCGCTCGATCGCCTCCATGCTGCCCAGCTTCTCGAGATGCGTCGCGCCGATGTTGAGGACCGCGCCGACGGACGGCTCGGCGATGGCGCACAGCTCGGCGATCTCGCCTTCGCTGTCCATCGCCATCTCCAGCACCGAGACCTCGTGGTCGCGGCGCAGGCTCATCAGGGCGAGGGGGAGCCCCTCGCGAGAGTTCAGGTTCCCGGGGCTGTGGTGTGTGGCGAAGCGAGCGCCCAGGGCCGCCGCCGTCAGCTCCTTCGCCGTCGTCTTCCCGACCGTGCCCGTGATTCCGGCCACGCGAACGTCGCAGGTGCGCAGCCAGTCGCGCGCGAGCTCGGCCATGGCCGTACGTGTGTCGCCCACGACCGCGACCGTGCGGTCCCGCCAGTTGCCCTCCGGCGCCCGCTCGCACACGGCCGCCGGAGCGCCCCGCTCCAGCGCCTCGTCGACGAAGTCGTTGCCGTCGAGCCGCTCGCCCCGGAAGGCGGCGAACAGGTCGCCGGGCTGCGTCAGGCGCGAGTCCGCCGCTCCGCCCGAGATCGACGTGGCCGGGCCCTCGACCACGCGGTAGCCGCGGGCGCGCATGGACTCTGCCAGGAAGGCTGTCGTCATGCCCGTCACCTCGTCGCCGCCTGCTCGACGTTCGGGGGAACGCCGAGGTAGCCCAGCACCTCATCGACCAGCGAGGCGAACACGGGTCCTGCTGCCTCCGTACCGGTCTCGAGGTTGGCGTTCTCGTCGAGCTTCACGAGGATGAGGACTCGCGGCTCGTCCACCGGCGCGAAACCCGCGAACGACACGATCTGCGTGTCGTCGTAGCTCGCATCGATGGGCACGTTCGCCGTGCCGGACTTGCCGCCGGCGGTGTAATAGCGGGGCTTCCCCGGGTGGTACCAGCCCGGGTCGATCACCGCCCCGAGCATCTGCCGCATCGTCTCACTCGTCTCCGGCGATATCGGCTGCCCGATCACCCTCGTGGGCAGGTCGTAGCGCGTGCCGTCGTGGGCGACCATCGCCTTCACCAGTCGCGGCTCGAGCAGGCGCCCGCCGTTGATGGTGGCCGCCAGCGCGGTCACCATCTGGATCGGCGTGACGCTGATCGCCTGCCCGAACGACTGCGCCGCCGCGTCGACCGGCGACCAGTCGGAGTCCGTCGGCCGCCGCACGAGCCCGGCGGCCTCGCCGCTCAGGTCGATGTAGGTGGGTCTCCCGAAGCCGAATGCTTCCAGGTACTCGTGGAAGAGCGCGACGCCGAGCTCCTCCATCATGAAGACGGCGCCCGTGTTGATGCTCTGCTGGAGCACCCCCGTCATCGTCTGCTCGCCGTAGACGCCGTTGTTCCAGTTGAAGATCGGTATCCCGTACACGAAGGCGATGCCCCTGTCCTCGTAGGTGGTCTCCGGCGTCACGAACCCGGCGTCGATCGCTGCCGCCGCGGTAATCACCTTCATCACCGAACCCGGCTCGTAGAGGTCGCTCACGACGCTGTTGCGCAGCAGCCTCACCTGCACCGGGTCCGACAGGTCGAGCGCCTCGAACGAGAGCCGGGGCTGCGTTGCCAGCGCCAGGATCTCTCCGGTCCGAGGGTCCATGATCACGATCGACCCGCGCACCGCCTCGTTCTCCTCGATCGCCTGCTTCAGGGCGCGCTCGGCGGCCACCTGCATGCGTCGGTCGATGGTGAGGATGATGTCCGGGCCGGGCACGGCCTCGGTCGTGAACGTCTCGCCGTAGGGGATGGGGGAACCCGTCGTGTCGCGCTCGAAGATGACGCGTCCCGGCGTCCCGAGCAGTTCGGCGTCATACCACGCCTCGATCCCGGTGAGGCCCGTGTTGTCGGCCCCCATGATCCCGATGACCGACGAGGCGAGATCGCCGGCCGGGTGGACGCGCACGGTGTTGGGAAGACCGATCAGCCCCGGCACGTTCGCATCGAGCAGCGCCCGTCCCGCGTCGTAGGGAACGTCACGGGCGACGAGCACGTCGACGAGCCCGCTTTCCAGGACGAGCGTGCGCAAGTAGGTGCTGTCGTGCCCCGTCGCCTCGGCGATCGCTTCCGAGGCCCGTCGCGCGGTCGCGTCGTCGTTCCAGACGCGGGAGGCCACGTACAGGTCCCACGTGTCGGTACTCATCGCGAGCAGGAACCCGTTGCGGTCGAGGATCGCGCCCCGCCGAGCGAAGACCGTGTCGCTGGCGTAGAGCTCGCTGCGCGCCTCTTCGGCGTATCGGTCGTGCTCGAGGATCTGGACCTGGACCAGGCGAGCCAGCACCACTGCGGCGAAAACCGCGAACGCGATCGCCGGAAGCCATACCCGGCCCGTGCGCCTCGCTTGCTGCTGCGCCATGGGGCGCCCTCCCGCCGGCCTCCTCCCGTGACCGGTGCGATCTCAGTTCAGCAGCGGCATCGCCTCCATGGGTGGTCCGCGGCTACGGAGCGGGCCCGGAGCCAGGCTCCGAGGCCTCGGGGAGATGCTCCGCAGGAATCTTCGGGGGCTCCGGTCCGGCTTCCCCGATACTCACGAAGATGGCGTTCGCCCCCGGCACGAGGCCGATCTCGAGGGCCCGCCGCGCAATGCGGTCCACCGAGATCAAGCGGGCGATTTCCGCCTCCAGCTGGCGCATCTCGACCTGGAGGGCGGTCTGTTCGCCCTCCAGCGCTTCGAGGTTGCGCCCCTGGGTGGTCATGAGGCTGTTCTGCACGACCGGCGCCATCGCGCTGGCCGAGACGATGAGCGCGCCCGCGACCACCCAGCCGCTCACTCCCAGCTTTGGAAGCGAGAGACCCCGGTGGGTTCGTGGCGCTGGTTGGTCGAGGGCCGTCATCACTGCTCCTCGACCCTGCGCTGGGCGGCGCGCAGAACGGCGCTCCGCGCGCGCGGGTTGCGGGCGACTTCGTCGTCGCCGGGGCGAACCGCGCGGCGCGTCAGCGGCCTGAGTGTGGCCTGGTGGTTGCAGCGGCATACCGGCAGCACCGGCGGGCAGACACAGTCACGCGACTCGCGCCCGAGAAACTGTTTCACGATCCGGTCTTCCAGCGAGTGGAAGGCGATGGTGACGAGCCTCCCGCCTTCGCGGGAAGATCCAAAGCCGAGCAGGCTGCGGGCAAGCGGCAATGCCGTGCCAAGCGAGTCGAGTTCGCCATTTACACGAATCCGAAGCGCGAGAAAGACCTTGGTGGCGGGGTGTTGTTGGGTTCGGTCTCTCGCGCCCCCCGCAGCCTGCTCGACGGCTTTGGCTAAATCCCAGGTCGAGCGAAGCGGACGCGCCCTCAGCACCGCTCTCGCGATGCGGCGCGCCCCGCGCACCTCTCCCTCTTCCCGGAAGAGGGTGGCGAGCGCTCGCTCGTCCCACGTATTCACGATGTCCGCAGCCGTCAAGCCGTCCGACGACTGGTCCATACGCATGTCCAGCGGCCCCTCGTGCGCGAAGGCGAACCCTCGCTCCGCGGTGTCCAGCTGGATTGAAGAAACGCCCAGGTCCATCAGGATCCCGTCCACCGCCTCGAACCCTTCGTCCTCGGCAATGACATCGAGATCGCGGAAGTTCCCGCGAACGAATGTGACCCGCCTCCCAAACGGAGCCAACCTCGTTCGCGCGAACTCCAGCGCCTCGCCGTCCTGGTCGATGCAGAGCAGCCGCCCCTCGGTTCCCATCGCCTCGGCAATGGCGGCGCTGTGCCCACCCGCCCCCGCCGTGCAGTCGACGTAGACGCCCCCCTCGCGCACGGCGAGGAAGCGCATCGCCTCATCGAGGAGCACCGGCGTGTGTGGAGCGCTCGGCGTGGTCATGGTCGTCACGCTAGCCTCCCCCGCCGGCGGCGGACCCGTCGGCAAGCCGCTGGAGGGCATCGGCGCGGGCGCCCGGGAGCATCGACTCCTGCGCCTCCCATGTGGTCCGGTCCCAGATCTCGAGCCGTTGGTCGTTTCCCAGCACCACTACGTCTCGCTCGATGCTTGCGTAGGTCAGCAGCTTGGCGGGAATCAGGAGCCGGCCCTGGCCGTCGCGCTGAACGTCGAAGGACGAAGCGAAAAACGCCCGCCTCAGCTGGCGGCCCTGCTCGGAGTAGGCGGGCACCCGCTCAACAACGCGGGCTTCGGCCTCGAACCCCTCCGGCGTGTACACCTCGATGCAGCCGTCGAGACCGGGCACGAGGACGGCGCCGTTGGCGAACTCCTCGCGGAACTTCGGAGGCAGCGCGACCCGATTGCGGTCGTCCAACTGGTACTCAAAGTTCCCACGGAACGCCATGATGGCCCCTCGGGCAGGGATGTCCCCACCAAAATCGGAAGAAAACTGGGGAAGACTCCCATCTTTCCCCACTTCTCCCCACACGGACTATAGGAGCCCCCCCAGAGGGTGTCAATAGAAATCGGCCTGCAATAGCGGGCCTCTACCGGGTGCCTTCCGCCTCCCGCGAGGCGCCGCGCTAGACTGTCCCGATGGCGCGAATCGCGATCCTCACCGCGTCCGACGGCGTCGCCGCCGGAACCCGCGTCGACGAGGGCGGCGCCCTCATCGAGCGCCGCTGCCGCGAAGAGGGCCACGAGGTCGTCGAGACCGTCGCCCTCCCCGACGACCGGCAGGGCATCGCGGACCAGCTCGCCGCCTGGTGCGACGCCGGCATCGCCGACCTAGTCCTGACCACCGGCGGCACCGGCCTCACCCCCCGCGACCTCATTCCCGAAGCCACCCGCGACATCGCCGAGCGCGACGTTCCCGGCATCCCCGTCGCCATCGCCCAGGAGGGCCTCAAGCACACCTCCTTCGCCATCCTCTCCCGTGGCGCTGCCGTCACACGCGGCAAGACGCTCATCGTGAACCTGCCGGGCAGTCCCAAAGGCGTCGCCGATGGCCTCACCGTCCTCCTCCCCCTCGTGCCCCACATCGCCGAGCTGGTCGCGGGCCCCGTCGAGCACGACGGATGAGGGTCGACGTCCTCACGCTCTTCCCCGAGGCGTTTGCCGGACCGCTTGACGTTTCCATCATCAAGCGCGCCCGCGACGCCGGCCTCCTCGACCTTCACCTCCACGATATCCGCGAGCACGCGACCGACCGCCACCGCACCGTCGACGACCAGCCCTTCGGCGGCGGACACGGCATGGTCATGAAGGTCGACGTGCTCGACGCCGCCCTCCAGGCTGCGCAAGCACAGGCCGAGGCCCCCGGCTACGTCATCTACCTGTCGCCGCAGGGGGAGCGCCTCGACGATGCGCTCGTGCGCGAGCTCGCCGCCCACCCCCGCCTCGTGCTCGTCTCCGGCCGCTATGAAGGCGTCGACGAGCGCTTCGTCGAGCACTGCGTCGACCGCGAGGTCTCCATCGGCGACTACATCCTCACCGGTGGCGAGCTGCCCGCGATGGTGCTCATTGACGCCGTCGCCCGCCACCTCCCTGGCGCCCTCGGCGACGACGCCTCCCCCCGCGAGGAGTCCTTCGTGGAAGGCCTCCTCGAGCACCCCCAGTACACCCGTCCCGCCGAGTACCGCGGCTGGACCGTCCCCGACGTCCTCCTCAGCGGCCACCACGCCGAAATCGAGAAGTGGAAGCAGGAGCAGCGCCTCGAACGCACCAGCCGGCGACGTCCTGACCTGCTGGAGGAGTAGGGCTACCTCGCGCGCGCCAGCACCGTCAGGCGGTGGCTGTCCATCGTCAACTCCGAGCCGTCCAGGCCGCCCCACACGCCCTCCACCGCCAGCCCTGCCAGCCCCATGCGCAGCTCCAGTTCCTGCAGCGTGTACACGCGAAGGGTGAAGCTCTGCTCGATGCGCTCCCCGTTCGCCTTTACGACCGTCCAGTTGGTGGTCTGAGTACCCGCCGCGCTGTCGAAGGAGTGCTCCTGGAACAGGAAGGCGCCGTTGTGTCGCTCGCTCCACATGCGGGGCTGGTAACGGCGCAGTAGTGAGTCACGGTGCACCAGGTCGATGAGGAAGAGGCCGCCGGGCCGCAACACCCGCGCCACCTCTTCGAGTACGCGCTGATTCCCCTCGTCGTCGAAGAAGCCGAACGCCGTGAACATGTTGATGGCCGCGTCCTGGCTGGAATCCGGCAGTCCGGTCTCGCGCATGTCGGCTTCGCGCCAGGTGACATCAACCTCGAACCCTCTGGCTAGCTCTGCAGCCTTCTCAAGGTTGTAGGTGGAGATGTCGACCCCCGTGACCCGGTGCCCCCGCTTCGCCAGCCGCACGCTGTGACGGCCCGGGCCGCAGCACAGGTCCAGCAGGTCACAGGGCTCGCTCAGCCCAAGTGCCTGTTCGATGAACGCGACTTCGGAATCGGTCCGGCGGGCGTACGAGCCGTCCTCGTCCGGCGAGCCGGGCCCGCCCTTCGCGAAATAGTCGTACCAATCCCGCTCGAACAGCGTCTCGTACCAGGGGCGGGCGTCGTCGTTCATCCCGCCTTCGAGTGTGCTACCCGGGGTGCTCCCAGTCGATCATCATCACGTCGATCTCGTCCCCCGGTTCAGCCAGCGGAAGATCCTCGGGGATGACGGTGAGCCCGTTCGCGGCGCTCATGCTCGTCAGGATGCCGCTCCCCTGCGGACCCGTCAGGTCGGCGTAGTAGCGACCGTTCTCGTCCCTCGTCACGATGCAGCGCGCGTAGAAGCGCCGCCCGTCCGTGTTCACCACGCGGTCGCGCGTGACCGCCCGCACGATCGGCCGCTCCCAGCTCGTTCGCCCCAGCATCTTGAAGATTGCCGGACGCCCGAACAGCTCGAACGCGACCATCGAGCTGACCGGGTTCCCCGGCAGCCCCAGGTGCGGGACGCGACGCCCGTCGGGCGCCTCGAAGGCGCCGAAGGCGAGAGGCTTCCCCGGCTTCATCCGCACCGTCCAGAAGTCGATCGCCCCCTCGCGCGCCAGCACGTCCTTCACGACGTCGAAGTCGCCCCGCGAGACGCCCGCGCTCGTCACGATCATGTCCGCGTCGAGCCCCGAGCGGATCTTCGCGGTCAGGTCCTCCACCGTATCGCGGGCGATGCCGAGCAGGCGCGGACGCCCGCCGAAGGCGCGCACGAGCGCGGCCACGCTGTGCGCGTTCGCGTCGTAAATCTGGCCCGCGCGGCGCTCCTCGCCGGGGGTCACGATCTCGTCGCCGGTTGAGAGGATGGCGACTTCCGGCCTCCGGTACACGGAGACCTCCGTGCGCCCAATGCTCGAAAGCACGCCGATCTCGGAGGCGCGCATCACGCGGCCCGCCTCCAGCACCGCCTGCCCCGTCTCGATGTCCTCGCCCCGGCGGCGGATGTTCGCCCCCAGCCGCGCCGCCTTGAACACGCCCACGGAGTCGCCCCGCGTCGGGGCCTGTCCCGGCTCGCGCAGCGGCTCGTCCGTTTCCTCGAAGGGCACGATTGCGTCCGCGCCCGGCGGGATCGGCGCGCCCGTCATGATGCGCACCGCCTCGCCTTCGCCCACGGCCGTGTCGAGCACGTACCCCGCCGCCAGGTCGGCGATCACGGTCAGGGTGCGCGGGTCGCCTTCGCTCGCGCCGTCCGTGTCGGCGGCGCGAACGGCGTAGCCGTCCATGGCGGTGTTGTCGAGCGGGGGAATGTCGAACCCGGCGACCACGTTTTCGGCCAGTACCTGCCCCAGCGCCTCGATCACCGGCGTTTGCTCCGGTTCGAGCCGCTCGACGAAGGAGAGGATGCGCTCGCGCGCATCCTCCACGCTGATCATCGCCGAGGTTGGAATCGTCACGGTCGCAGGGTTCTCGCGGGTCTAGCCGAGGCGCACCGCCAGGCAGGTGGTCGTGCGCTGCACGCCTGTCACGGTCTGGATCGCATCGGTGATGGCGGTCCCCAGAGCGTCGAGGTCGTTGGCCTCAAGCTGCACGATGACGTCATAGGGCCCGGTTACCGTGTCGACGGCGAGCACGGTCGCGCCCGGGTAGGTCAGTGCGGCGGCGGCCGCGCCAACTGCCTTGGCGCTTCCGACGTCAGTCTCGATTAGGACGTAGCCTCGAACCACGCGCTTCTCCTCGGTTGGAAAGGTGCCGCCATGATTCGGGGCGGGTCGGGGAACTGTCAAGAACCGCCGTAGGTTGTCCTCACGTCGGGCAGCAAGTACTCCACCACCACCTCGCCCGCCGTCGCCGTGGCGCTCACCCGCACGGGCACCACCAGCTGAACCTGCTGGATGAGGCAGATCGCTTCCTTGCCCGTCCGGCAGAAGTAGACGACCCCCGTCCCCGTGATCTCCGCCTCCCCCTCGTGTAGCTCAATGGGGATGGGGATCGTGAACGACTCGTCGTCGGTGCTCCACGTCAGCTCCGTCTCGCTCAGCTGCACCACCCGGTCGCTGCTCGACGCGAGCTCGAGCCGGGACGGAGCTGCGGCGTTCAGGTGGAAGTTCTCCGGCGACGAGATCGTGATCCGCAGCGTGGTGACGCCCGGCGCCACGACTTGCGTCGGGAGTTGGACGCGCACGATCCCGTCCTCCGGGAGCCGCGGGTTTGCCGCCGCCAGGTTCGTAAGAGCCAGGGTCCGTACCGCTCCCGAAGCCGGGTCGATGATGCGGAGGGCGTGGTTGCCGGTATCGGCCAGGTAGAGCTTCCCGCCCGCGAGGCTGAGCGCGTTCGGCTCCTCGAACGCCGCATCGGCGCCCGTCGCGTCGCTCCAGTCACGTTCCCCGCTCCCCGCCACCGTCGTCACGGAGAAGTCGGCCAGCGAGAGCGCCCGCACCTTGTGGTTGTACGTGTCAGCCAGGAACACTACCCCGTCGCCTGTCGCGAGACCCTGCGGGTGCTGGATCTGGGCCGTGCCTGCCGGACCGTCGGCGTCGCCCCACTCGAACAAGTGCGTGCCGATGAGCGTCTCCACCTCGCCTTCCCCGGCGAAGGGAACGCGCCGCACCGAGCTCGACTCGGCGTCGACCCAGTAGAGGTGCGTCGCATCTCCCGCCAGGCCGCTCGGCTGGGCCAGCGTCGCCACCTTCAGCCGGTGGCCGTCATCGACGTTCTCCCGGCCCGTCCCGGCGAAGACGCTCAGGTGGTCGTTGACCAGGTCCAGCACCCAGATCTGGTGCGTTCCCGCGTTCGCGATGTACAGCAGCCCTTCGTGGTGGTGGATGTCCCAGGGCGAGGCGAGGTCGGAGCTCAGCGGGTCTCCCCCGGGCAACTCGTAGGCCCGCCTCCCCGTCCCCGCGATCGTTGCCGTTTCGCCGGTCTCGAGGTCGATTGCGCGAACGGCGTGGTTGCGCGTGTCCGCGACCCACAGCGTCCTGCCGTCTGGCGACAGTTCGAGCCCCTGCGGGTCGCGGAAGCGCGCCTCGCTCGCGCTCCCGTCCGCGAAGCCCGGTTCCCCCGCCCCGAACGCCGTCATCACGCGACCGTCGAGGTCCGTCAACACGATGCGGTGATGCCCGGCGTCGGCGATGAAGATTCGTCCGCCCGCCTCGTCCACGAGCACCTCGCTCGGGAACGAGAGGAAGGTTGAGGCGACCGTCGCCTCAAGGGCGAGCGGGATCGGGGTCGTGTCGATCAGTCCGCGCGCACTGAACTCGTCGTGGACCTGCTGAATGACCGGCTGGAACCGCTCGTACACCAGCTCTCCCGATGCCCCGCCAACGACGCTCCCGCGCGGGTCGATGAGGACGACCGTGGGCCAGGCGCGCACGCCCCACTGCCGCCAGACCACGTAGTCCGGGTCGTTCACGACCGGGTGTCTGCGGTCGTAGCGCGCGATGGCCTCGGCTACGGCCGCGTCCTCCTGCTCCTCGGAGTACTTGCCCGTGTGCACGCCGATCACGACAAGGCTGTCGGGGAACTCGCGCTCCAGCCGCTCCAGGTCCGGGATGATGTGCTGGCAGTTGATGCAGCCCTGCGTCCAGAAGTCGAGCAGCACCATCTTGCCCCGCAGCCTCGCGAAGCTGAGCGGCTCGCTCACGTTGAACCACGTCAGCCCGGGCGGGAACTCGGGCGCCGGATTCTCGACCGGCGGAGGCTCCGTGGCCGTCTCCGCGGGCGTCGCGACAGGGCTCGCCTGAGTCTGTGCGGCCGTCGCTTCGGGGCGCTCCGGGTCCGGTGTCTCCCGCACGTCCTCGGCTCCATCCCCGCACGCGGCCGCCAGCAGCGCTCCCCCGACGACGATCGGCAGGGCCATCCGCCACAGTGCCCGAAAGTTCACCTCACGCCCCCTGCCCACGGCGAACGGTTCCTAACGGCTTCAGGGTTCGTCTAGACCTCGACGTTTATGCGGATGGTGTGGTGTCCCGTGGCCCCGTCGGGCTTCGGTGGACGCTGCTCGTCCGTCTGCACGTTGCCGCTGCGATCGAACGCGCGCACCTGGACATCGAAGTTGCCCTCGGTGGCCGGCCAGTCGACTACCCACTGGCGCCAGCTGCTATCCGAGAGCTCCTCCCCAAGGATGCCGTCCATCCACTCGCCTTCACCCGGCTGTGCGTCCCCGTTCCGCCTGATCGCCCGAACCTGGACGTTGCTCACACCCTTCAAGCCGCCCCAGGCGACGCCCGCCACCCGGACGTTGCCGGGCGGCACTTCCTGCTCGTTGAAGGGCACGTCGATCCGCGACTGAAGCTTGATCGGCCCCTGCTTCGACCACCCTCGCCGCCCGACCCAGTACGCGTCGTAGCTGTCCCACTCCGCCAGCTCGATCTCCTCCAGCCACTTCGTCGCCGAAACGTAGCCGTACAGCCCCGGGATGATCAGGCGTGCCGGGAACCCGTGCTTCGCGGGAAGGGGCTCGCCGTTCATTCCGATGACAACCATCGACTTGCGTCCGTCCATCGCGACATCCGTGGGGATGCCGACCGTAAAGCCCCCGAGCGCACGGCCGACTATCTGTGTAGCGCCCTCCTTGATACCCGCCTCGCGCAGGAGGTCGGGGAGCGGCACGCCCAGCCAGTACGCGTTCCCGACGAGGTTGCCTCCCACATGGTTGGAAACGCAGGCAAGCGTCACCGACTCCTCCTGGAGACTTCGGTCGAGGAGGTCGTCGAACGACAAATCCAGCTCGCGGTCGACCATTCCAGTGACCTTCAAGCTCCACTTGGTGCTGTCGATCCGCGGAACTGCGAGTTCCGTGTCGATTTTGTAGAAGCGGTTGTTCGGCGTGACCAGGGGGGAGATGCCCGGGACCGTCTCTGGACCCGCCCTCACGACCGCCGTGGGCTCCGGGGTCGGTTCGGGCGTGGGCTCTGGCGTCGGTTCGGGTGTTGGCTCCGGTGTCGCTTCGGGCGTCGCCTCCGGCGTTGCGTCCGTTGGTGTCGAGTCGGCAGCCGGTGTCTCGGTGGCCGCTTGGGCCTCGGTCGCGGAAGCCGTTGCCTCCGCAGTCGCCTCCGCGGTGGGCGTTGCGGTGGCCGCCGCGGTCGGTTCTGGCGTAGCTGATGGTGTCGCGGTCGCCTCCGGCGTGGACGTTGCAGTAGCCGCGGCCCGCGTCGCCCGCGAGGAGCTGCGCAGCCTGTCGGCGATCGATGCCCGCTGCGCGTCCACGTCGACTCCCGTGTCGATGAATCGCCGCACCAGTGGCACCGCGATTGCCGCCACTGCCAGTCCACCGCCTGCCAGGTACAGGAACCGCCTTCGTTCCGGCGACGTGACCACGTCGTCGGAGTCGCCGTCTGCTGGTTGCCGGGCGCCCGGCGCCGTCAGCAGCAGCGCCAGCAGCGTGCCCGCCGCCACGATTCCGGCGGCGGCGGCCGTGATCGCCGCGTCCGCGGCCGAGGTCAGCGGATCGTCCGCCGCTGCCAGTCCCCCCACGACGGAGAGGATCGCGAACACGGCAGCACCGGCTGCGCGCAGACGCATCGAGAGTACGCCTGCGCCCGTCCCCACCAGCAGCGTGACGACCGTGATGCCGGCGATGAGCAGCGGCTTGTCCTTCGTGCCGAAGGTGTCGATCGCCCATTTGGTGACCTGCTCGGGCGAGTTGTCGATGACGATATTGCCGATGGCGACGATCAAGGACGCGCCATCGACGAGGCGAGCGGCCAGCTCGGCAACCGCCAGCCCCAGCGCGATTGCGACGAGCCCCGCCAGGGCTCCCGGCCAGAAGGCCCGTGATTGATGTACCAGTCGTCGCAGCATGCTCGTCACTATTTTCGTCCCCTGGCTGGCAAATGGCGACCGGAAGCCGGCCGCGCCGTCGAATCCCCTTGCGCCGCAGTCTAGGGCGGCCCCGTGTGGGCGCCAGACGCGCAAGGTAAAGACGCCGCTGGCCCTTCACCGCGCCTTTGCCTTCGGGGACTGGCTCCTCTCGGCTCGCCTGTCACGGAGCCCTACCTATAATTTCACTCAGCCCATGTCCACGATCGAGGCAGAGATTGACGCGCTCCGCACGGAGGCGCTGGAAGCGCTTACGGAGGCCGATGGCGAGGCCGGGCGCGAGGCCTGGCGCGCCGAGTGGCTGGGCCGCAAGGACGGCCGCCTGACCCTCCGCCTGCGCGCCCTCAAGGACGCTCCGCCCGAGAGTCGGGCCGCTCTCGGCAAGTCCCTCAACGAGCTGAAGGCGACACTCGAAGGCGAGCTTGAGGCGCGCCGCGACTCGGCCCGCGCTGATGCGCTCGCCGCCCTCTCCGCCGATGCCGCCCTCGATGTCACCCTCCCCGGGCGTCCGCAGTCGCTCGGTCGTCTCCACCCCGTCACCCAGACGATGAACGACTGCATCGACGCCTTCGCCGAGATGGGCTTCCGGGTTTTCGAGGGGCCAGAGGTCGAGTGGTCCCGGTACAATTTCGACGCCGTCCGCATTCCCGACGACCACCCCGCCCGTGACATGTGGGACACGATCTGGATCGACACGCTCATCGAGGGCGAGCGGCAGATGCTGCTTCGCACGCACACGTCCCCGAACCAGATCCGCGTGATGGAGCAGACCGAACCGCCCGTGCGAGTCATCGTTCCCGGCAAGTGCTATCGCCAGGAGGCCACCGACGCCAGCCACGAGTGGATGCTGACTCAGATCGAAGGGCTCGCCGTCGATGAGGGCGTCCGCATGAGCGACCTGAAAGGCACGCTCTACGCCTTCGCCCGCCGCCTCTTTGGCGAGGACCGCCGGATCATCTTCCACCACAGCTACTTCCCCTTCGTCGAACCCGGCGTCGAAATGGCTATCGACTGCTTCCTCTGTGCCGAACCCGGCAGCGACTGCCGCACGTGCCACGACACCGGCTGGATCGAGGTCCTCGGCGCCGGCATGGTCCACCCCGAGATCCTCGAGAACGCCGGCTACGACTCGTCGCGCTACACCGGCTTCGCCTTCGGCGTCGGCATCGAGCGCGTCGCCATGCTCCGCTGGGGCATCGAGGACATCCGCCACTTCTATCAGAACGACCTCCGCTTCCTGAGGCAGTTCTAGAGAGGCTATTGGCTGTTGGCTGTTGGCTGTTGGCTGAGTGACGATGCAGGAACGCTGCGATGAGGCCCTTTCAAGAGCTCGAGGTGTGGCGCATCTCCCATGAACTGACGCTGGCCGTCTATCGCGCCAGTCAGGGGTTCCCCGCCGATGAGCGGTACGGACTGCAATCGCAGCTGAGGCGGGCTGCGTCCTCGGTGCCCGCCAACATTGCCGAGGGATCCGCCCTCACTGACGACCACTTCCGGCATCACCTCCGCATCGCCCTGGGATCCGCCACCGAACTCGAGTACCACCTCATCCTCGCGCGCGAGCTTGGGTATCTCGCGACCGATGTCCAGACGGAGCTCATAGCGAGGCTCACCTCTGTGAAGCGCATGCTCCAGCGCTTCATCCAGCACTTCGGCGACGACCGAATGCGGTCCCCCAAGAGCCAACAGCCAAAAGCCAGGAGCCAATCATGAAACTTCCGCTTTCCTGGCTGGGCGACTACGTCGATGTCGACCTCCCACCCGCGGAATTCGCGACGCGTGTGACCGATGCCATTGCGGAGGTCGAGGGTTGGGAGGTCATCGGGGAGCAGTGGGATCCCGAGCTCGTGCGCGTCGCCGAAGTGCTCGCCGTCGACCCCCACCCCAACGCGGACCGTCTCGTACTTGCGACCGTCAACGTCGGCGACGGGCCGAAGACGGTTGTCTGCGGGGCGCCCAACGTCGCCTCCGGGCAGAAGGTCGCCTTCGCTACCGAGGGCGCGATGCTGATCGACGGTCACAGCGGCAAGCTCTCCAAGCTGAAGCTGCGCGCCATCCGCGGCGTCGACTCGGCGGGCATGGTGCTCAGCGAGAAGGAGCTCGGCCTCAGCGACGATCACGAGGGCATCCTCGAGCTGCCCGGCGACTGCGCCATCGGCGCGCCACTCGTCGAGGCCATCGGTGATGTCGTTTTCGATGTCTCGACCTGGGCGAATCGCGCCGACCTCCTCGGCATCTTCGGATTCGCCCGCGAAGTCGCCGCCGTCACCGGCCAGCCCCTGCGCGAACCCGACCGTTCCTATTCCCAATCGGAACGCTCGGCCAGCGACTTCGTCTCCGTCACGATCGAGGCGCCCGACCTCTGCCGCCGTTTCACCGCCAGCATCATCGAGGGCATCGAGATGGGCCCCTCCCCGGCCTGGATGCAGCAGCGCCTCATCCGCGCGGGCATGCGGCCCATCAACAACGTCGTCGACGTCACCAACTACGTCATGCTCGAGACCGGCCAGCCCCTCCATGCCTTCGACTACGACCTCGTCCGCGGCGCCGAGATCCGTCCCCGTCGCGCCCGCCCCGGCGAGACCCTGACTACGCTCGACGACATCGAGCGCGACCTCGACCCCGACATGCTCATGATTTGCGACGGCGAAGGCCCCGTGGCGGTCGCGGGCATCATGGGTGGTGGCAACAGCGAGGTCTCCGAGTCCACGAAGACGGTCCTCCTCGAGGTCGCCAACTTCCACCCCGGCTCCATCCGCCGCACCTCCACGCAGCTGAAGCTGCGGAGCGAGGCCTCCCTGCGGTTCGAGAAGGGCATCGGCCCCGACCTTGCCTCCTATGCCCAGGACCGCGCCCTGCACCTGCTGGAGCAGGTTGCCGGCGGCCGCCCCGCCTCCGGCCTCGTCGATGCCTTCCCCACACCCCTCCCGAGCCCCCGTATCACCCTCCCTGCTGCCCGCATCGAGCAGGTCCTCGGGATTCCCATTGAGGCGGGCGAGGTGCGCCGCATCCTCGTAGCCCTCGGCTTCGACGTGGCCGAAAGCGGTGACGCTTTTGAGGTCATGCCACCCTTTTGGCGTCCGGATGTCGCCCTTCCCGACGATGTCGTCGAAGAGCTGATCCGGATATACGGCTACGAGAACCTCCCGACCACGGTCCTTCGCGGCGCCCTTCCCGAGGCGCAGCCGCGACCGCTGGAGCGTGTCCGCGAGCAGGCCCGCGAACTCGCCGCTGGCCTCGGCTTCCAGGAGGTCGTGAGCTACACGCTCACCTCCGAAGAGATCCTGTCGCGCGTCGTTCCCTCCACCGACGAGGACCGCACCGGGCCGCTGGCCGCGATGAACCCCGTGGCCTCGCAGCACACCTACCTTCGCACCTCCCTCCGCGGCTCGCTGCTCAGCGCCTACGCCGCCAACCGCCACCACGAAGATGCCGCCATGCGCTTCTTCGAGGTCGGCGTCGAGTACCTTCCTACAGAGGCCGACCTGCCCCACGAGCGGCCCGTGCTCTGCGCCGTGCTTGGTGGCCAGCGGCTGGAGCGGTGGGAGCGCCCCGGCCCCGAGCGCCTCGACTTCTTCGACGCCAAGGGCGCCGTTGAGACCCTCCTCGGCGTTCTCGGTGTGGAAGGCGCCTTCACTGCGGAGGAGCACTTCGCGATGCTTCCCGGCCACAGCGCCACCGTCTCCATCGGCGACGACTCCGTTGGTGTCGTCGCCCAGGTGCACCCGGATGTGGCCGGCGCCTTTGATATCGAGGAGCCGGTGTTCCTGATAGAGCTCTGGTTTGAGCCGCTGACCCGCGTCATCCCTGAGAGGCCCGACTATTCCCCGCCCAGCCGCTACCCCGAGGCCCGCCGCGACCTTGCCCTGCTCGTCCCCGCCGAGACGCCTGCTTCCGCTCTCCTCGACGTTATCCGCACCCACCGCGCCCGCGGCGTACGCATCGCCGCCGACGTGTTTGACGAATACCGCGGCGAGGGCGTGGCCGCCGGCCAGAAGTCGCTCGCCCTCGCGGTCCGCTTCCGCGCGGACGACCGCACCCTCAGCGAAAAGGACGTCGTGCGTATCGAGCAGGGCTTGCTCCGCCGCCTGGAGCAGGATATTGGCGCTACCCTCCGCGCGTGACCGAGCCCCCATCTTTCGATCCCGCCGTCGGCCTCTGCAGCCTGTGCGAGCACGCACGGCTCGTGCGCAGCGGCCGTGGTTCGACATTCTGGCTGTGCGCGCAAGCCGCCGAAGACCCCTCCCTGCGGAAGTACCCCGCCCTTCCCCGCACCACTTGCCACGCGTTTGCTCGCGGCGTAAGCGAGCCCCCTTGTGAAGGGATGGGGACTGGCTAGAATGCCCCAGCCATGACGCTCAGCCGCGAGGATCTCGCGTTTCGCTACCCCACGAACGATCTGTTGCGAGACAGCACGGCGGTGGTGTTCCGGCCGGTCGTTCCCGCCGACCGCGAGCACCTCATCGGCTTCGCACGGGCGCTCGAAGAGGACGATCTGCTCTTCCTGCGGGAGGACATCACCTCCCCCGCTGTTGTCGATGAGTGGCTGGAAGACGTGGAGAAGGGCGAGACCTTCACTGTTATCGCAGAGGTTGGGGATCGCATCGTGGGCTACGGAAGCCTGCACACCGAGCCTGCCCGCTGGACCCGGCACGTCGGCGAGATTCGCATCAACGTGCACCCCGACTATCGCGGCACGGGCCTCGGCGGCCTCCTCGCCGGCGAGATTCGCGCCGTTGCTCCCGCCTTCGGCGTCCGCACCCTGAGCGCGCAGATGCCCGTCGACCAGCTCACCGCGAGAACCGTCTTCGAGCGTCTCGGGTTCCGCTACCAGGCCATCCTGCCCGGCTGGGTCATGGATCGCGAAGGCCGCGACCTCGACCTGCTCATCATGGCCCGCGAAATCTAGGCTCCGCCCCCTGTCACCGAGACTCGGCTAGTGGTCGGGGAACCTATACTGTGCGAGTCATGACCTCTTCCATGCGCAACATCGCCGCCCGCTACCCCAAGGAAGTCGAGCTGCGTGATGGGACGCCCGCGACCTTCCACACGTTTGAAGACGACGACCGCGAGGACATGCTCGAGTTCACCCGGGGGCTCGATGAGGAGGTCCTCCTCTTCCTGAGGGAAGACATCACCTCTCCCGCGACCGTCGACGCCTGGTTGGCCGAGGTGACGACTGGCGACACGTTCACCATCATCGCCCGCGTTCAGGAGCAGATCGTGGGTTACTGCAGCCTGCACACGGAGCCGGCCCGGTGGACCCGTCCCGCTCGCTGGACCCGGCACATCGGCGAGATCCGCATCAATGTGGATGCGCACTACCGCGGGACCGGCATGGGCGGGCTGCTCGCCACCGAGATTCGCCAGGTTGCCCCCGCCCTCGGAGTCACCAAGCTGAGCGCGCAGATGACCGTCGACCAGGAAGGCGCCCGGGTGGTGTTCGAGCGCCTTGGCTTCCGCTACCAGGCCACCCTGGAAGGCTGGGTGATCGATCGCGACGGCGCCGCGCGCGACCTCGTGATCATGTCCTGCGACCTCTAGCGGCGCAGAACGGGCCTTAGCCCCTCCCGGAGGCGAAGGCCGCCTTCCACGCCTCCCCCTCCTGTTCCAGTACCGCTCGCACGTCGTCCAGCGCGGCGAACCCGTGCGCTCTCTCGCCCTCGCCCAGCGCTTCCCGCAGCGCCCCGCCCGTGCAGCTTGCGAACGCCATCCCCGCCGGCTGCTCCCCGCCGGCATGCTCGCCCACGTACACCACCAGATCCCCTGCATCCCGCAGTGCTGCGGCATACGAGAGCAGAAATCCCTCCTCCAGCTCCACCCCCCGCGGGCTCGCGTACGTCAACCGCCAGCGGTAGACCTGTCGTGTCCGTCCGCAGTGGCGAGTCACACGGTCGAAGCCGGGGTCCTCAAGCACCGTCTCGACGCACACGTCGGGAGCCGTGCTGATCACGATCGGCAGCCAGCCGTGCCACTGCGCCCACCCCACCAGCTCCTCGAAGCCGGGGCGCGGCCGCGCCAGCTCCCGCACGCGCGCCTCGACCTCCTCGCGGGGCGCTTCGAACGTCGCGATCGCCGCCGCCAGCGACCGCTCCGAGCCATCGCCGCCCTCGGCGGGCGGATGCGTGCCGAACTCCGCGATGATCGCGTCGGTCAGGCCCGCCTCCACCACGACCCCCTCGAAATCCAGCCACAGCACTGACGCCATCCGCGGCAGGATAGCCCAACCCCGCTCAGGAACCACTCGCGCCTTAAGGTTTCGACATAAAGCCGGGAGCCTGCTAGATTTTTATTGCCTACTCGGATTATCGTTTCACACCCCGCGATCCGGGTAAGCGGAGATGACGGCTATGACGACTCCATTTGACGACTACCTTGACCTCGTCGAATCGGCCCGCGAGCTCTCGATCCACCCCCAGAGCCTGCGCCGGTTGATCAAGCAGAAGAAGATTCCCGCGACGCTCTTCGCGGGCAAGTACCTCATCGAGCGGGACAAGCTCGAAATGTTCAAGAGCAACTACGACCCGCGACCGGGTCGCAAGCCAATCCGGCGTCTCTTGTAACGCTTCCTGAAACGGGGGCCTAGAAAACCTTGCCCTGGCTGTTGAGCACGGCCAGGGTGATGAGCACGGCTGCCTCGACCGTCAGGATGAACCCCGCTGCTCCGAACCACACGAGTTGTGGCGTGCCCCGCGTCGCGAAAGCCGGGATCGTCACGATCACCGACGTCGTCGCCCAGATCAGCACGAAGATCACTCCGAGCGCGGTCGGGCTGTAGAGGGCGGGCAGGGAATCGATCATTGCGGCGGCGCCTCCGGTGCCAGTGGCCGCATCATACGACCGCTTGTGACCAAATGCACAGACGCAGCCGCCGTCAGCCCGTCCGTGTGCGGTAGTCCGCGATCGCCCCCTGCAGCGCATCCGCCGCGAGCACGCTGCAGTGCAGTTTGTCTCTCGGCAGCCCACCGATCCCCTCGGCGATCGCCTCCCGCGTGAGCGCTTCCGCCTCCGCCAGCGTCCACCCCTCGACGTGCTCGCTTGTCCAGGAGCTGGTGGCGATTGCGGCGGGACAGCCGCGCGTCAGCCACTGCAGCTTTGCGATGCGCCCGTCGTTGATGCGAAGCATCACCTGCATGCGGTCGCCGCAGACGGGATTGCGCACCGTCGCCTCGCCGTCGGGCGAGTCCATCTCGCCTGCGTTTCGCGGATTCTCGAAGTGATCCACTACGGTTTCGGAATAGGCGGCCATGCGTCAGTCCATGCTAGGAACGGGAGGATCGCGCCGTCAACGCACGTCCATCGCTAGGGCGCGCGCTCCAGGAACAGCTGGAGCTCCATGACGCCGTTGTCCTCGATCGAGACCAGGATCGGCGATCGTGGCTGCGCGATGTCGTAGTCCGCGAACACGATCGGCAGCGAGCCGACCAGGACCAGCACGCCGTTCGCCAGTTCCGCCTCGATCGGGATCGTCACCTCACGCGTGACGCCGTGGAGCGTCAGCGTTCCGTTCGCCTCGACGCTGATCGGCTCCCCGGCCGCGAGGCCGTCCGGGACCGCGAGCGGTTCGGTCAGCTCGAACGTGGCCATGGGGAACTGGTTCGATTCCAGCGCCTGGTTGCGGATCGCCCCATCCCTGCGGGAGTCGTCGCTCTTCAGGTCGCGGAGATCGGCCGTCACCGTCACGCCCGTGAGCTGGCCCCCGGCGATCGTGATGGTCGCATCGATCGTCGGGCTCCGGCCCACCGCCTCCTTGTAGCCGATCGTCGCAAGCTCCTCCTCGACCCGGTAGCCAACAAAGCTCTCGCCCTGCCCCGAGAGCGTCCAGGTGCCGTCGACTCCTCCCGCCTCCGCCTCCGGCTGGCTAGCCGGGGCGGTCGTTGCGGTCGCGGCTGTGGCTGTAGCTGCTTCGGTCGCCGTAGCCGCAGGGCTTGGGCTGGGTGCGGGGGTCGAGTCTGGCGTCGCTTCCTCCTCCACCGTGGAGACCGCTTCCTGGAGGTCCACGGCGGGTGGCGAGTCGTCCCGGATCACGAACCAGTAGATCAGGAAGATCGCGACCGCGATGACCGCCACCGCGGCCACGCCTGCTCCGATGAGTATTCGCTTGCGCGTCATGCACGTCTCCCGTCAGGTCGCCGCGCTCGCCCCCGTCGCGGCTTCCCGACACCGTAGGCCAGCCCTGCCCCTGGGTCGAGTCGCTAGGCCAGGCCCAGTTCCGTGAACACGGCCTCGAACGCGGCCAGGTTCCCCGGATTGAAGTGCGGCTCCACGTACCGCACCACCCCGTCGCCTCCGACCAGCACTAGTGCCCGTCGCGACTTCCGCTCGTCCTCGTCCCACAGTCCATAGGCCCGCACCACCTCGCCGAAGAAGTCGCTGAAGAGGGGAAACGGAAAGCGATCCCGCTCCTGGAAGCGCGCGTGCGACCCGAGCCCGTTCGTGTTCATGCCGAACACCTGCACACCCGCTGAGCGCAGGGTCTCGTGCTCCTGCGCGAACGCCTTCAACTCGCTCGTGCAGATAGGCATGCCGTCGTCCTGGTAGAAGACCAGCAGCACGTCGCCTTCCGCGAGCACGTCCTCGAACGACACCTCTATCTGCTCCGCTTCCGTCGTCACGGCGGGCAGGCGGAACAGGGGCGCCCGCTCGCCCGGGCCGATTGGCTCCTCGCGAGGGGGTGCGGTCGTCGCGGGCTCGCGCTCCTCGGCCGTCACTCCGTGCCCCCGAATCCGGGCGGGACGCCGTCGAGGCCGCGCGTCCCCGCAAGCACCCGGATGCGGCCCAGCCCCGCCGCGTCGGTGAGCTGCTGGAACGCCCGCCGTCGTGCGAAATACTCCGGCAGGTGGTCCCGCACGCTCTCGACCAGACTGCCCAGACCCGCCTCGGTCAGGAACGCCGCCTGCGTGACCGGCACGAACGCGGTGAACCCTGCCAGCTCCATCGCCAGCTCCAGCTCGGAGAGGTTGACGTGGGCGGTCAGGTCTTGCTCTCCCACGTACCGGTACGGATCCTCGTGCGCCGTGTGTCGGTGGAAGCAGAGCAGCGTCCCCTGCGTCCGCCAGTCGGCCCACAGTTCGTCTTCCGGATACCCGTAGTCGAAGGTCAGCACCGCGCCGCGCTCGATCAGGTCGCACATCGCCAGCATCGTGGCGTGGGCGCGCCCGCTCACCTCGAACCGCCCCGCGGCCGGCGCCCCGTCGATGGTCGCGATGCTGCCCCGCGCCTCGACGAAGGCCTCGCCGTCCCAGCGCACCCAGACCTCGACCGGCCCCCGTCCTTCCACCTCGAACAGGCGCACTGGCAGCGCATCGAACAGCTCGTTCGAGAGCACGACGCCCGCCTCCGCCACTGGCGGCGCCTCATCGAGCCACTCGATGCGCGTGTCCGAACCACGCGCGTTCGGCTCGATCGCGACGTAGCGCAGCGCCTCGGCGAATTCGCCGCCCCGCCCCTCGGCCCAGTCCAGCAGCGATGTCGCGAGCGCACCCTCCCCGGCCCCGGGCTCGATGATCGTGAACGGCGACGGCCGCCCCAGCCCCTCCCAGACCCATTCGCACCAGCCTCCGGCCGCCCATCCGAACATCGGGTGGATCACCGGGCTCGTGAGGAAGTCCCCGCCCGTCCCGATCCGCCCCGGCTTCCGGTAGTAGCCGTGCTCCGGGTGGTACAGCGCCAGCTCCATGAAGCGTTCGAACGGGATCGCCCCGCCGTCCATCTCCTCGATGATCGCCTTCACGAGCGCGGGGTTGCCTACCGCCCCCAGTCCCGGGTCCAGGTCGAGCGCCATGCGGGGATTCTCCCCCGCCGGCGCGGCACTGTCCCGTTCGCGATGGGAGCGCTACGCTCCCACGCGATGACTGACACCGCGAAACCGCGCCGCGTACGCCTCGTCGACCTTGAGAATCCCTTCATCGAATCGCTCGAAGGCATGACCGAGTTGCTGCTCGTCCGCCACGGCGAGCAGCACATCTGGGCGAACATGCCCATGGGAGAAGTCGTCGATGCGCCCCTGTCCGAGCTTGGACGGGAGCAGGCCCGTGTCGTCGGTGAACGCCTCGCGACCGCCGCAATCGATGCGGTCCACTGCAGCCCCCTCAGCCGCGCTCGCGTGACCGCCGGGGAGATCGCCCGCCACCACGGCCTCGAGCCGGTCGTCCACGAAGGTCTGCGCGAGATCGAGCAGTTCCAGAAGGCGCCCCAGCACCTCGGCGTCATCGACCACTACGGCACGGAGCGCTTCGTCGAGCTGATGCGAGAGCAGAATCGCACAGGGCTCGACTCCATCTGGCCCGATGCCGAGGACGTGCCCGCCTTCCGCCGCCGCGTCACGGGCGCCATCGCCGAGATCGCGGAAGCCAACCGGGGAAAGCGCGTGGTCGTGGCCTGCCACGCCGGCGTCATCAACCATTTCCTCTCCGAGACCCTCTCGTCGTCCGTCGACCAGGTATTCCCCCTGCACCACACCTCGATCACGACCGCGCGCGTCGATGGCGACCGCCGCGTCGTGCTCTCCGTGAACGACTTCGCGCACGTACACGCCGTGCAAACCTCTCGCAACGACCTGAACGGCTGAGTCGCGCTCACGCGCATGCTAGGCTCGCCTCGCGATGGCCTCCTCGGAACCCCGTCAGAAGCTGTGGATCGAGACCGATGGCCAGCTTGTCATGTCCGACTACCGCGTCCGCCTGCTGGAGCTCGTCGCCGAGACGGGTTCGCTCGCTGAGGCTGCCTCCGCCCTCGGTCTCAGCTACCGGCGGGCCTGGGGCAAGGTGAAGGAGATCGAGACAAACCTCGGCCGCCCCCTGGTTCACTCCGAGGTGGGTGGCGCCGGCGGCGGGCGTACCGCCCTCACTCCCGCAGCCGAGGAGCTTGTGGCCGCCTACCGCCGCTTCCAGGAGCGTGTCGAGCAGGATGTCGAAGGCGCTTACCAGGAAGAGCTTCGCGACCTCCTCGCCTCCCCCTGACGCCCGACTCCCGTCGCGTTGGTCCTTGAAGGGGCTCGCGGTAGGCTGACCTATGCTCAAAGACGCCTTCGCAGGTGACCTCACAGCCGGTGATGAGGGCCGCACCGTGCGCCTCGCCGGCTGGGTCCACCGCCGCCGCGACCACGGCGGCCTCATCTTCATCGACCTCCGCGACTCGCACGGCATCGTCCAGGTCGTCATCGACCCGGAGAACGCCGAGGCCCACGAGGCCGGCCACCGCGCCCGCTCCGAGTGGGTGCTCGGGGTCGAGGGAACGGTCCGGCGCCGTTCCCCCGAGACCGTCAACGCCGACATGCCGACCGGCGAGATTGAAGTCTTCCCCACCCGCGTCGAGGTGCTGAACGAAGCCCTCACGCCGCCCTTCGCCGTCAACGACGAGAGCGAGGTCGACGAGCTCGTCCGCCTCCGCCACCGCTACGTCGACCTGCGCCGCCCGGGTGTCGCCGAGGTCATCCGGCTGCGCCATGAAGTCGTGCTCTTCATGCGCGAGTTCCTCTCCGAGCGCGGTTTCTACGAGATTGAGACCCCCACGCTCATCAAGTCCACGCCTGAGGGCGCCCGTGACTTCCTCGTCCCCTCCCGGCTCCAGCACGGCCACTTCTTCGCCCTGCCCCAGTCGCCCCAGATCATGAAGGAGCTGCTGATGGTCGGCGGCTTCGAACGCTATTTCCAGATGGCCCGCTGCTATCGCGACGAAGACACCCGAGCCAACCGCATCGTCGAGCTCACCCAGCTCGACCTCGAGATGGCCTTCGTCGACGAGGAGGACGTCATCTCTCTTGTGGAGGAGCTGTTCACCGAGGTCGCCCTCCGCTTCGGCGGAGGCAGGCGCCTCGCCCAGACCCCCTTCCCCCGCATCGATTACGCAGACGCCATGGCCCGCTACGGCATCGACCGCCCCGACCTTCGCTTCGGCCTCGAATTCGTCGACGTCAGCGACGCTGTGCGCGAGTCGGGGTTCCAGGTGTTCGCGGGAGCGCTCGCCAGTGGCGGCGAGGTGCGCGCCATGCGCGTCCCAGGCCAGGCTGAGATGGCGCGCCGCGGCATCGATTCCCTCGTCGAGGTCGCCCGCGGCGGAGGCGCCAGGGGGCTGGCCAACATCGGCTACCTTGCCGGCGGTGAGCTGCGCTCGCCCATCGCCCGCTTCCTCTCGGAGGAGGAGATCGGGCAGCTCCGCACCCTCACCGGGGCCGAAGACGGCGACATGCTCTTCCTCGTTGCCGACCAGCCCGCGGTCGTCGCTGCCTCTATGGCGCTCGTGCGCGACGAGCTCGCCCAGCGCCTCGAGCTGATCGACCCCGATGTGCTCTCCTTCGCCTGGGTCACCGGCTTCCCCCTCCTCGAGTGGAGCGCCGAGGAAGAGCGCTGGGACGCCCTCCACAACCCCTTCAGCGTCTTTGAGGAAGAGGATGCGCCCCTGCTCGAGTCCGACCCCGGCGCCGTCCGCGCGAAGCAGTACGACCTCATCCTGAACGGCACTGAGATCGCTGGTGGCTCCGTCCGTATCCACCGTCGCGACGAGCAAGAACAGGTCCTGCGCCTCATGAACTACACCGACGAGGAGATGCAGGACCGCTTCGGCGTTCTCCTCGATGCCCTCGAGTACGGCGCCCCGCCCATGGGCGGCATTGCCGCCGGCATCGACCGCGTGCTCATGGAGCTCGTCGGGACCCCCAACATTCGAGACGTCATCGCCTTCCCCAAGGCCTCCTCGGGCAGCGACCCCCTCATGGGCTCGCCCCAGCCGGTCGGCCAGGACCAGCTCGACGAGCTCGGGTTGAGCATCGTTGACGAAGGTAAAGACGAGTGAGCGGCGTCACTGTGGAGCGGGCGATTCGGTACGCTATCCTCATTGCAGCGCGGACGGCAGCCCGCTCCGCGAGTTAATCAGCTTCACAACGACTAGTCGGGAGAAACCGTATGTCGAATCGCACCCTCGGACTGATGATGGGGGCCGTCGCCCTCTTGATCGTGGCGGTTGCCGTTGTGTTCGTGCTTGTGCTTTCCGGCGGCGATGGGGGTGACGGCGACGACACGCCCGCCCGTCCCGCCAGCGATTCGGCAGACCGCGACGATGCCACCGACGACCGCAGCACTCAGGAAGCCGATGATCGCGACGACGGCGACCGAACAACTGGCGGTATCTGTGGCGAGAACCGCCTCGTCACCTTCGGCGATGACCCCGCCACCGTCTTCGACCCCATCCAGATTGGCGATGCCAGCACGGCCGAGTACACCGCCGAGATCTTCGGTGGCCTCGTTACCCTGAACCTCGACCTGGAGGTGGTGCCCGACATCGCCGAGCGCTGGGAGATCACGGACGGCGGTCACGTCTACACCTTCTTCCTGCGCGACGATGTCGTCTTCCACAACGGCCGCCGCGTTACCGCCGAGGACGTCAAGTACAGCCTCGAGCGGGCCGCCGACCCCGCCAACTTCTCCCCCACCGTTCTCGACTACCTCGGCGACATCGTCGGTGTGCGGGACAAGTTCAACGGCCGCGCCGACGACATCAGCGGCGTCCAGGTTGTCGACGAGTACACCCTCCGCATCGAGCTCACCGAGCCCATCAGCTACTTCCTCCAGCAGCTCACCTACACCGTCGCCTATGTGGTCGACCGCGAGCAGATCGAGGACGACCCGAACAACTGGACACGCAGGCCCAACGGCACCGGGCCCTTCCGCGTCAAGACGTTCCGCCCCCTTGAGGAGATCGTCCTCATCCCCAACGACCGTTACCACCTTGGTCCGCCCAAGGTCGACGAGGTCGTGTTCAGCCTCAGTGGCGGCTCACTTTCGACCCGCTTCCAGAACGACGAGATCCACGTCGCCCTCGTGCCTGCGGTCGAGCTTGCCGGGGTCCTCAGCGGCGAGAGTGAGCTGAGCGAGTTCTACCGGCCCGTGCCCCAGCTCTCCATTTTCTATCTCGGCTTCAACGTGAACGAGCCCCCGTTCGACGACCCGCTCGTCCGGCAGGCGTTCGCTCATGCCATCAACCGCGAGGCCATCAACGAGGTTCTCTTCTTCGATGCCGCCGTCGTAGCCGACGGCATCCTCCCGCCGACCCTGCCCGGCTACGCCGAGGCCGTCACGACCTACCCGTACGATCCGGAGCGCGCGGCGGAACTGCTCGCGCAGTCCCGCTACGCCGACGACATGCCCCGCATTATCCTCACCTTCAGCGGTGGCGGCGGCGACCCGCCCGACAACCTTCAGGCGTACCAGCAGCAGTGGCGCGAAGCCCTCGGCGTCGAGGTCGAGATCGAGGCCATCGAGTGGTCCGCCTACCTGCGCGAGCTGCGCCGCGGCACCTTCCAGATGTACTCGGCCGGCTGGATCGCCGACTACCCCGATCCCGAGAACTTCCTCGGCAAGCTCTTCTCCAGCGAGAGCCGCCTCAACCACACCGGCTACGAAAACGAGCGCGTCGATGCCCTCCTCAACGAGGCCGCCACCCTGGGCGACCAGGAGGCCCGCTTCCGGCTCTACCACGAGGCCGAGCAGCTCATCATCGACGATGCCCCCATCATTCCCACCTTCTGGACGATCAGTCACTATCTTGTGCGTGAGTGCGTCCAGAACTGGGTCGATCCCGGTACCATCGTGCCCAAGTACCGCTACATCGAGATCGACACTTCGGGAGAGTAGGACGGAGTGAGCCAGGGGCTCGCGGGCTACGTCATCAGGCGGCTTCTCTGGACCGTCCCGGTGATCATTGCCATCTCGATCCTGGTCTTCCTGCTGCTCCGGCTCGCACCCCAGGACCCCATCGATTCACTCCTCGGCCAGCGCTACGACGAGGAGATCGCCGAACGGCTGCGGCAGAAGTACGGCTACGACCGACCCCTGCACATCCAGTACTTAAAGTACGTCCAGAACCTCTTCCAGGGCGACCTAGGCGTCTCCACGAAGCACGGCGACTTCTCCGTGGCCGAAGTCATCATTCCGAAAATTCGCGTCTCTGCCGGGATGGGGATCATGGCGATTGTCCTCGTCTTTGGGCTGGGCATTCCCGTCGGCGTGTACGCCGCCCTGGTACGCGGGTCCTTTCTCGATCCCCTCATCATCGGGTTCTGGCTCTTGATCGACTCGATCCCCGTTTTTGTCTCCGCGGTCGTTGCGCCCTGGCTCTTCGCGCTCCAGTTGGGCTGGGTCGACCTCACCTACGAGGGCGTCCTCCACCCCAACATCATCCTTCCCGTCTTCGTCATGTCACTGCCGGGCGTAGCGGGAGTTGCGCGGCTCATGCGTGCCTCGGTCATCCAGGTCAGCAACGAGGAGTATGTCCGCACGGCCCGTGCCAAGGGATTGCGCGAGCGCACCGTCGTGGTGTCGCACGTTGTGCGGAACGCCCTCCTTCCCATGATCACGGCCATCGGGCTTTCCCTGCCCGGGCTGTTCGCGGGCTCTCTCTTCGTCGAGCTCCTCTTTGGCATCCCTGGCATCGCCCGTGAATCACTCCAGGCCGTCCTCGGGTTCGACTTCGATGTCGTTCTCGGGCTGGTGCTCTTCGGCTCGGTCCTCTTCGTCCTCGCCAACATCCTCATCGACATTGCCTACGGCTTCATCGATCCGCGGATCCGCATCACCGCGGCGAGGGGCGGCTAGCGATGAGCACCGTCGTAGCTCCCCTGGAGACTGGAGACCTCGGGACGCGCCCCGCGCCCCGCTATCGCTTCCTCCGCGAGCTTGTCCGCAAGAAGATCGCCATGGTCGCGATCGTCCTGATCACCATCTTCTATCTCGCCGGCATTCTTGCTCCCTGGGTCTCTACCAGTGACCCCAACTACCAGCGGCTCACCATTGAGGAACGGCTGGACACACCCTCGAGCGAGCACTGGTTCGGGACGGATGCAGCTGGTCGCGATCTGTACTCCCGCGTCGTGTACTCCGCCCGAACCACGCTCATCTTTACGCTCGTCGTGATCCTGACGGGTTCCCTGGTGCTGGGGCTCAGTCTGGGGTTGCTTGCGGGCTATCGCGGCGGCTACATCGATACCGCCATCATGCGCGTCGGAGAAGTGCTAAGCGGTGTACCAACGCTTCTCCTCATGCTGGCGATCTCCGCTGCTTTCCGGACGCGCCTCAACGACGTCGCGTTCTGGCTCAAGGACAACACCTTCCTTGGCGACGACGCCCGCGCCGTCGTCCCCTTCCTCATCATCGTTGGGGCGGCCCTTCCCTTCGCCTGGATCGGATCCGCCCGCATCGTGCGCAGCCAGGTGCTGGCCATCCGCGAACAGGAGTACATCCTCGCTGCCGAGACGATTGGCGCATCGACCACGCGCCTTCTTATTCGCCATGTCTTTCCCGGGGTGCTGCCCATCTTCCTCGTTGGCATCTCCGCATCGATGGCTGGTATCGCCGGCGGCGAGATTGCGCTCAGCTACCTCGGCCTCGGGGTCGATCCGTCTACTCCCAGCTTCGGGACTTTGCTCGGCAACGCAGGAGGCGTCCGCACCTTCCAGGAGTATCCGCACATGCTGCTCGTCTCGGGCATCCCGATCATCCTCTTCTTCTTCTCCTGGAACCTGCTCGGCGATGCCCTTGTCGACATCGTCGAACCGCGCACCTACCGGCGTTGACCCGGCGCTGAGACGTAAAGAATGAATCCCGTATACTCGAATCGCGGAGGCACGGCGGCCCGGTGAAGGTCACTCTCGAACGGCTCCCAGAGAGCCGTGTCCAGCTAGAGATCGAAGTCGAACCGGACCGCCTTGAGCGGTCCCTCGATGCCGCTTACAAGCGCCTCGTCCCCACCCTGCGCATCCCCGGTTTTCGCCCCGGCAAGGCCCCCCGCCGCATCGTCGAGCAGATGGTCGGCCGCGACCGCCTCCTTGGCGAAGCCCTTGATGCCCTCGTTCCTGCCGTTTACACCGAAGCCCTTGAGAGCGAGGAGGTCGACGCCGTCGACCAGCCTGAGCTCGAAATCCTCGAGACCGAGCCTGTCCGCTTCAAGGCGACGGTGCCCGTCCGCCCCACCGTCACCCTCGGCGACTACGAGTCCATCCGCATCGCTCCCGAGCCCGTCGACGTCACCGACGAGATGTTCGATGAGCAGATGGAGATGATCCGCCGCCGCTTCGCCACCATCGCCCCGGTCGAGCGCGGCGCCGAGTGGGACGACATCCTCACCGCCGACATCAAGGGCACCGTTGACGGCGCTCCCTTCGTCCAGGACGAGGATGTGGAGTTCCCATTGCGCGAAGGTCAGCGCCTCCTCCTCCCCGACCTCGCCGAGCAGTTCCTCGGCATGGAAGCCGAGTCCGAGAAGACCGTCGAGCTTCCCATCCCGGAGGACTTCCCCGAGCAGGTCGCCAACAAGACCGCCTCCATCACCCTCACCGTGAAGGCCGTGAAGGAGGAAGAGCTGCCGGACGAGGACGACGACCTCGCCCAGCAGGTCAATCCCGAGGAGTTCGAGACCATCGACGACCTCCATGAGCGCGTCCGCAACGACCTCCGGGAAACGCTCCAGCGCCAGGCCGACGAGGCCTACCGCCTCAAGGTCGTCGACGAGCTCGTCGGCCTTTCCGAGATCGAATACCCGCAGGTACTCCTCGACCGCGAGATCGACGGGATCATCCGCGAGAGCCACGGCAGCGACGTGCGCGCCTACCAGGCGCACCTCGCCCAGATTGGCAAGACCACCGACGAATTCCGCGAGATGTACCGCGAACCCGCCCAGGAGCGGCTCTTCCGTTCCCTCGTCCTGAGCGAGCTCACGAGCGCCGAGGGCATCGAGGTCACCGACGCGGAAGTCGACGAGCAGCTCGAGAAAATGCTGGAGCCCATGGGCGAACAGGCCGAAAGTATGCGTACCATGTTTGAGAGCGATCGCGGCTCGGCCAGCATTCGCAACACGTTGCTGACCGACAAGACGCTCGCCCGGCTCCAGGAAATCGCGACTGCGGAGTCCGAGGAGCCCGAGGAGGAGGAAGCCGAGTGACCCAATTCCACGCCGCCGCCCCGCGAGCCGTGGTCCCCATGGTGATCGAGACGGGACCCCGCTCCGAGCGTGCGTTGGACATCTTCTCCCTGCTCCTCAAGGAGCGGATCATCTTCCTCGGCACCCCCATCGACGACCAGATCGCCAACCTCATCGTCGCCCAGCTCCTCTTCCTCCAGCGGGAAGATCCGGAGCGCGACATCAGCCTCTACATTCACTCACCCGGCGGCATCATCCCCGCCGGGCTCGCCATCTACGACACCATGCAGCTCATCGAGCCCGACGTCTCCACCATTGCCGTCGGACAGACCGCTTCGATGGCCACGGTGCTCCTCGCCGCCGGCGCGAAGGGCAAGCGCTACGCCCTTCCCAACGCCACCGTGCACATGCACCAGGCCCTCGGCGGCGCCCGTGGTCAGGCCCGCGACATCGAGATCGCGGCCCGCGAGATCCTGCGCAACAACGAGATCATTCGCGACATCATCTCCAGCCGCACCGGCCAGTCTGTCGATAAGGTCCAGGAAGACTTCGACCGCGACTTCTACCTCGATGCCGAGGGCGCCAAGGCCTACGGCTTCGTCGACGAGGTGCTGGAGCAGACGGCCGTAGCGGGACAGAGCGAGGACAGCTGACATGGCCGGCAGCCGGTCGAAGCGCACTCAGTACCACTGCTCCTTCTGCGGGAAGAGCCGTGATCAGGTGCGGCGGCTGATTGCCGGACCGGGTTCCGTCTACATCTGCGACGAGTGCATCGAGCTCTGCCGCGAGATCATCGAGGAGGAGTCGGGCGGCGCGACCACCCAGCCTGCTGCCAAGCCCTCCCTCGCCGAGGCAGTCCCCTCGCCCCGCGACATCCACGAGCACCTTGATGGCTACGTCATCGGCCAGGACGCCGCCAAGAAGGTCCTCTCCGTCGCGGTCTACAACCACTACAAGCGCATCAACTCCGGCGAAGAGGTCGACCCGGACGTCGAGCTTGAGAAGTCGAACATCCTCCTCTGCGGCCCCACCGGCGTGGGCAAGACGTTCCTCGCGCGCACGCTCGCCCGCTATCTCGATGTCCCCTTCTCCATCGCCGATGCCACCGCCCTCACCGAGGCCGGCTACGTCGGCGAGGACGTCGAGAACATCCTCCTCCACCTCATCCAGGCCGCCGATTTCGACATTCAGAAGGCCGAGCGCGGCATCATCTACATCGACGAAATCGACAAGGTCGCGCGCAAGTCCGATAACCCCAGCATCACGCGCGATGTCTCCGGGGAGGGCGTGCAGCAGGCGCTCCTGAAGATCATCGAAGGCTGCGTCGCCAACGTGCCCCCACAGGGCGGGCGCAAGCACCCCCACCAGGACTTCCTTCAGATCGACACCTCCAACATCCTCTTCATCTGCGGGGGCGCCTTCGAGGGATTGGACAGCAACATCGAGCGCCGCCTGAAGCGCGACCAGGTCAGCCTCGGCTTCCGCGCCGAACGCAGCGTCCGCGGCCCCAGGCGCGCCGACCAGCTCCTCCAGCACGTCGCCCACGACGACCTGCTCGAGTACGGCCTCATTCCCGAGTTCATCGGGCGCCTCTCGCTCGTCGTCTCCCTCAGCTCGCTCGACCGTGACGACCTCGTCCGGATCCTCACCGAGCCGAAGAACGCCCTCGTGCGCCAGTTCGAGCGTTACTTCTCTATGGACGGCGTCGACCTCACCTTCACCGACGACGCCCTCGAAGCGGTCGCCGACGAGGCCATCCGGCTGAAGACCGGTGCCCGCGGCCTCCGCACCGTCCTTGAGGACCGCCTCGTCGACGTCATGTACGAGATCCCGAGCCGGGAGGACATCGACCGCTGCGTGGTCAAGGGCGAGACCGTCGTGAACCGCCAGCGCCCGATCCTGATGGCCAAGGGCGGCCAGCCCATCGAGCTCGAGGACGTTCCCGGGGAGCCCGATGTCCCCGAGGTCCACGGCGAAACGGCCTGACCGCCGTCCCTACCCTCGCGTCTTCCCGATAGCGGCCCACTGCGCGCCCGTAGCCGTCACAAGCTCGTCCGTGCCCGTTCCGAAGAGCGCGTCACTCGCCCCCGCCGCCGCCCACACCCGCGAGAAGCGCGCCAGGCTGTCGTCCGCGATCAGGTCCCACTCTCCCGGCAGCCCTACTGGCGGGACGCCCCCCACCCGGAATCCGGTCAGCTCGAATACCTTCTCCGGCGACGCCATCTTCAGCCGCTTACGGGACACGCCCAGCAGCCGCGCCAGCGCCGCCGTGTCGGCCTGCCGGTCGCCCGCCACGAGCACCGCCGTCGGACGGCCGTCGGCCAGCAGGATGAGCGTCTTCACGATCTGCCCCAGCTCGCAGCCGAGCGCGTCTGCGGCGGCCTGTGCGGTCGCGGTGCCGTCCGCGAACCGCTCGACGGGCGCCTCGATCCCGCACGCCCGCAGCGCCTCGGCAACCCGCTCCGGCCCTTCGCTCATCGCGGCTTCTTTCCGATGAAGATGCGCTGGCCCGGATACTCCTCCGGCTCGAACGGCGGATAGGTACTCGCCTCGAACCCGGCTGCGCGCAACGCCTCCAGCCACTCCCCTTCGGCGAACAGCCCCTCAATGCAGTGGTCGTGCTCGACCCGTACCGACCCGTCTGCCTCGCGCAACGCGTAGATCAGGTCGGCCTCGTAGAGCGAGTCGTCCGGGTCTTCATCCCGTACCCACTCCAGGTAGCGCAGAGCCCGCCCGTCGGCCCCGTCGTGCCCGCCGTGGTCGGTGCCTGGCTGGAAGCTCTCGCGCACGTAGTCCGGGGCGAAGAGCGCCGCCCCACCCGGGCGCAGGTGCGTGAACGCGGTCACCGCCGCTGCCCGTATGTCGTCAAGCTCGGTCAGGTACACAACCGCGTCGTGTACGAACACCACGTCGAAGGTGCGGTCCAGCCGGACCGTGCGCATGTCCCCCTGGAAGTGCTCGCACTCGGGGTTGATCGTGCGGCTCTGCGCCAGCATCTCCGCCGACAGGTCCGTGAGCGTGCAGGTGAACCACTGCTTCAGGTGTGAGGCGTTGTTCCCGCCGCCCGAACCCAGTTCCAGCAGGGTGACGGCGGGACCGTCGCACGCCTCGACCAGTCCCTGGCGGTAGTGCGTGGCCTCCGCCACGTACTCCTCGGGCGCGGTCAGCAGGTGGAACCAGTCGGCGAGATCGGAGTAGAGACGCATGCGGGCAGCGATCGTACCCCGCCGCCCGCACACAGCCCAAAGAGGCGTTCATGCGCTAGCCTTACGCGGATGGCTCGCGTTCGCGCCGACCAGTTGCTTGTCCACCGGGGCCTCGCAGAGTCTCGCGAGACCGCTCGGCGGCTCATCATGGCCGGGCGCGCCCGCAGTGGCACGCTCACCCTCGTCAAGCCCGCCACCATGCTCGACGAGGGCGCGCCGCTCGACCTTTCCGAGCTTGAGCCCTACGTCAGCCGGGGCGGGCGCAAGCTCGAAGCCGCCCTCGACGCTTTCGGCGTCGACCCGGGTGGCCTGCGTTGCCTCGACGTTGGCGCCTCCACGGGAGGCTTCACCGATTGCCTCCTGCAGCGCGGCGCTAGCTCCGTGGTCGCCGTCGACGTAGGGCGTGGACAGCTCCACCAGCGCCTGCGGGAAGACCCCCGCGTCACCTCGATGGAACGCACCAACGCCCGTGACCTCCCCCAGCTCCCGCCCCTCGATCTGTTCGTCGCCGATGTCTCATTCATCTCGCTTCGCAAGGTGCTGCCCTCCGTCGCCTCCCGCCTTCCCGCCCGCACGCCGGGCGTGGTACTGCTGAAGCCCCAGTTCGAGGCCGGTCCCGCCGATGTGCCCCGCGGCGGCGTCGTCCGCGACGAGGCCGTCCGCCAGCGCGTGCTCGACGAGTTCCGGCAGTGGGCGCTCGATGAAGGCTGGGAAGTTCTCGACTCCGCCGACTGCGCGATCACGGGCGATCGCGGCAATCGTGAGATAGTCGTGCACATGCGTACCCCCGCCCGGGCGGAGCCAACGTGCTGAAACGCGTCCTTGTCCTGCGACCCGAGGGTGTCGAGCCCGCCCTCGTCCTGGCGGGGCGCATCGCCGACGCCTGCGACCAGGCCGGCGTCGAGGTTCGTGTTGCGGGCGCCTGGGGACACGTGCCTGCCGAGGCGCTTGCCGGCGCCGAGCTCATCATCTGCGCCGGCGGCGACGGCACGGTGCTGCGTGCCGCCCGCCTCGCCGTACCCCGCCCGCTCCCCATCCTCGGCGTGAACATGGGCCGCCTCGGGTTCCTGACCAGCCTTAACCGCGACGCTTTCTTCGACCAGTTCGACCGCATCATCGCGGGCGATTGGGAGGTGGAGGAGCGCCTCATGGTCGCTGCCACCGTCACCGAGGGCGAGGCTGCCGGACGTTCCTTCAACGGCCTTAACGACATCGTCCTCAGCCGCCGCTCCCCCGGCCGTCCCGTCTACGTCGAGCTCGCGGTCGACGATGAGCGCGTCGCCCTCTATCGCTGCGACGGCATGATCGTGGCGACCCCTACCGGCAGCACGGGCTACTCCCTCAGCGCCGGCGGCCCCATCCTCGCGCCGGTCGAACGCCACCTCGTTGTGACCCCCGTCTCCGCGCACCTCGCCATCGGACGTTCGCTCGTGCTGGAGCCTTCCTCGACCGTCACGCTGAGCGTCCGCTCCGACGAGGGCGCCATCCTCACCGTCGACGGCCAGGAGGACCTGCGCCTCGCCGGCGGCTCACGCGTCTCCCTCACCGCCAGCGAGCACGCCGCCTGCTTCGCCCTCCTCGACCCGCCCTCGTCCTTCTTCGGACACCTCGCCGAGCGCCTTGAGGTGCAGCTCAGCAGCGCCATGAACAACGGTGATTGAACAGCTCACCGTCACCGGATTCGCCGTCGCGCGCGACGTCACCCTCGCCCCCGGTCCCGGCCTGAACGTCATCACCGGCGAGACCGGCGCCGGCAAGTCGATCATCGTCGACGCCCTCGACTTCCTCTTTGGAGGCCGGCATGGCCGCGGCGTCGTCGCCGACGGCGCCGAGAGCGCTCGCGTCCGCGCGAGCGTGCGTACCGGCGACGACCGGCTCACGGTCGAGCGCACGGTGCGCCTCTCGGGACGCACCGCCGGTCGCATCGGCGACGACAGCGCCCCTGCTGAGCGCCTCCGCGAGCTCGGCGCGCGCGTCATCGATATCCACGGACAGTCCGAGCAGCTCACGCTGCTCCGCCCCGCCGTCCAGCTCGCCGTCCTCGACGCGTTCGGCGGCCTGCGGGACCAGCGCGACGCACTTGCGGCGCAGGTCCGCGAGCTGCGCGCCCTGCGCCGCGAGATCGAAGCCATCGGCGCCGATTCGCGCGAACGCGAACGCCTCCTCGACCAGCTCCGCTTCGAGGTCGACGAGATCGCGCAGGCCGGCCTCGTTCCCGGCGAGGATGACGCCCTCCGACGCGAGCAGCGCCGCCTCGCCAGTATCGAGCGGCTGCTGGCGGCTTCCGCCACGGCCCTGGAGGCGCTCGACGCCCCGGCCATCGCTGAGGCCGTCGCTGCCCTCGAGGAGATTGCCGAGGCTGACCCCGACGCCACGGGCATCCGGGCCGAGGGCGTCACGCTCGAACAGGTCGCTGCCGACCTTGGCCGCTCCCTCCGCGCCTACCGGGAGACGCTCGAAGACGACCCGGAGCGCCGTGAGGCCATCGATGCCCGCCTCGACCTCATCGCCCGTCTCCGCCGCAAGTACGGCGAGAGCGTCGAGGCCATCCTCCAGTACGAGTCGTCCGCGCGGGAGCGGTTGCAGGCGATGGAGACTGCGGGCTCATCGCTCGAGGAGTTGCGCGAACGCGCAGCCGCCCTCGCGGCGTCGGCCGCCGAGGCCGCCGCCGCACTCTCGCTCGCCCGCCGCCAGGCCGCTGGCCGCCTCATCACCGAGGTCGCCGCGGAGCTGGCCCACCTGGAGATGCCGGGCGCGTCCCTTGCCGCCGGCTTCGCCTGCGAGGACGCCCCCGACGGACTCGGCGTCACCCTCCCCGACTACGAGGTCGTTGCTCCCGATGCCGCCTCCTCCGGCGGCGGCGAGCCCGGCAGGCGCGCGTTCACCGAGTCCGGCGTCGACCAGATGGAGCTGCTGGCGGCGTTCAACCCCGGATCCCCGCCCCGCCCCCTCCGCAGTGTCGCCAGCGGCGGCGAAACTTCCCGCTTCCTGCTTGCCCTCACGACCGTGCTCGGCGCCGCCGCCGAACCTCGCCTCGTCGTCCTCGATGAGGTCGACGAGGGCGTCGGTGGTCGCGCTGGCTCCGTCGTCGGCGAGGCGCTACGGCGTCTCGCCGAGCGCCACCAGGTGCTCTGCGTGACGCACCTGCCGCAGGTCGCCGCCTACGGCGCCCGCCACTTCGTCGTGTCCAAGGCCAGCGAGGACGACCGCACCTGGAGCGACATCGAGGAGGTCGAGGGGGAGGCGCGCCTGCGCGAGATCGCGCTCATGCTGGGGGGCGACACGCCCGCCAACCGAGCGGCCGCCGCCGACCTGCTCCAGTCCGCGGGCGAGTGAGGCGCTAGGAGTAGCGCTGTTCCTTCCACGGGTCGCCGTACATGTGGTACCCGTACATCTCCCAGAAGCCGGGCCGGTCCTGGTCGATGAACTGCATGCCGCCGATCCACTTCGCGCTCTTCCAGAAGTAGAGGTGCGGCACCACCAGGCGTATGGGCCAGCCGTGCTCCTTCGTGAGCGGCTCGCCGTCGTGGCTCCGCGCGAACAGCACACCCTCCGCCAGCAGGTCCTCGAGCGGCACGTTCGTCGTGTAGCCGCCGTAACTGTGGACCATCACGACCTTCGCCTCGGGCTTCACCTTCACCGCGTCGTACAGGGCGCGGAAGGGAACGCCCTCCCAGTTGTTGTCGTACTTGCTCCACGTCGTCACGCAGTGGATATCGCTGGTGTCGGTGGTGTTGCCCAGGGCGTTGAACTCGTCCCAGGTGAACTTGCGCTCCTCTTCGACGAGCCCCCACACGTGGAAGCGCCACGTCTCCGTGTCGAGCCTCGGGATGGCGCCGTAGTGGAGCACCGGCCAACCGGCCGTGAGGCGCTGACCGGGCGGGAGCCGGAGCCTGCCGTCGGGCCGCACTTCGCGCGTCGCGCTCTGGGACATCCGCTGAACTCCAGAAAGGGTGTCACCCCAGCCTACGGGCGCTCCCGCGACTGCGGCAAGGCCGCGCGTGTAAAGGCGCCCGCCATCATCGCCGTCCGTTCCGGTTGGCCGCGCGCCACAGCCCGAGCCACTGTTCGAACGACACGACCCCCGGTCGCGCGTCGCGCTCGATCCCGAGCTCTCGGGCGGTTCGCTTGAACTGCTCGTAACCGAGCATCCCCGACAGGTTTCGGCGCACGCTCGCCCGGCCCCGGGAGAAGCCCTGGCGTACGAACTCCTCCCAACCGCTTGCCTCGGAGGCCGCGACGAGTGGATGCGCGCGCTGCCGGGCGGTGAGCAGCACGCAGTCGGTGCGGGGCGGCGGCACGAAGTCCCGCCGCCGCAGCGCCAGCGTCACACGGAACTCGAACCACGGCTTGGCGAGAACCGAGACCAGCGTCTCCTCCCCGAACCCGCCCCACCGCATTGCAGCGTCCCGCGCCAGGATCAGGTGCATGGATCGTGGCCGGTTCCGCGCCCCGAGCAGGAGCCGCATGGCCTCCGAGGTATGCGCGAAGGGCAGGTTCGCGACGACCTCGTACGCGCCCCGCCGGGGAAGCTGGACGTCCCGGAAGTCTCCGAGCACGGCCCGCACGTGTGGCTCGGCCTCGAAGCGCTCTCGCAACTTCTGCCAGAGCCGGCGGCCTCGCTCGATCGCCACGACTTTCCCGGCGCGTTCCAGGACGGCCGCCGTCAGGATTCCGTCGCCCGCTCCGAATTCGTAGACGAGCGCCGGTGGCGACAGGCCAGTCGAGGTGACGATGCGTTCGGCGACCTTCGCGTTGCGGAGCCGGTGCTGGGAGAGCGTTGTCGCAAGGGGTGAACGTCGGGACATGACGGGTACCCGCCGCGCAAACGTGTCGAGTGATTCGAAAGGGAGCTTGGGAATGCGGCGGCAGCTGGGCCCGATCCAAGCCGTCGGGCGGGAAGCGCGTTCGGAGCCCGCTCGGGGGAGCGGCGGCTCTAGCGCTGGCGGGTAAGCGTGCCGGCTATCATTCCGCCCTGAGCGTACGGCTGCGCTGGGCCTCGATCAACGCGCCTGCTGCCGGTCGCGACGCCGCAGCATGGCGTTGGCGATGGCCGTGAGCGGCCCCGCCCGCTGAGCCTCGCGCGCGTAGCTCGACTCCCCACGCTGCACCGCGAAGAGGGACGACCACAGGAACGGCGTGTACTCGCTCGCCAACATCCAGGGCCGGCGCGCGCGCTTGAGCATCCCGTAGAACATGTAGGCGATCGTTCTCGCCGCATCCAGCTCCGGCTGGATCTCGTCCTCCAGCTCTTCCTGGTAGCTCCGCAGGTCGCCCTCGCCCGCGAGCGTCCGCAGCGCCCCCCGCGCCGCCAGCCGCCCCGAATGGATCGCGTAGGAGATGCCCTCCGCCGTGAACTCGTCCGCCAGCCCCGCCGCGTCCCCCGCGAGCGCCACGCGCTCCCCCGCCACCGTCTCCCCGCCCCGCCGGAAGCGAATCTTGTGCCCCCGCGCGATCTCCACCTCCGCACCCCGCAGCCCCAGCCGCTCCAGGTAGTTTTCGACCAGCGCCTTCATCTGCCCCGCCTCCTCGCGCGGCAGCACGATCCCGATCGAGAGCAGCTCCGCCTTCGGGAAGAGCCAGGCGTAGCCCCAGGGGTCGTACCCCAGGTCGATGAGTGTCGTCGCCTCCCCCACGGAGGCGTCCCGCGGGCGGGCCCGCACCTCCACCTCCCACGCCGCGCACTCCGCCAGATCGCCGCCCAACCCCGCCATCCGCCCCACCGGCGAGTGCGCTCCGTCCGCGCAGATCAGCGTCTCCGCCTCCGCCTCGAAGCCGTCGGCCCGGATGTGCGCCCGCCCGTTCAGGTCGAGCTCGCGCACCACCGTGCCCGTCCGCAGCTCCGCGCCCGCGCGCTGCGCGTGCTCCAGCAGCAGCATGTCGAACCGGTCGCGCATGACCATGCGCGCGAAAGGCCCCCGCGAGCGTTTCGTGAACGCCATCTTTCCCCGCGCCGACATCTCGATGCGCGACACCGAGTCCTCGACCACGCTGTCGATGGGAAAGGGCAGCATCCGCTCGGCTCGCAGGGGAACGCCGCCGCCACAGGCCTTGTAGCGCGGCCACTCAGCCCGGTCGACGACGAGCACGCGCGCGCCTGCCGCGGCCAGCTCGCGGGCCGTAGTGCTTCCCGCCGGCCCCGCCCCCACCACGATCGCGTCGAACGTGCCCATCCCGCGATTCTAGCGCGGCGCTCGGACCGGACCCGCCCCCAAATCACGATGTATAGTGAACAATTGAGCGGAAGGGGGATGCCCATGCCGATGCAGTACTTCCTCATCAACACCATCCCCGTCATCGTCGCTGCCGCCGCCCTCGGCTGGATCATCGGCGACCTGGTCTGGTAGCCGCCCCCTTGCCCCACGGGACTTCCGGCGCGTACCGTCCCGCGCCATGAGCAGCATCAACACGAGCGCGAGCTACCTCTACACCGCCGTCCTCTCCGCCGATGACGCTGCCTCCCTCGACGAGGCCACGGACGCCTGGCTCAACGACCACATCGCGAACGAGGTCGTCTCCATGCAGCTCGCCCCGGGGGGCGACCGCCTGTACCTGCTCATCATCTACAGGGGCGAGCGAAGGGTGCGGCGCGCATGAGCAAGTTCGTCCGTACCCGCAACAACGCCGCCGGCAAGGCGGTCATCGCCGAGAACCGCGAGCTTCCCGACGCCCGCGCTTACGACTTCGATGTGCCGGCCGGCATCGACGGGCGCTGGCTCATCGTCGAGTTCGAGCCGGGCCAGACGACCGGCTGGCACGCCGTCCACTGCGACGTCTACGTCTACATCGCGAAGGGCCAGCTCGAGTTCGCCCTCGACGGCGGCGAGTCGATCACGGTCTACGAGGGCGACCTCGTCATCGAGGGCGACAACACCCTCCACTCCTGGACGAACACCGGCGACGGTCCCGCCAAGGTCTCCGCGATCGAGGTCGACCTGCCCTAGCCCGCGCTTGCCGGCACCGGCGCCTGCGACAGCAGCTCGATCGTGTTCCCGTCCGGATCCCAGCCGTACACCACGCGGATGCCCCCGTCGTAGTCCAGCACCTCGGACTTGAACTCCATGCCGGCCGCCCTCAGGCGCGCGTACTCGTCGTCCGCCGAGTCCACCATCAAACAGATGTGGAAGCCGCCCACGTCCGACGTGCGCAGGGGGTTGTGGTCGTAGCCCGTGGGCGCGTCGTACTTGATGACCTCGAGCGAATAGTCGTTCAGGCGCAGCACGGCCGCCGTGATGTCCGCCCCGGGAATGGCCTGCAGCGTCTCAATGAACTCGTTATCGAGGTGCAGGCGCGAGCCCGTGTCCTCGAACCCGAGCAGCTCGTAGAAGGCGACCGCGCGATCGAGATCGCGCACCGTGATCGACGTGTGGCCCACTCCGCGGATGCCCATCGCTGTCCTCCTGGCTCGTACTGAGGCAAGGGATGCTAGCGGATGGTGACTCCCGAATCGACCATCAGTCCGTTGCCGATGACGTATCCCGCGCTCTCCTCGCCCAGCAGGAACGCGCACGCCTCGGCGATATCGCGCGGGCTGCAGATGGCGCCGGTCGCCGTCTGCTCGGCCATGCGCTCGCGCGCTCCCTCTTCTTCGAGGATGTCCTCGGTCATGCCGCTCTCGACGAACCCCGGGCAGATGTAGTTCACCCGTATGCCGTGCGGGAGCAGCTCGATTGCCATCGAGCGTGAGAGCGCCGCCACCCCGCCCTTCGAGGCGGAGTAGGCGGCGAGGTTCGGGAGCCCCAGCACGGCTGCCACCGAGGCGATGTTCACGATGCCGCCCTTGCGGCCGTCCTCGACCATCGAGGTCGCCACGGCGTGTCCGATGACGAACGTGCCCGTCAGGTTCACGTCGATGACCTCGCGCCACGTTTCCAGGTCGGTCTCGAGCGACCCCGCGTAGCGCAGGATCGCCCCGCAGTGGACCAGCCCGTCGATGCCGCCCCAGGCGGAGCGCACCTGCGCGACCAGCCGCTCGACGGCCTCGGGGTCGGCCACGCTGATGGGCTCCGCGATGACCTCGCTCCCGGCGTCCCGCAGCGCGCGCTCTGTCTCCGCTAGCCCCTCTGCGGCCGGGTCGACGATCGCCACGCGGGCGCCCCGCTCGGCGAGCAGCTCGGCCACGCCCCGTCCCATCCCCGAGGCCGCCCCCGTGACGATGATCGCCTTCCCCTCGAACGACGTGCTCATGCGGCCTCCTCCGTTTCCCGGTCAAGCCAGATGATCTGCTCAATCAGGTCGCGGGCGTCCCTGACGGACGACACTTCGTCATGCACAAGGTGCATGACCAGCGAGTCAAAGACGTAGTCCTCTTGGCTCCCAAGAGTTGCGAAAAGGGGGTGGTCGGTGTTGATGACCACGGCACGCGTCTTGTCGTCGTTGTCGCGCCATTGTGTTCTTGGAATCTGTGCCCCAAGGGCGGCGTAGTCGACGGAAGGCATCCTCCCAGTCTTGGTGACGAGTCGAAGAAGGCGCCCAACTGAACCCTCCGGGGCAGGCGTCCGGTTCTTCGTCCTTCCCCTCGTTCTTCCCTGCGGTTGAGGGCGACATCCACCCTTTGGTGTAGCAATCCTGCGACCGCCAGGGGCATCGACCCCTTCAGGGCCGTGGCCTTCGGGAAGGCCTTGCCCCCCCGGGTGATTCCGTAACCGTTCAAGCTTCTTGAATGCCTCTTGAGCGCGGTCACGGGCCTTCTTCGCGCGGTCCTTCTGCTCGCGAGATACGGGACGGACTTCGGAAAGGCGATTGAGTTGCGACACGATGGGTTGCATCTGTTCGTGCATAAACGCTTCCAAAGAGGCCCATGCCTCACTGTCTTGGGGCCAGCCCGTCTTGAGCTGGTTCGGCTTGATGCCACGGCCACGAATCTGAATTTCGCCGTACACTCGCTGAAGGTTCCCCTTGCCCGAGAGCTTGAAGCCGAACTCCTCCCCGTCGGAGATCTTTCGCCCGTTGAATTCAGTTCGTATACCCGCGGGAATGCGGACACCCCGTGCTTCCGGAACTTGGTCGCGATCGATGGCACCGACACTCCCGAGGATGTAGACCCCCTTGAAGACCTGAGTCTTCGGAATCTCATTGACCCCAATCGACGAAGACCACGGAGTCTGACGCTCTTCCACTGCCGTGCCTTGTACAAGGATCGTGCACTGGCCCTCCTCAATGAGGGAGCGATACGTGTCAGCGAGGCGCTCTCGCAACACGCCGATCTCGTAGCGGTGGCCTCGCAACCCAGTCAGGGTGACGCGAGTGAAGCCCACGTCCTTGGAAGGGGCACCGTCAGGCCAACGAATGGTAGCCGGTGGAACTTCGCCTAGCGGGGACTCACTCAAGGCCTTGGTGCGGCTGCCCCAGTGGGGGTCTTCGAACCGCCAGATCGCAGTGTTGTTGGCCTTGCGACAGACGATCTCCAAGCCTTCAGCGAGATAAATCGCCGCGAGCTTGCCGCCGACCCGGTACTGGCCGATGTCACCTTGCTCGTGCTGTTCGCCCTCTCCCCAGCGGATCCACCCTTGGAGACCCTCGTCGTTCATCCCCTCCCCGCCAATGTCTGTGATGGTGACGCGGTCTCGCTTCTTGTCGATCCTGATGTCGATCGTCAAGTGTCGTCCCCGGCGCTTGTCGAATGGATTGTCGATGAGTTCCATGAGGGCCTCAGCGACGGACTGATAGTTGCTAGCTGCGGCCAGCAGCGCGCTACGCCCGATGGTTTCTGTAATGTTGGTCATATCTCTCTCCTTTCTTGGTGCATGAGTTTCTTAGCCGAGCGAGGCTCGGCCTGACCAAGTAGCTGTGTAGATAGGGTTGGTGAAACGCTCTCGGCGTTGCGTCTGGCTTAACTCTTTAGTGCATAGGTTCCCCGGGCCACCCGCTCGAGCCGGGAGTCGTTGAAGTACCGGGCGAGAAGTGTGTTGGCTGGGTCCTTTCCGCCAACGACCAGGCCCTGCTCAGCGAGTGCTCTGTAAATCTCTCGGTAGTGAGCAGGCTGGCCGGTCTCCTGCAGGTACTCGACGACAAGCTCGGCGTCCTCTGCTCGGCGCGAACGGCTTGGTCGAGCAGCCGCTGGAGGTCCGCCTGCAACGCGTGCGTTCTGGGTGCCGAGGTTCAGTAGGCCGCGCAGGTGGTCGACAGCGGTCGCTACGCGTTCTCGCTCCTCCTGTAGCCTGGCTAGCTCGCTGTCAAGCGACCCCATTTGTTCTTGGAGACGTTCAAGTTCAGAGCGCGCCTGCTCTTGGAATCGAAACCCCAAACCCGGAAGGTCCTGTTCGCCGTCAATGCGTGTCATTCGCTGACCCCTTTCGATGGACACGGGGTATCCTAGCACAACAAGGGGTGCTTGTCAAGTGCTTGGCAAGAAATCTTAACAAAGTGCCTTGGGCACTCCTGGGTATTAGGCAAACCCCCACTGGGGAAGCGGCGGCGTCCCGCTCATCTCCATGTGGCCGATGCCCTCGCGGCCGTTGAAGCGACAGCGAACGGCGTGCTCCCCGTCCCAGAGCTGGTGCGCGAAGCTGTCGTACGTCGAGTAGTCGCTCAGGTCGTACTTGTCGTACTCCTCGTGCCAGTCGCCCTGCCAGCCGCCGAGGAATCGCGGCTGGCCGTAGCCCTCGCCCCGGATATGGCGGGTGGAGTTCGGCTTGATGATCTCGAACTCGAGGTCGTACTCCGTGCCGAACTCGTCGATAAGCGTGATCTGCGCTTCCTGGAACTTCTTCGTCCCTGCTTGCGCCACGATGTCGATGTTCGTGAAGTCGACGATGCGAATCTCCTGGCGCGGGTCGTCGATGCGCCAGGTGACAGCTCCGTCGAAGTGGCTGCCGCGGTTGTCCGAGAGGGTGCCGCCGAGGCGCGGCTTCCCCATGAACTCGTCCATCCACCACCAGAAGCCGATGTCGTCGAACTGGATGTGGCTGTGCCAGTGAATGCGTCCCGGCCCCCGGGGCGAGACGTGCGCGCCGCCCGGCGACGGACCCGTCCAGCCCTGCCACCGCTCGCCGCCGAGGCTGGCCCAGCAACGGTCGCGCTGGCCCCAGGTGTTCTCGTGGTTCACCTCGTACGTTGTCCCGTCGACGTTTAGCTCGCCCGTCCAACGCCCCATGATCTCGAAGTAGGGCAGCACGCCGGGTAGCGTCGGTGAGCCCGCGAACGCGATCGGCGTGCGCGTCTGCACAGGACGCAGGAACGTGTCCATCGTCAGGTCGTAACTGATGCCCCAGTGGTTCTCGGGCGAGAGCGTGAAGCGCGCCTTCCGCAGCGGCTCGATGACCTCCATCGAGGCCGGCCCGACCTTCTGGTTGGTGCGCGCCGACTTGTAGCCGTCGCGCTCGATCGTGCTCGAATAGCGCAGGTTGTACTGCGTATCGCCGTGAACAATGATCTGGCCGTTCTCGATCAGCCCGGTATTGGGCCAGACCGGCCAGTTGGCGCCCACGATCCAGCGTCCTTCGACGTCCATGCACTGGAACCAGTGCTGGTCCACGTAGCGCGGGTCCGTGTCCCGGAGCGAGTCCACGGGGCTCGGTGTCTGGTGATAGAAATGTTCGTCCAGCTCGGTCAGCATCGTCATCGTTCTTCCCCCAATCCCTAGATGCTCAGGCGGACCACGCCGTACGCGGTCTGCTCCCCCGCCGCGATCTCGCAGAAGTGCTCGATCGCGAACGGGTTGATGTGGCCGGAGTCGTTGTCGAGCAACCCCGCGACCGTCGCCGTATCGCTGGTGTCATGCGTCTCGCTCTGGGCGACGCCGTCCTTGTATTCGATGTGGCGGAAGTCCGGGTGTCCGTACCCGAGCCCCTTCGCGTAGATCGTCGTCAGAGGCTTCAGGCTGAGCTCGTGCGTCCCACCGTCCCGGTCCAGGAGGGAGGCGCTGCCGCCCTTGAGCCGCTTGCCGTCCATCTCGAACTGGAGGTTCAGGTCGGCGCTGCTGATGCGGAGCGGCTCTCCCTCGTCGTGCGGACCCGCGAGGCAGCCGTCGAGCCGCGTCGCGCCCGTGTCGTCCCCCAGCCCGCCGGTCGCGTTCGAACCACCTTCCGGCTCGATCTGCCAGACCCACCCGGAGAGGGGTCCGGCTGTCGCCGCCATCCAGAACGAGCGGCTGCCGATCGAGCTCGGCGGCCGCCCCAGGTGAGGCACTTGCCCGAATACGGGCCGCACCCCCCACGAACGCTCGCGGAAGCCAACCGCCCCGTCGACGGCGATCGTCTCGCCCTCGACGGTCACGCTCCCGCTGGCGCTGCCCGCCTGGGAGTACTGGTACAGGTCCCAGATCACCTGGCGCCCGTCGCGCCGGTGCTGGACCGGTCCCGCAACCTCCATCGGCTGCAGCTCCGACGAGAACTCCAGGTCGAAGCTGACCGCCTGCCCCTCCGCAGGCTCCAGCGTGAAGCGCCAGGACCGGAACGGATCGACGATCTCGGCGCTGATGCCGCCGACCTCGCGGCGGTCGCGGTCGCCCTCGACACGCCGCCCGAAGCGCACGTCGTACTGCTTGCCGCCGTAAGCCACGCTTGCGGCGGCGTCCATGCTGGCGGTCGCGGGATAGACCCCCATGTGGCCCGCTACGCTCAGCGAGCCGTCGGTCGTCCCAATGTGGAACCAGAGCTCGTCGACCCAGCGCGGATTGCGCCCTTCGACGTGCTCCATGTTCTCGATGATCTGGTGGATGGCGTAATCGTCTAGTTCGGTTGCCACGGTCACCCCTTCGTCGCGATTGTGCGGGCGCGACCGCGCCCGACCGCGAGAGCCCCGCGAATCTAGACGAGCGGCGGGCGCCTTTCAATGCGCCCACCGCTTGCGAGGCTGGTGCCCGGTGCCGTGAAGGGGCCCTAGCGGCCCTTGAACGTGGCTGCGCGCCGCTCCTGGAAGGCGGCCACGCCTTCCTTCGCGTCCTCCGTGTAAGCGAGGTCGTCGAACAGGTCGTGCTCGAGCTGGAGGCCGTCGTCGAGCGACATGTCGAGCCCCTCGCGCATCGCCCGCTTCGCTGCCCGCAGCGCCAGTGGACCGCGCGAGCAGAGCGTCTCCGCCAGCTGGCGGGCCGCCGCCTGCAGCCGGTCGGCCGGAACAACTTCGTTCACGAGCCCGTACTGGTGCGCCGTCTCCGCGCCGATCTGGTCACCCGAGAAAACGATCCCGGCCGCGATTGCCCAGGGCAGCTCGCGCGCGAGCCGCTGCGTCGCGCCCCAGCCCGGGATGAAGCCGAGCGTGATCTCGGGTGCGCCCAGGCGCGCGCCCTCGGCGGCGATGCGCAGGTCGCAGGCCAGCACGATCTCGAGACCGCCGCCCAGCGCGAGGCCGTTCACCGCCGCGATCAGCGGCTTCGTGACCGTCTGGCCGCGCATGATGGTGTCGGGCTCGTCGTAGCGATTGCCGCGTGGATCATCGATCAGCGTCGGGATCGTTTCCTTCAGGTCGGCGCCCGCGCTGAAGGCTCGTCCACCGGCTCCCGTGATGATGCCCACCCAGACGTCGTCGTCAGCCTCGAGCTTCGCGCACGCTTCGGAGAGCTCGCCCCACGTCTCGAGGTCGATCGAGTTGAGAGCATCCGGTCGGTTGATGGTGATGGTCGCGATGTGATCGCTGACCTCGTACAGCAGTGCCACGCCTGCCTCCAGTTTGGTGGTGTTTAGTTGTACTCGAAGAATCCGCGGCCGCTCTTGCGGCCAAGGTGGCCGAGCGAGACGAGCCGTCGCAGGGTTGTTGGAGCCTTGAATCGGGCCTCGCCGTACTCCTCGAACATTGCGTCGCTGATGTGGATCATCGTGTCCAGTCCGATCAGGTCCGCCGTCGCAAGCGGCCCCAGCGCGTGGTTCAGGCCCACTTTGCAGGCCTGGTCGACGTCCTCGGCTGAGGCGATGCCGCCCTCCAGCATGTGGATGGCGTCGAAGATGAACGGCACCAGCAGCCGGTTCACGATGAATCCCGGCGAGTCCTTCACCCGTACGGTCAGCCGGTCGATCGAGTCACAGAAGGCCATGGCCGCATCGATCGTCTCCTGCGAGGTGCTTTCCGAGGAGATCACCTCGACCAGTGGCAGCACCGTCGGCGGGTTGAAGAAGTGGATGCCGATCACCTGCTCGGGCCGGCCGGACGAAGCCGCCATCTCGCTCAGTGACAGCGACGACGTGTTACTCGCGAGAATCGCGTTTTCCTTGCAAACCTCTCCGAGCTCTTCGAACAGTTCCTTCTTGAGGGGCAACTCCTCGATCACCGCTTCGATCACGAGGTCGCTGTCCGCGAACCCCTTGAGCGTGTCGACGCCCTTCAGGCGGGCCAGCGTGCGGTCGTGCCGCTCGCGGCTCAGCCGTCCGCGCTCGACCTCGCGGCCGAGGCGGCGCTTGATCGTCGCGAGACCCTCTTCGAGGCGCTCGGGTTCTGATTCAGTCACGCGGACGCGGTACCCGTGCGCGGCGCAGATCTGGGCGATTCCCGCACCCATGATCCCGCAACCGACCACGCCCACTTCCCGGATGGTCATCGTCTTCCCTTCCTGGCCCCCAGGGTCCGCCTAACCGGCGGACCGCCGTGCATTGTCGCACACGAGGTGTGAATGCTCCGGCGCTCAGGCGATCTCGTGCCCGGCCAGGACTTCCAGCGCCTTTACCAGGCCCGAGTGGTCGAGGTCGCTCCAGCCTTGCGCCGCGCAGGCGTTCATCAGCTCCTGCGCCGTAGCCGCGTTCGGCAGGCTGATACCCAGCGCCCGCGCCCCCTGGAGCGCCAGACCAAGGTCCTTCTGGTGCAGCGCGATGCGGAAGCCGGGGTCGAACGTGCGCTCCACCATCCGCTGTCCGTGCACCTCGAGAATGCGGGAACCCGCGAAGCCGCCCATCAGCGCCTCCCGCACCCGCGCCGGGTCCACCCCAGCCTTCGAGGCGAACAGCAGCGCCTCCCCCACCGCCTCGATCGTGAGCGCCACGATGATCTGGTTCGCCACCTTGCACGTCTGCCCGGCCCCCACGTCCCCGACAAGCGTGATGTTCGCGCCCATCAGCTCAAGCAGCGGGCGCGCCCGCTCGAACGTCTCGCCGCTGCCCCCCGCCATGATCGTGAGGCTGGCACCTTTCGCCCCTACCTCGCCCCCGGAGACGGGCGCGTCGAGGTAGTCGCAGCCCTTCTCGGCGATGCGCTGGGCGAACTCCTTCGTCTCGATCGGCGAGATCGAGCTCATGTCGATGACAGTCGTGCCCGCCTGCAGCCCCTCCGCCACCCCGCCGGGGCCGAACAGCACGTCCGCAACGTCGGGCGTGTCCGGAACCATCGTGATCACGACCTCGCTCCGCGAGGCCGCCTCCGCCGCCGTCGCGCACTCGACCGCGCCCCCCTTCAGCAGCTCCTCCGGTAGCGGCGAGACGTGTCGCACGACGAACAGCTCGTGGCCCGCCGCCTGCAGGTGGCCGGCCATCGGCCGCCCCATGATCCCCAGCCCGATAAACGCGATTCGTGTCATGACGCCCCCTCACTCGCTCGGTATTCCGCGAGCCACCCCAGGCCCGCCTCGGTCGTCGTCGCCGGCGCGTACTCGCATCCCACCCAGCCCTCGTAGCCGATGGCGTCGAGGTGGTCCAGGAAGAAGGGGTAGTTCACCTCGCCCGTGCCCGGCTCGTGGCGGCCGGGATTGTCTGCAATCTGGATGTGCCCGATGACGTCCAGGTTCTCCTCGACCGTGCGCGCCAGGTCGCCCTCCATGATCTGCATGTGGTACGCGTCGTACTGCAGCCCCACCAGCCCGTCCCCGACTGCCTCCATCACCGCCAGCCCCTGCGCGCTCGTGTTCAGGAAGAAGCCCGGGATGTCGCGCGTGTTGATCGGCTCGGTCAGCAGCTGGAGCCCTGCCTCCCGGAACGCCTGTCCCGCGTACCGCAGGTTCTCGACCAGCGCCGCCTGCGCCGCTTCATCGGAGACCCCCTCTGGCTTAACGCCTGCGAGGCAGTTCGCCCGCGGACAGTCCAGGGCCTGCGCGTAGCGGATCGCCGTCGCGACCCCTTCCCGGAACTCCTCCGTCCGGCCGGGGTGGCAGGCAATGCCCCGCTCCCCCTTCCCCCAATCCCCCGCGGGAAGGTTGATGAGCGCCTGCGTCAGGCCGTGCTCGCGCAGGCGCCGCGCCAGCTCGTCCTCGGGGTTCTCGTACGGGAAGGGGTACTCCACCGCCTCGAAGCCGTGCCGCTTCGCCAGTTCGAAACGGTCGAGGAAGGGAGTCTCGGTGAAAAGAAAGTTCAGGTTTGCTGCGAATCGCACCATCCCGGGAATGATACGGTGCCGCGGTCCGACCGGCCCCTTTCCCGGCGGAAGCGTCCGCGCCCGCTAGAATGGAACCATCACGAACGGAGCACGCCGATGTTCATCGCCATGAACCACTTCACCGTCAATCCCGACCGCGGACACGAGTTCGAGGAAATCTGGGAGGGACGCGAGAGCTATCTCAAGGACCTCGACGGATTCGTGCAGTTCTCCCTGCTCAAGGGCGACGACCCCGGCGACTACATCTCCCACACCATCTGGGAGTCGCGCCAGGACTTCCTCAACTGGGCCCAGTCCGACCACTTCCGCCGTGCCCATCAGCAGGCCGGTCCCCCCGAGGGCGTCGTCGAGGGCCATCCCCACGCGAAGTTCTACGAGGCCGTGATCGTCGAGCAGGGAGCGGGCGCCGCTGTCTCCTGAATCGCGGGAAGACAACCCGCTCCTCCCCGAGCACTTCCGCCGCGTCGACGAGTCCGACGACGCGCATTTCTACGTCCAGCCCCGCCTCGTCAACCACATCGACGACGCGGCCATCGCCGCCCTCGGCGACTTCTACCGTCAGACTTTCCCCGAGGGCGGCCACCTCCTCGACCTCATGTCGAGCTGGGTCTCCCACCTCCCCACCGACGTGACCTATTCGGGCGTTACCGGCCTCGGCCTGAACAAGGTCGAGCTCGATGCGAATCCCGTCCTAACCCGCCGCACCATCCACGACCTCAACCAGGACCCCGCGCTGCCCTACGACCCCGACGAGTTCGACGGCGCGGTTGTCAGCGTCTCGGTGCAGTACCTCACGCGCCCCATCGAGGTCTTCGCGGAGGTCGGGCGCGTGCTCAAGCCGGGCGCGCCCTTCGCCATCACCTTCTCGAACCGCATGTTCCCGACGAAGGCCGTCCGCATCTGGCAGCTGTTTGGCGACGAGCAGCGCGCCAACCTCGTGGCCCTCTACTTCGAGCTCTCGGAGGCATTCGCCAAGGCCCGCGCCTTCGACCTCAGCCCCGCTCCCGGCCTCTCCGACCCGGTCTACGCCGTCGTCGCCGAGGCGCTCGACCCCGCCGCCGCGTCCGACGAGACCGCCATCACGTGAAGGTCCTCGGGCGGTAGCTCCAGCGTCCACGACTTCTGCCCCGCCACCCCCAGCACCTCGTATGGCCGTGCCGCAATCTCGACCTCGACCGTCTCCCCCAGTGCTGACTCGAACCGCAGCGTGTGCGTCGCGCCGTACGCCAGCTCCTCGCGAATCGTGCCCCGCAGGAGGTTGGGCTGGCCCGGATCGTCCGCGTCCAGCCGCCGCAGGTTGACCCGCTCCGCCCGGATGGCGATGTCGACCGCCTCCCCCTCCGCGGGCCGCCAGCCGTTCGGTACGGGCGCCCGCAGGCTCGCCCCGCCCGCCTCGACGGTCAGGATGCCGTCCCCCGCCGCCTCCACCCGCCCCCGCAGGATGTTCGCGACCCCCGTCAGCTCCGCCACCCGCCGGTTCGCCGGCGCCCGGAAGACACGCTCGCGACCATCGAACTGCAGCAGCCGGCCCGCGTCGAACACCGCCAGCCGGTCGGCCACCAGGTGCGCTTCCCGCAGGTCGTGGGTCACGAAGATGACACTCAGATCGAGCTCGCTCCTCAGCCGGATCAGCTCGCGCCGCAGCTCCACTCGCAGCGATTCGTCGAGCGCACTGAACGGCTCGTCCAGCAGCAGGAGGCTCGCCTCGCGCGCCAGCGCCCGCGCGAGCGCCGCGCGCTGCTGCTGTCCCCCGCTCAGCGACCGTGGTTTGCGGTCGCGGAACTCGCCCAGGTGCATCAGGTCGAGCACCTCGCCGAGCCGCCGCTCCCTGCCCTCCCCCGTCATCCCGAACCCGACGTTCTCGGCCACGGTCATGTGCGGGAACAGCGCAAGGTCCTGCACGACGTACCCGATGCGTCGCTCCTGCGGCGGCAGGTTGACCCCTGAGTCTGCGTCGAACACAGGCTCCCCGCCGATCACGATGCGCCCCTCGTCCGGTTGCAGCAGCCCCGCGATGAGCTGCAGCGTCAGGCTCTTCCCCGCCCCCGAGTGCCCGAATAGCACGACGATCTCGTTTCCCGCTTCGAAGCGCGCGTCGTAGGAGAAGTCCCCGAGCTCCGTGCGGGCCGCGAATTCGAGCGTCATGCCGTCCCCCGCCCCCGCGTCGAGAGCAGCCAGAAGGCCGCCAGGGCCACCAACGCCACCGCCAGCAGCAGGATCGCCAGCGCCACCGCCGCCGTCAGCCCGTCGGCCCGCTCGAACGCGCTCAGAATGGCGAGCGGCATCGTTTGGGTTTCCCCCTGCAGGTTCCCGGCGAAGATCAGCGTCGCGCCCAGCTCCCCCAGCGCCCGCGCCCAGCACAGCGCCGCCCCCGCCGCCAGCGACGGCCAGCTCAGCGGCAGCACGATCCGTGCGAAGGCCCGCAAACGCGAGGCGCCCAGCGTGTGCGCGACCCGTTCGTACTGCGCGTCGACGCTCGCGAAGCCGGCCCGCGCCGCGCGCACGTAGAACGGCGCCCCCACGAACAGCTGCGCCATGATCACGGCCACCGTGCTGAAGCCCAGCGTCAGCCCGAACCAGTCGTCCAGCGGTGCGCCCAGCAGCCCCTTCCGCCCGAACGCAGTCAACAGCGCCACACCCGCGATCGTCGGCGGGAGCACGATCGGCAGATCGATGAGCGCCTCCACCGCTCCCTTTCCCGGGAAGCGCGCGTGCGTCAGCCAGTACGCGACGGGCGTCCCCGCCACCACCGCGATCACCAGCGCCACCGCCGATGTCCAGAGCGACAGCGTGAGCGCGTCGAGGGCCGTGTCGCTGGTGATCGCGTCCCAGGTGCCGCTGCCACCGATGCCGCGCTCCAGCAGCCCCGCGAACGGCAGCACGAAGAACAGCGCAAAGACGGCGATGAGCAGCGCCAGTCCTGCATGGGGCGCCCGCGCGCGCAGGGCGGTCACGGGGTTACCCCCACGGCTGTGAACCCGTGACGCGCGAGCGTCGCCATGCCCCGCGCCGATGTCACGAACGCCACGAACGCGCGTGCCCCGTCGCTCTCCGAGAGCAGCGCGATGCGGTACTCCGCCGCTACCCGGAACCGTTCCGGAATCGCGATCGCACGGACGCCCTCGTCCGCCGCCCGCAGGTCGCTCGCGTAGACGATGGCTGCGTCCGCCTCCCCCAGCTCCACCTTCGCGAGCGTGGCGCGCACGCTCGCCTCATTGCTGCGCACGTTCGCCAGCACGCGCCCCGCGAAGTCGCTCCCTGCGAGCGCCAGCGATTCCCGCGCGTAGCGCCCGGCGGGAACCGCTTCGGCCGCCAGCACCAGCCGCAGGCCCGGCAGTGCGAGCTCCTCGAAGCTGCCGATGCCGTCTTCTCCTGTCGCCACCACGAGCGTGTTCGTAGCCAGCCCGCGCTCCTCGACAACCAGCCCCGCCACGTCTAGTGCAGCGACCTCGTCGGGACTCGCGCTCGCGAACACGTCCGCGGGGGCGCCCTCTAGGATTTGCGTTCGCAGCGTCGCTGACCCCGCGAACGACAGCCGCACCGTCACGCCCGGGTGCTCTGCCTCGAATGCCGCCGCCAGCTCGCCGAACGCCTCCGTCAGCGAGGCCGCCGCGAATACCGTGATGGTCTCGGTCGGCTCCTCGCCGTCGCCGCACGCGCCCAGACCCAGTGCGGCCACCGCGAGCGCCCCCGTGACGGCAAGTCGCAGACTCACGGTGTCGCGGCGGGAGCGGAGAGCGTCGCCAGGTGATCGCGCAGCCACTCCACGGTCGCGTCCGCCGCCGAGAGCTTCGATTGCGCCACCAGCCGCAGGAACCCGTCGCCGGCCTGCACCACTCGCTCCCGCGCACGTTCTCGATACCCCTCGCACACGCGCAGCTGGTCCCGTACCAGCGCCGCCTCCGCTTCGGGATCGACGGCGTGGAGCACGTACAGCTTCACCAGCAGCTCGAAGCGCACCTCCCGCAGCCGCTCGACCGGCTCGCGCAGCCACGCCTCTACCACTGCCTCTCCCTCGGGAGTCAGCGCGAATCGCTTGCGCGGTGGACGCAGCCCCTCCCGTTCCTCCCGCCACGTGACCAGCGCCCGCCCCGCCAGGTTCCTCAGGTAGGTGTAGAGCGAGCCCTGCTCGATTGGGCAGACCTCCCGCAGGTCCTCCCCCTCGAAGTAGCGCGCCATCTCGTACCCGTACATCGGGCGTGTTCGCAGCAGGGCGAGGACGGCGTGTTCACCGGCCAGCAGCTCGCGTGTCATGGATTCGGGACTGTAGCGAGCGCCCTAATACTTGGCAACCAAGTATTAGGGCAGGCCACGAAACGCCGGGGCCGTTGGTCCGGCGCAGGAAGGGCCGCTAGTCGTTGAGCGCGTACCCCGCCCGGATCCCCTCGATCCTGGCCTCGACGCCCGCCTTCGTGTCCTCGTGCGTCACGATGTAGAGGTGCTGATTCCGGATCGCGTCGAGCACCCGCGCCGCGACCTCGGAGGGCGGCATGCCCTGCGAGATCCCCTGGCGGATCGGCTCGGCGTAGTCCGGCACGTCCTCGGGACCGCCGTGTTCGTCGGGTCGGTTCCGGCCCGCCTCCACGATCTTCGTGGCGACCCCGCCCGGGCACAGTACCGACACCCCGATGTTCACCGCTTCCAGGTCGTGGTTCAGGTGCTCCGACAGGCCTACGACCGCCTGCTTCGAGGCGACGTACGAGGCCATCCCCGGAGGCGCGAACAGCCCCGCGCTCGACGAGGTGTTGACGAGGTGTCCTTCGCCCTGCTCGATCATGCGCGGCAGGAACTGCGTCACCCCGTTGATGACGCCGTCCAGGTTCACGCCCATCACCCAGTCCCAGTCGGAGTCGCTCATCTCGGCGGCGGAGCGGAAGGTCACGACGCCGGCGTTGTTGCAGAGCGCGTGCACGCCCCCGAACGTCTCGAACGCCTTGTCGGCCAGCTCCTTCACGGATGCGCGGTCGGCCACGTCCGTGCGGACCGCAATCGCGCTCCCGCCGGTGTCGTTGATGGAGTTCGCCACCCCTTCGGCGGCGCTCAGATCGATATCCGAGACCACGACCGACATGCCCTCGGCCGCGAACGCGCGGCACAGAGCCTCGCCGATGCCGCTCCCCCCACCAGTCACGACTGCCGTCTTCCCAGTTCCGAGTTCCATGGTCGGTGCGCCTCCCAGCGAGCGCGCATCTTACCGGTTCGGCGGGAGCACGCGAGCACCCCCCACACCCCTCCCAACCCCATCCGTGGCACGATAGCCGGGTGACACAGTCATCGGGCGAGTACAAGACGGTCGGCATCATCGGCGGCGGCACCGCCGGCTACCTCACCGCGCTCGCCCTGCGCAAGAAGCTCCCCCACCTGCGCGTCACCCTCATCGAGTCCCCCACCATCCCCATCATCGGCGTCGGCGAGGGCACGACCCCCATCATGGTCAAGTTCCTCCACGCCTACCTCGAACGCGACGTGCACGAGCTCTACCGCAAGGTGCAGCCCACCTGGAAGTTCGGGGTCAAGTTCGAGTGGGGCCAGCCCGGCGACTACTACTTCAACTACGCCTTCCACCCCGGCCCCGTCCTCGACTCCGTCTACTACGGCGGCGAATTCAACGAGTACTCCCTCGGGTCCCTGCTCATCTCGAACGAGCGCGCCCCCATCGTCACCAACGAGGGCGGCCAACTCACCTCGCTCATCGACCGCATCCCCTTCGCTTACCACCTCGACAACGGCCGCTTCGTCGCCTACCTGAAGGAGCAGGCCGTTGCCGACGGCGTCGAGCTCCTCGAGCGCTCCGTTACTGAGTTCGTGCCCACCGAGGACGGCGAAGAGCTCGACCACGTCGTCACAGACGACGGCGAGGAGCGGCGCTTCGACCTCTACGTCGACTGCACCGGCTTCCGCGCCGAGATCATCGGCGAGACGCTCGGCTCTCCCTTCCAGAGCTACGAAGGCAGCCTCTTCTGCGACCGCGCGATCGTCGCCAACGTGCCCCACGGCGGTCACATCAAGCCCTTCACCACCGCCGAGACCATGAACGCCGGCTGGTGCTGGAACACACCCTCCGTGGAGGACGACCACCGCGGCTACGTCTTCTCCTCGCAGTTCCTCTCCGACGACGAGGCAGCCGAGGAGATGCGTTCGAAGAACGACGGCATGGGCGACCACCGCGTCATCCGCTTCAAAACCGGCCGCCGCGAGCACTTCTGGAAGGGGAACGTGGTCGCCATCGGCAACTCCTACGGCTTCGTCGAGCCGCTGGAGTCGACCGGCCTCCACATGATCATCCTCGAGATCAACCAGCTCGTCCTGAACTTCCCCCGCTCGAAGAAGGACACCGCCATTCGCGGCATCGTGAACCGCACCCTCAACGCCCACTGGGACGACGTGCGCTGGTTCCTCGCCGTCCACTACCGCTTCAACAAGAAGCTCGACACGCCCTTCTGGCAGGCCTGCCGCAACGCCGTCGACATCGGCGGGGCGCAGGAGCGCGTCGACCTCTTCCGCGAGCGCACCCCGCTTACCTACCGCCAGTCGCAGTTCTTCAAGCCGGAAGAGGTCTTTGGCGACTTCGCCTACGACGTGCTTCTCCTCGGCCAGCGCGTTCCCGGACGCTACCTCGAGGCGAGCCAGCCCCGCGTCGAATGGCAGAAGCGCGTCGACGGACTGCGCGAGCTGGCCGGGAACGCCCTCACCCAGGAGCGCGCCTTCGAGACGCTCAACGGCGCGCCCCCGCAGATCCTCGGGAGCATGGTCACGTCGCCCAATACCTGGGTCGTCTGGCCCTAGGCGGGGCGCGATGGCCGCCATCCCGCCTCTGCCGCCCCAGGGCGCTCGCCTCCACTGGAAGCAGGCCCCAAAGCGCCTCCGCGACGCCTTCGAGGCATGGGCGGGAAGCCCGGTGGCCGAGGCCGTTACCCAGCCCTCGGGCTTTTCGCCGGGCGTGGCCGCGCGCGTTCTTCTCGCGGACGGCCGGCGCGTCTTCGTCAAGGCTGTCGGCCCCGACATCAACCCGGACAGCGCCGGTATCCACCGCAGGGAGATTCGCATCATCTCCGGGATGCCGGAGGACGTGCCCGCCCCCCGTCTCCTCTGGTCGCACGACGAGGGCGAGGGCGGCTGGGTAGCCCTCGCCTTCGAGGACATCGAAGGTGAGCACCCCCGTCAGCCCTGGGACCTGCGCGAGCTCGACCGCGTTCTCGAAGGGCTCGTCGCCCTTGGCGAACGGCTTACTCCGAATCCCTTGCCCCCCGGTGTCGCTCGTGGCGCTGCCGAGACATTCCCCCGGGAGGGCTGGCGGACGCTCCGTGACGAAGGAGGGCGGCGCCGGCAGGGTCTTGCCCCCTGGTATCGCAGCAACCTCGATCTCCTCGCTCAGCTCGAGGCAGCCGTTCCCGAAGCCGTAGTGGGCGACACCCTCGTCCACTTCGACATCCGTGCCGACAACATCCTGCTCTCGCCCGATCGAGTCTGGTTCCTCGACTGGCCCCACGCCCTGGTCGGGGCCGCCTGGATCGACGTCATCGTCATGGCGCCCAGCGTCACGATGCAGGGCGGCCCGCCCCCCGAGGAGGTTGTCGCCGCCCACCCCGCCTGTCGCACTGCCGACCCAGAGGGCGTGACGGCCGTGGTGGCCGCCCTGGCCGGGGTATTCACCGAGTGGGGTTCGCGACCGCCTCCGCCCGGCCTCCCCACCCTGCGTCCCTTCCAGTCCGCGCAGGCGTCGGTCGCGCGCGACTGGCTCCTGAGGCGGCTCGGCGAAGCCTAGCCCTGCCCCTGCCCCATCCCCTTCGCGATGCGCTCGCTGGCCGCCGCCGCGTCCTCGAACGCGACCGCCTGCCGGCTGAGCACTGGGTACAGCGTGAAGATCGGCGTGTTGTACGGGATCACCACCGACTCCACCCCCGGCTGGAGCGCAAGGTGCAGGTTCACGTAGTTGTAGCTGAGCCCTTCCTGCCACGGCTCGCCGCCACTGCGCTCGTACTCCTCCGTCGTCCCGAGCCCGTAGGTGCGCGTCATGAGGCCCGTCGCCGCCGTCAGGCCGAGGTCGGCCAGTTCCGGCGCCCCCTGGATCAGGATCGCGACCTGTGAGGCGTCGAACCACACCTTCAAGTTGCAGCTCACCTGGATGTAGTTCCCGAGGCTGCCGAGGTGTTGCAGCACCGTCAGCGGGAACGCCAGCTCCGGCGGCGCATTGCCGGGAGCGGGCCCGTCGAAGCGGAACTCCGGCTCTTTCACGCCAGAGGCCGAAATGTAGACGAGATTCGGGTCGTCGACCGGCACCCCCACGACCGTCCCGTCCCGGTCGCTCGTGAGCTGGCCCATCTGGTACCGCAGCGGGAAGGAGTAGCCCTCCTTCCCGTAGAAGATGCGCACGCCCGTCTCCAGGGGCTCCTGGGGCGACCGGCTCAGCTTCAGGTCGAACGGCAGCATCACGTGGAAGGCGTGCGTGCGCGCGTTCATGAACGGACCGCAGGCCCCCTCGAACTCCTTGTGGATGGCCGTGTTCTCCGGCTCGAACTGCTGCGCCGGTCCCGTGTAGTTCTGCGCGCGACGCGCCTCCGGGGTCAGGTGGTACCGATCCTGGTAGTGAGCCGCCGCCCGCTTCTGCGCGATGTCGGTGAAGTATTCGGGGGCCATGCTCTCGACGATGATGTGCTCGCGCTCCCCCGTCTCGGAACGGTTGACGCGCACGGCCTCGTGGTAGCGGTCGAGCTCGTGGGCCGTCTTCCGGAGTTCCTGCCCCACCTGCCCCTCGACCGGCGTCCCCGCCAGCCGCGTGCGCGGCAGCAGCGCCTGCGCCCTTTCGAGGAAGTCGAGCTTGGCGCTGTAGCGTCGCGGCTCCGGCGCGAACGACTGCGCCGCCGCGAGCAGCAGGCTCACCTGCTCGTCCGGCAGCAGACCCAGCGCGTCCAGGTCGTTCTCGCGGATGAAGGCGGCCGCCAGCGGCGCGAACGCCTGCTCCCGCCGGATGCCCAGTGTGAGCAGGTAGTTCAGGTAGCTGCGCGCCTCCTCCGGCGTCATCGTCTCGGCCATCGCGCTCGGATGGTACACCGGAGCGCCCGCGTTTCCGCTACTATCGCGCCCACTCTGCGAGTCCACGGACGGGAGAAGCGCCCATGGTTGGTCAGGCCGAAGTCGAGATCGCACGCAAGCTCTTCGAGGAAGGCTGGAGCGGGGGACACGTCGATGCGCCCCTCCAGTTCATGACCGAGGACGTCGTCATGCGCGACATCGTCGGGCATGACGAGGCGATGCGGGGGCACCAGGCCGTGCGCGACTTCTGGGCGGCGGCAGCCGACACGCTCAAGGTGCTCCCCGAAGAGATCTACGTAGCCGACAGTGGCGTCGTCGTGATGTGGATGGCGTACGGCCAGATTCCCGCGGACGCCGAGGAGAACGCCGGGCGCTGGGGCACGGCCGAGGGCGTCTCCCGCCTCGAGTTTCGCGACGGGAAGGTCTGCCTCGAGGTGGACTACTGGCACGGTGGCCAGGGCGTCTGCGACGACTGGGAGGCGCACTGGAATGCGCGCCGCGCCCGCCCCTGGCGCGAGCTAGGCGCCATCACGGGCGCCTAGCTCGCAACCCGAGCCCTTACTCGGAGGATCCCTCCTCGGCCACTTCTGGCCGGGGAACCTCGATCACGCTGCTCCGAACGAAAATGCCGAGCGGTGGATCCGCGACGAACCGGATACCCGGCTCGACTGCATCGCCGTTCACGTCCCGGAAGCCCAACTCGATACGGCCGTCGGCCAGCCGGCGGGCCCGGACCACGCCGATCGAGTGCCCTTCGACCTCGACCTCGCCGCTCGCGTACCACTGACCGGCGGGCGCATCCGCAGGGAGTAGGCGGGAAGGTGGCAGGAAGTGCTGGCCATAGAGCTCAACGCCATGCTCGACCCTTCCGTCCGCCCGCAGGGAGGCGATGACTCGGAGCCGGTACGGCTCGGGTGCCTCCGGCGTTGCCTCGACCACCGGCTCGGGAGCCCGATCGGGTGCGTTCATGGCGGCGATCGTCGGGTCGCTGATCCCCAGGCGCCGCAGGAACGTCGCATTCTCCCTGTCGACGCCTGCGACCGCACAGAGGGCTGCGTCGCTTCCGAGCCCGAACACGTCAAGGCTTGCCCGCAGCTCAGTGTCGAGCGCGAGCAGCGCCTCCACGTCCTCGACGCCCGCAGCTTCGAAGGCGTCGCCCAGGTACGCCGCCCGGCACGAGGCCTGCCGCGTCAGCGCGTCGAATTCGTCTGCTGGAACCATTTCTCCGGGTCCGGCCTGCGATGCGATGGAGCCTGCCGCCGCGATTGGCGCCAGGATGCGCTCCGCGTAGGCGAGCTCCGCCTGGAGCGCGAAGGCGTCCTCGAAGGACAACCCGCTTCCGCCCGAGACGTGCTCGTCGATGGTCGTCCATCCCGCGGAGAGGGCCGCGTACTGTTGCGCGGCTTTGTCCGCCACGTGCAGCACCAGCTCCTGGACGTGAACCGGGTTGATGACCTCGCCGTTGGCCACGACGTCGTCGAAGCCCCAGATGGCAATCGCTTCCAGGTATTGGTCCGCGAAGAGCCTCAGCAGCGTGCTTGAGGAGGCGTTCGGGACCTCGATCGCCGCCGGTTCGTCGGAGGCGGTAAGCCCCGCCAGCCCTGGCCGCTCGAAGATCCCGTCGAGCACCGTCTCAGCCACGGCTGCGGTGTAGGTCGCCTTCGCCTGCACGGCATCGTCGACTTCTGCCTCAGCGTCCGCGACGGAGGTCACCGTGGTCGTGACCTCGCCGTCCTCGTCGTCCGCCGCTTCAACCGTGTAGGCCGCGCCGTCCACCGAGACGGTAACCGGGCCGTAGATCGGGCCCGTCACCACGCGCAGGTTCCGCCAGATACCGTGGAACAAGCCCGGGTTGTCGTACCTGCCCTCGTCTTCGACAAGCTGGAATGGCTGCACACCGAGGAAGACCCATGAATTGCCGGGCCTGGGGAGAACGACATCGATCGGTTCAAAGCTCGGAATCGCCGTACTGGTCGCGCTGGCCAGTTCGGGGCTTGAGTGGTAGCTGGCTCCAGCATTCCAGACGGTCTCGGAAGGCTCTACCTCCAGGTCGGCGTATGCGCGCGGCCCGATGGCGTACACGATGACGAACCAATCGTCCGGGACGTCGCCCCCGCCCACGTTGCCGACACGGTAGTCGACCGTGAAGGGCTCTCCGGCAATGACGACGTCCGGGGCGAGGCTCTCCTCCACCTTCAGGATGAAGCGGTTTTGGGCAGCCGCTTCGTCAACCAGGTGGACGGTCAGCTCGAAATCCGCCTCAAGGGGCTGGCGGTCAGCCTGCAGATAGGTAGTGGCCTCGATCAGGTAGACGCCAGCGAGCAGGTACTTCTCAATGCGCGAGTTCCGGCCGGGCCCTCCGTCGTCGTTCGCCCCGATCACTCCTGCCGGCGACGCCAGCGACAGCACGGGGTCGCCGTGCTCCGACATGAGGTCGATCCGGACCCGGCCGCTGGCCGGCAGCATGAACGAGTAGCTGTAGGCTGGGTGGTTCGCCTCGATCCGCGAGCCGCACGTATCCACCGTCCAGACCCCCGTCGCCGTAAGGTCCGCTTCCGCCGTTAGCACCCCGAGAGGGATCGTCTCGCACCCCTCGGCGTAGCCGACGGTGAGCGAGAAGTCCGCGGGGCCTCGCCCACGGCCTCCCACCGTAGTCGCCTCTATTCGATACGCGCCGGGCTCCAGATCGCGCTCGATGCGCGCGTTCACGCCTGCCGCTCCGTCGTCGTTGTCCGCGATGCGGTCGCCGGCGTCGCTCAGCAGGTACAGGTACGAGTCGGCCTCGCTGGACAGCAGGTCGATCCGCACGCGGCCGCCCTCTTCCACGTCGAAGCTGTACGAGTGCGCGTCGCTCCCGGCCCGGAAGGCTGAGTCGCAGTCCTCTGTCGTCCAGCGGCCGTTCGCCTCAAGCTGCTGGGTTTCGCCTCCCAGGGTCCCGAGGTCGGTGACCTCGCATTCCGGTTCCTGGGCCGAGGCCATGTGCGGGGCCTCCAGGACAAGCAGCCCGCCGATCACGGCGACAGCGACAAGGGCGGCCGCCAGAAGCCGCCCGCCGATCCGGGCGGCAAGGGGGGACGATGCGTTCAACAGCATGGGTACTCCGGGTGCAAACGGCTTAGTGGCACGTAGGTGCCATGGATCGTGATAAGGCTAGAGGCTTGCTCCTCACGGGGCCAGTCTGCCCGCTTACCGGTAAACGGTTAGGCCGCCGTAACCGAGCGGTCAGCCCCTGAGCCCTACACTGTTCTCCATGCCCCTCCGCCTTGTTGCCCTGACTGCCGGTCTGGCGCTGATCCTGGCCGCCTGCGGGGGCGAGTCCCGCGACCAGACCCCCGCCACCTCGCCCTCCCCCGATCGCGCGACCTCCACGCCCGACCCCGCCCCCACCCCCACCGCCACGCCTCCCGAGAGCAACACTCCCGCCCCCGAATCCACCGCCACTCCCCGACTCGAACCCACCCTCACCCCCGAGGAGATTACCGACGAGCACGTCCTCAGCCTCATCTACTGGACCGAAATCGACTTCTGGAACCGCTTCGTCCTTTTCCCCGACACCTCCGACACCACCCGCGACATCCTGCGGGCCATGGCGCGCGACCCCGAAGAGCGGTGGCTCCCCTACCTGGTCGACCTCGCCGCCGTTCCCGTCCCATACAGCGCTTTCGTCTACCGCATCCTGACCGAGATTCGCCCCGACCACCCCTACCCCATCTTTCCCCTCACCGAGGAGCTCGGCCTTCGCACCCCCGACGACGAGACGGACCTCTACGTCGAATTCAAGCACCGTCTGATCGAGGGCATCCAGGAGGACATGGGCGCCTTCCTCGATCCAGATAAGCCACGCCTCATTTCCGCCCAGGAGATCTTCTGGGGTGGCGTCACCGTTGATGGAATCCCGCCCCTCGAACATCCCAACTTCATCACGCCGGATGAGGCCGCCGCGTGGATCGGTCCGAAGGACCGCGTCATCGGCGTCGAGATCAACGGTGATCCCCGCGCCTATCCTCGCCGCATCATCGATTGGCACGAGATGGTCAACGACACCGTCGGCGGCGTCCCCGTCTCGCTCGCCTACTGCACCCTCTGCGGGAGCGCCATCCTCTACGACGGGCGCGTGGGCGAGGAGGTCTACCGCTTCGGCACCAGCGGCCTCCTCTACCGCTCGAACAAGCTCATGTACGACCGCACCACCAACACCCTGTGGGAGCAGTTCACCGGTGAGCCCGTCTGGGGCGACCTCGTCGGGAGTGGCATCCAGCTCGACGTCCTTCCCGTCGTGCACACCACCTGGGACGAGTGGCTCGCCGAGCATCCCGACACGCTCGTACTCGACATCGAGACCGGCCACGCCCGCGACTACGGTGAGGGAGTCGCCTACGCCCGTTACTTCGCCAGCTCCGGGCTGATGTTCCCCGTTCCCGATCGCAGCGGTCCCATCGCCGTCAAGGACAGCGTCTACGCCGTCCGTCTCAACGACCAGGTTGTCGGCTATCCCATCCTTCTGCTTGGCGCGGAGGACTTCCTCCAGGACGAGATCGGAGGCGATCCCGTCGTCGTCTTCGCCACCGCCGACCGCTCCGGTGGCCGTGCCTACGCCGCCCCGCCTGAGCGCGTCGTCGCCTACGATGCGGAGACGGGCGTCGCCACGACCGAGGACGGCGCCGCCTGGCAGGTCACCGAGGGCGCCCTCATCGGGCCTTCCGGCGAGGAGCTTGAGCGCTTGCCCGGCCACAACGCCTTCTGGTTCGCCCTCGTCAACCACGCCCCCCGCTTCCGGCTCTACGAACCGCCCCCAGCTGAGACATCACGAGCCCTCTCCGGCTGCAACCTCTTCGCCTACCTCGAAGGGACCAGCATCGCCGCCACTACCTGCACCCTCTAGCGATCGGTCCCTGCTCTCGCGAGCGGCGTAGGATGCCGCCATCTCGACTGCGAGGGTGCCGCGATGACGCAGGCCGCCAGCCTCGACGTGCTCTGGGACCCGCTGCAGGTCGGCACCATGGCCCTGAAGAACCGCATCATGGTGCCGACCCATGGTGCGGGCGTGGGCAATATCCTCGGCAGCGAGCGGCAGGCCGAGAGCTTCCGCGCCTACTACGTCGGGCGAGCACGGGGCGGGGCGGCCTGGGTCGGTGGCAGCAACTGCTTCGTCCTCAACCCGCTCATCCCCGGTTTCGAACCGACCGGAGTCGGCGCCACCACCGACAGCAACTTCCGCAACCCGCTCTTCCTCGAACGTTACGGACGCTACGCCGACGAGCTCCACGAGGAGGGCGCCTTTGGCACTCTCCAGATGATCCTGATGGGCGGAATGCCCCACGGCCCCACCGGTCGCCGCCAGAGCAGCTGGGCCACCAATGTCCTGCCGCACGAGATGGAGCCGCACGAGATTGAGCAGCTCATCGAGGAGTACGGCTACTCGGCCAGCCGCGCCCTCGAAGCGCGTCTCGACGGACTCGAGATCCACGCCAACCACGACGACGTTGTGCAGTGGTTCCTCTCCCCCCTGACGAACCAGCGCGAGGACGACTACGGCGGCTCCGTCGAGAACCGCCTGCGAATGCTCCTCGAGATCAACCGCGCCATCCGCGTGGCCGTGGGGAACGGGCTCACGCTGGGCGTCCGCCTCTGCATGGACGAGATGATCGAGGGCGGGTACGACCTCGAAGAGGCGCGGGAAATCGTCCGCCTCCTCACGGCCAGCGGCGATGTCGACTACTTCAGCTTCGATGTCGGCGGAAACTGGGCCGGTCCCAGCTACATCCAGCCCCTCCACTACGAGCCGGCCGAGTGGGCGCCCATGTCAGGCGCGTTGAAGGACGAAACGGACCTGCCCGTCGTCTACGCCGGGCGCGTCACCGATGCCGAGGTGGCCGCGCAGGTGCTCGCCGACGGCTACGCCGATGTGGTCGGGCTGAACCGCGCGACCATCGCCGATCCACAGCTACCCAACAAAGCTCGCGAAGGCCGGCTCGGCGACGTACGTCCCTGCATCGGCATCAACGACTGCATCCACCGCGGCCTCGTCGATGGCCTTCCCTTCGGCTGCGCCGTCAACCCGAGCGCCAACCACGAGCTCGAGGAGCCGCACCCGCCTGCCGAAGAGCCCCGCCGCATCCTCGTCGTCGGAGGCGGCCCCGCCGGTCTCGAGACTGCCGCTATCGCCGCCGAGCGCGGTCACAACGTCACCCTCTGGGAGCGAGAGCCCGTTCTCGGCGGACAGATGGCGATCGCCGCCAACGCGCCCATGCACCGTCCCTTCACCCAGTTCGTGGCCTTCGAGGAGCGCCGTCTCGCCGGCCTCGGCGTCGGTGTCAGCGTCGGACGCGCCGCTTCCGCCGAGTCCGTGCTCGAATTCGGCGCCGATGCGGTTGTGCTCGCGACCGGCGCGACCTCCCGCCGCCCCGATGTCCCCGGCGTCGACCTCCCCAATGTCGTCGACATCCGCGATGTGCTCCTCGGCAGCGCCGAGGTCGGCCAGCGGGTCGTCGTGGTCGCCCAGGACGACCACATGCCGCCCCTCTCCGTCGCCGATCACCTTGCCGGGCAGGGCAAGGAGGTGCGCGTCCTGTACCAGACGCTCCAGGTCGCCCCACTCGTGGGGAAGTACACCATCGGCGGCATCATGACGCGGCTGGTTGTGCAGGGCGTCCAGTTCGAGCAGATGCACCGGCTCGTGGGCATTGAGCCGGGAGCGCTCCACACGAAGAACATCTACACGAACGCCCCAACCGTCGTGGAGGGCTTCGATACGGTCGTGCTAGCCTGCGGCGGCGCGTCCGAGAACGCCCTCTACCGCGAGTTGGAGGGCAAGGTCGCGGACCTGCACATTCTCGGGGACGCATATGCGCCCCGGCGCATCACCTTCGCCACGCGACAGGCGTGGTCACTTGCGCGCCAGCTCTAGGCGCGGGCCAGAGGAGAGAAACGATGGCGCTTCCCGAACGCTGGGATCTTGAAGTCGATGTGGCCGTGCTCGGCTCCGGCGCGAGTGCGACGACCGCCGCCATCCTCGCCGCCGACAGCGGGGTGGAGGTGGCCCTGCTCGAGCGCGCCGAGTCCGTTGGTGGCACGACCGCCATTTCCGGCGGGGTCCTCTGGCTCCCCAACAACCACCACATGGCCGAGGCCGGCATCGAGGACTCCCGCGAGGACGCCCTTGCCTACCTGAACTCCCTCTCCCTCGGCATGATGGATGGCGAGCTCGTCGAGACCCTGATCGACACCGGCCCCGAGATGCTGCGCTACATGGAGGAGAACACCCCCGTCTCCCTGCACGTCTTCGAGGGCTACCCCGACTACCACCCGGAGAATCCCGGCGGAAAGCCCGAGGGCGGCCGCTCCCTCGACAACGATCTCTTCCCTTTCGAGGAGCTCGGCCCCTGGGCTGACCGTATCAACCACCAGCCGGACGCCGTCTTCTTCCCCGCCACCATGCTGGAGATCGATACGAAGCGGATCGACGACGTCCCGCCGGACGTGATGGAGGAGCGCCGCTCCCGCGACATGCGCTCCACCGGGCAGGCGCTCGCCGGCTCCCTCATCAAGGGCTGCCTCGACCGCGAGATCCCCGTCCACACCGCTACCCGCGCCCGCGAGCTCATCCTCGACGAGAACGACGCCGTCGTCGGCGTGCGCGCCGAGCGGGACGGCGCCGCCTACTTCGTCAAGGCGCGCAAGGCCGTTGTCATCGCGACCGGCGGCTTCGAGTGGAACGAAGAGCTCGTCAGGGCGTTCCTGCGCGGCCCCATGACCGCCCCCACTTCGACCCCCGAGAACGAGGGCGACGGCCTCCTGATGGCGATGGGCGCTGGCGCCGCCCTCGGGAACATGAGCGAGGCCTGGTGGATCCCCGGCATCCACGTCCCCGGCGACGAGATGCGCGGACGCACCTTCGCCCGCCTCATCCTCGCCGAGCGCACCTGGCCCCGCTCGATCATCGTCAACCGCAAGGGCAGGCGCTTCATGAACGAGGCGGCCAACTACAACGCCGTCGGCCACGCCTTCCACACCTTCGACCCCAATTCCTTCGAGTTCATCAACCTCCCCGCCTGGCTGATCGTGGACAGCCAGTACCAGCCCCCCATCGCCCGCCACCAGGTCGGCCCCGATGCCCCCGACTGGATCCGCCGCGCCGATACGCTCGCCGAGCTTGCCGCGCAGATCGAGGTTGACGCCGACGGCCTCGAGGAGACGGTCGCGCGCTTCAACGAAGGGGTTGCCAACGGCCACGACCCTGAGTTCGAACGTGGCGTCAGCGCCTACGACAGCTACAACGGCGATCGCTGGGAGAAGGCGCCCTTCACGACGCTTGGCCCCATCGATACGCCCCCCTACTACGCCGCCCAGATCGAGTCTGGTGCGCTCGGCACCAAGGGCGGCCCAAAGACGAACACGAAGGCGCAGGTGCTGCGCGCTACCGGGGGCGTCATCCCCGGCCTCTACGCCGTCGGGAACGCGATGGCGGGGGCCACCGCCATGGTCTACGGCGGCGCCGGCGGCACCCTCGGGCCGGGCATGACATTCGGCTACATCGCAGGCAAGAGCGCCGCCGAAGAGCCCGACCACATCGCCTGAACGTCTCCGCCCGCTCCGGAGTTTCCCGTGTGAGCGGGCGCCGGTAGGCTGGCGCGCGGGGATGCGGCCCGCCCCTGAACGGCGCTCGCGGCCGCCCCGGAGGAACGATGAAGGTTCACGAGTACCAGGCGAAGGCGCTCTTCGCGAAGTACGGCGTCGAGGTCCCCGGCGGCCGTGTTGCAGCCACCCCCGCGGAAGCCCGTGCCATCGCCGAAGAGCTCGGCGGCAAGGTCGTCGTCAAGGCCCAGATCCACGCCGGTGGGCGCGGCAAGGGACGCCTCGTCTCCGAGAACGAGACCGCGGCCATGTATGAGCGCCTCACGACCAGCCCCGGCGACAACGAGGGTCAGGTCAGTGGCGACCGCGTTGGAGGCGTGCGCCTCGCGAGCACCGCTGCGGAGGCCGAGCAGGAAGCCGCCAACATTCTCGGCAAGCACCTCGTCTCCATCCAGACCGGCCCCGAAGGCAAGCTCGTCAAGAATGTGCTCGTCGAGGAGCAGTCGGCCGTCGCCCGCGAGCTCTACCTCGCCATCATCATCGACGGCGCCCAGGCTGCCCCCCTCATCATGGCCTCCACCGAGGGCGGCCAGGAGATCGAAGTCGTTGCCGCCAACGACCCCGACGCCATCGTTCGCATCCCCGTCAACGCCGCCTCCGGCTACGAGCCCTACGTCGGCCGCACCCTCGCGGCGCGCCTCGGGCTCGTAGGCGACCAGGCGGCCGCGCTCAACAAGCTCGTCGGCAGCCTCTATCAGGCCGCCGTCGAGAGCGACGCCAGCCTCGCCGAGATCAACCCCCTCGTCGTTACCGAGGAGGGCCGCGTCCTCGCCCTCGATGCCAAGTTCACCATCGACGACAACGCCCTCTACCGCCACCAGGACCTGTCCGAACTGCGCGACAAGGACGAGGAGGACCGCCTTGAGGTTCTCGCCGACGAGCTCGGTGTCGCGAACTTCATCAAGCTCGACGGCAACATCGGCTGCATCGTCAACGGAGCCGGCCTTGCCATGGCCACCATGGACACGATCAAGTTCGCCGGCGGCGAACCCGCCAACTTCCTCGATATCGGCACCGTGAACGACCCCGCCCGCGTCGTGAACGCCATCCGCGTGATCAGCGAAGACCCTTCCGTGAAGGCAATCCTCGTGAACATCTTCGGCGGCATGGCGCGCGTCGACATCATCGCCCAGGGCGTCATCGACGCTGAGAAAGAGCTTGGCCTCGACGTTCCCGTCGTGATGCGGCTCGTCGGCACGAACCTCGCCGAGGGCGAAGCCCTGCTGGCTGAGGCCGGCCTCGACGTCATCCGCGCCGAGAGCCTCGGGGAGGCCGCCGAGAAGGCCGTAGCCGCCGCCGGCGCCGCCTGACGTACCGGCTTCGCACTAGTGATGCGCTGATGCGTGTTGTGCTAGCATCAACGCATCATGCGCACCACGCTCAACATTGACCTTCACATCCACCGGGAGCTGTGCGAGTACGCCGCTGAGAAGGGGATCAGCCTCAGCGAGGCTGCCAGCTACCTGCTCGCAACGGGGCTGAAGAAGGAAGCAGCGAAGCCACCGGATGCGGAGCCATTCGAGCGGCCCGCCTGGCACCTGGGCACGATCGGCCCCGCAGGAGTCGATCTGAGCGACTGGGCAGCCGTCAAGGAGTTCCTCTTCCAGGAGGATCTTGACCATGACCTCGGCTCCGGCCACCGCGAGTCCCAGCACCGTCAAGAGCCGCGGTCCGCGTGACCTTCACCATCGACGCGAACATCCTGATCTACGAGGCGAACGCCGATGCGCCCGAGCACGAAGCCGCCCGGTCGGCTCTCGCCGGCGCGTGGAACGGCTCAGAGCGGGTCGTACTGTTCGCGCCAGCCGTGCTTGCCTACCTCCGCAACGTCACCCACCGCACTCTGCTGTCGCGGCCGGTCTCCGTCGCGCAAGCTCTCGGCAGCATTGATCAGGTGCTCGCGCTCGACCATGTGCGGTTCGAGAGCGACGGCGCCGATGGATGGTCAACGCTCCGCGACCTGGCCCTCCGCCACGATGCTCACGGCAAGCTCATCCACGACGCCCATCTCGTGTCGCTCATGCGCCAGCACGGCGTCGAGACCATCTGGACGCACGATACGGACTTCATCCGCTTTGACGGGATACGCGTGTACGACCCCGTGACAGATGAGCGGCGCGGCTAGCGGTCCTCGAGTACCCGGCCCAGGGCTCGCCCCTTGTCGGGCGTCGGATCCTCAACGAGGCCGTAGATCTCCCGGCCTTCATGGTCCTCCGGCAGGTGCTCCGTGATCGGAAGCCCCTCTTCGTTTACGAACAGCAGGCAGTGGCAGTACTTGAACTTCTGCATCTCGTCGCAGGCGCAGATCCAGTCGCGACGCTTCGCCTCCTCCTCCCGCGGCAGGTAGAGCCCCTCTGGCCAGTTCCCGTCCTCGTCCTTCTCGGGGTAGAAGTTGCAGGGACAGATGGGCCTCCCGTACTGGTCGACGTTGTCCGCCAGCCCCAGCACCACGGCCTCCGTGATCGAGCGATCGGGGTGCAGATGCGTGCCCGACTTGTTCGCGAATTTCTCTGCGTAGTTCCACATCTTCTTCGTGGACTTCTCGCTGGGCTGCTCGCGCATGGGCTTCCTCCTGCGGTCTCCCTCCAGCCTAGGGCGCTGGCCCGTCGCTCGCCACTTGGCCAGGTAAGGGAGGAGGAGGCGACTGGCCCGCTCATGACTTCCTGAAATACATAGTGGCTCGGTATGTCATTGACTCGCGGATCGCCCATTCCGTATCCTCATCGGATTACGAGGATGGTAGGAATGACGGAGGGTGATTGCTATGCGGGAGAACTACTGGACCCGACGGCGCTTTAGTCGGAGGGCAGTACTCAAGGCGTCTGCTGCAGGTGCCGTTGGCGCTGGCGCGCTCGTGGCTGTCGGCTGTGGCGACGACGACGACGATGTCGCGACCCCGGCGCCTACCGAGGCGGCGGCTACTGCTGCGCCGACGGAGGCTGCCGCTACGGAAGCCGCTACGGAAGCGGCAGCGACCCAGGAGGCCGAGCGCGAGGCCGTCCAGGAGGCCACGCCGGCCCCCACCGAGGCGGCAGGGGCGATGGGCCCGGTTGATGGCAGCTTCTACAGCTCCATCGGCACCCTTACCGGAACTACCCTCGACCTGCATCGCGAGCTGTATCGCAGCATCGCCTACACCGCTGGCAATTGCTACAACAACCTCATCAAGTTCACGAACCCCGAAACCTTCACCATCGGGGGCGAGATCGCACGAGGACTGCCCGAGCAGCCCGACGAGCTCACCTACACCTTCACCATTCGCGACGACGTGCGCTGGCACAACAAGGCCCCCGCCAACGGCCGTGCCCTGACCATGGACGATGTTCGCTGGAACATCGAACGGCAACGCGCGGGCACCCTCCAGACTGGCGAGGAAGCGCCTAACTTCTATCGCAGCGGCCAGATCTACAGCCCCATCGAGAACGTCGACTACATCGACGACACCACCTTCACGGTGACGATGGGCAGGAAGGCTGTCACGTGGCTGAGCGACATGGCCGCCGAGGAGTTCAACGTCATCATGCATCCCGAGGTTGCTACCAACCTCGAGGACGAGGACAACTTCGGAACCTTCTCGCCGGACTTTATCGTGGGCACGGGCGCCTGGATCGCCGAAGAGTTCGATCCGCTCACCCGTGGCCGTTTCGTCCGCAACGATGACTACTTCCTCCGCCTCGACGGGACCATCCCGGGCATGGCTGATGAGTGGTACCACACCGACCTCGGCACGGACGTGAACCCACAACGCCTCGCCTTCGAACAGAAGCAGGTTGATGAGTTCTCGACCCGCCAGAACGATGTCATCGAGGCCGTGCACGAGGCCACGGACGCGAATCTCATCCAGTATGGCAACCCGAACAACAACCTCGAGTTTGCCTACAACCAGACCGTCAACGAGGCGCTCGCGGTTCCCGCCATTCGGCAGGCCATGTACATGGCCTGGGACCGCGTCCTCAGCGCGCAGATCGTTTTCCAGGGGCTGGCTCGCCCCAACCCTGGCATCAACTGGCCGTTCACCTCGTGGGCCCTTCCCCAGGAAGAGCTCCTGCAGATGCCCGGCTACCGCCAGCCGAAGGACGACGACATCAAGGAGGCGCGAGCGCTCTGGGAGCAGGGCGGTGCCGAAGAGTTCGAGGACGAGCTGTTTACCCCCGTCATCGTCGACCTGGCCGACCAGTCCATCAAGGAGTGGTGGCCGGCGATGATGAACGAGAACCTCGGCACCGATAAGTGGTCCATCGAGGCCATCCCGGTCGCGACCCTCCTCGAGTACAACGTCTCCGGCCAGAATCCGGTCGGCTACCTCGGTGGCTGGGACCAGTGGGTCAGCCCCGATCCGCGCACCCGTTTCGCCTCGGTCTACTCGAGCAGCGCGCGCGGCTTCCTCAACTTCTACGGCTATCACACGGACACGATGGAGGATTACATCACGCAGGCTTTCGACACGTTCGATGTGGAGGAAGCCCAGCAGATCCTCCTGGATGCGCAGCGGTTCATGCCCGGCGATGCCGGTTCGGGCCACGTCCAGGTCTGTGGAGGCCTCGTCCAGGTTCTCCAGTGGCCTTACGTCCATCGCGCCGGACCGTTCTTCATCCAGATGGGCACCAATCTCAGCCAGAACCTCTGGATCGACCAGACCGATCCCACGTTCCAGGGGAAATCGAAGCCGACCTAGGGAGCGCATGCTTGCCGGCGGGGGCGAGCCGCTCCAGGGCTCGTCTCCGCGGGAATCTCCAATGGAGCGAGTCGCGTGACCAACTACCTCATCCGCCGGCTAATCGGGAACCTCGTCGTCATCTGGATCGTGATGACGTTCGTGTTCCTGGCGTTGCGTGTCCTTCCTGGCGACTTTGCCGCCCAGCAGGTGGCGAACCAGTTCTTCTCCGGCGCCACTGCGCGAGGCCAGTCCGACAAGGCCACCCAGGAGGCGCAGGGAGCCGAGGAAGGCGCCAGCGAGAACGTCGACCGTGCCCTGCAGGCTGCCCGCGAGCGCCTCGGGCTTAATGACCCCATCGCCGTTCAGTACGCCAAGTACTGGGGGGATATCTTCAGCGGCAATCCCGGCAAGTCCTTCCAGACCGGCGAGTCCGTCGTCGATATGACCGCTGATGCCCTGCCTTACACGGTCCAGCTCGGGATCATGGCGATCGTCATCGCGGGGCTGCTGGCGGTGCCGGTGGGCATCTTCTCGGCCATCCGTCCCGATGGATTCCTCGACGGCGGGCTGCGCGTCTTCGCTGTGTTCTTCCTGGCTGCACCTTCGTTCTGGACCGCGGCCCTGCTCTCCGGCTGGGCCGTGCAGTACGACGTACTCACCATCGACGTAGTCTCTTCCCCCGGTGTCTGGGACGATGCCTGGGGGAGCTTCCAGCTCTTCATCATCCCCGCGCTCGCCGGCGGCCTCGCGACCGGCGCGGTCCTGATGCGGTTCCTCCGCTCAGGCCTGCTTGAAGTCCTCCGCCAGGACTACATCCGCACTGCCCACGCCAAGGGCCTGCGCGAGTCTGTCGTCGTTTCCCGCCACGTCCTGCGCAACGCCCTCATCCCCATCGTGACCATCCTCGGCTTCCTCACTGCGGCGCTCATCGGCGGGAACGTCATCCTCGAGCAGATGTTCAACATTCCCGGCATGGGGCGGCAGTTCCTCCGCGCCATCCTCGACCGCGATGTGCCGCTGGCCCAGTTCATGACGCTTCTGCTTGTCGGTGGCGTTGTCATGGTCAACCTCCTGGTCGACCTCAGCTACTTCATCATCGACCCGCGTGTCACCGTGGAAGGAGCATCGTCGTGAGCGACGTTGCCGAACTCACGCCTGAAGCCTTCCCCGGTTTCGAGCGTCCGGAGGAACCCTCCCGGCCGGTTCGCGTGCTGCGCGCCCTCTGGCACTTCCTTGTTTCGAAGAAAGTCGGGGCCTTCGCCCTCGTGCTTTGCATCATCATCCTCGGCCTCGGGGTGCTCGGCCCCTATGTCACGCCCTACGACAAGGACGAGGTCTTCTTCAAGGACAACCCCAAGTACGACCCCGAAAGCTTCGAGAAGGACGCCCTCCAACCGACCATCCTCCAGCGGCTTGAGAACCCGTCCCCCGAACATCCTCTCGGGACCGATGACCTCGGGCGGGACCTCCTCACGCGGGTGCTCTTCGGCGCCCAGCGGTCGATGCAGTTCGGGTTCGGGGCCGCCTTCCTCTCGACGGTGCTGGGCGCACTCATCGGAATCATCTCGGGCTACTTCGGGGGACTCATCGACCTCGTCTTCCAGCGCATCGTCGACGCCATGATCGCCATCCCCGGGCTCCTCTTCCTCCTCCTTCTCGTGCAGACGGGGGAGACGACCGTGCTCCGTGTCATCATCGCGCTCTCCTTCTTAGGCGCGTTCGGAGTTTCCCGCGTTGTCAGATCGGCCACCCTCACCATCCGCACGAGCGTCTTCATCGAGGCCGCTCGAGTGGTGGGTGTGCGGCCACCACGCATCATCTTCCGCCACATCCTGCCCAACGTGATGGCGCCCATCATCGTCATCTTCTCCATCACGATCGGGTCCTCGATCCTGGCCGAGGCGGGCCTCTCCTTCCTCAATCTCGGCGCTCCCGGCCCGAGCTGGGGCCAGATGGTGAATACGGGGCGGCAGTTCTTCGATACGAATCCGGTTATGAGCCTGGTCGGCGGTGGCGCGATCACCCTCACCGTGCTCGCCTTCAACATCTTCGGGGATGCCCTCCGGGACGTGCTCGATCCCCGGTTAAGGGGGGCTTAGACCGGCGAAACCCAGCCCCTTCCGCCGTTGACTCGCGGATCGGCCATTCCGTATGCTCCCGCGAATCGGACGCCGCTACCGCGGTGGAGGGAATCGCATGCGTGAAAACTACTGGGCCCGAAGGCGATTTAGCCGGAGGTCCGTCCTCAAGGCGTCGGCCGCAGGCGCGGTCGGAGCCGGTGCGCTCGTGGCCGTTGGTTGCGGCGACGACGATGACGATGATGACGAGCCTGTAGCGACTGCAGCTCCGACCGAAGCCCCAACCGAGGCCCCCACCGAGGCTCCAACCGAAGCCCCAATGGCGGGCCCCGTCGACGGGAGCTTCTTCAGCCAGTACACCGGCATCAGCGGCACCACCCTCGACCTCCATCGCGAGCTGTATCGAGGTATCGCCTACACCGCTGGCAACGCCTACAACAACCTTCTCAAGTTCACGGACATGGACAACTTCGTGATCTCCGGCGAGATCGCGAGGGGCCTCCCCGAGCAGCCGGACGAAGTTACCTACAACTTCACCATCCGCGACGACGTGAACTACCACAACAAACCCCCCGCCAACGGCCGCGCCCTCACGATGGACGACATCCGCTGGAACATCGAGCGGCAGCGCACCAGCACGCGGGCCGACGGCACGGAAGACACCACGTTCTTCCGTCATCCGCTCATCTACAAGAACATCGAGAACGTTGACTACGTCGACGGCACCAACTTCACGGTGTCGATGAACTCGCCCCAGGTGACCTGGCTCGGCGACATGACGGACGAGTTCAACGGCATGCTCTACCCCGACATCGGGGAGAAGCTCGAGGATGACAACGAGTTCGGTGTTTTCAGCGCTGATAACGTCCTCGGCACCGGCCCCTTCATCTTCGACGAATTCGAGCTGCAGGAGCGTGCCCACGGCGTTCGCAACGACGACTACTTCCTGCGCAAGGACGGGACCATCCCCGGGATGGTGGACGAGCTCTTCTTCGTGAACCTCGGCGGCGACATCAACCCGCAGCGCCTTGCCTTTGAGCAGAAGCAGATCGACGAGCTCGCCTCCCGCGATCGCGCGGTGATGGACGAAATCGCGTCCAGCAACCCCGAGGTCGAGGCCTTCCGCATCGGCGACCCGAACAACAACCTCGAGTTCGCCTACAACTACACGACAAACCGCGCCCTCTCCGATGAGCGCATCCGCATGGCGATGTTCCTCGCCACCGACCGCGCGCTGGTGGCTGAGCAGCACTTCCAGGGCCTCGGCAGGCCGAACCCCGCCGTCAACTGGCCCTTCCAGGCCTGGGCCCTCTCCCAGGAGGAGCTCTCGCAGGCGCCCGGCTATCGCCAGCCCAAGGACCAGGATCTCGCCGACGCGCGCGCCCTCTGGGAGCAGGCGAATGGGGAGGGTCACGAGGACGTGGACTTCCGCGTCACGACCGTCGACTTCCCGCAGTACGTACCGCTCCTGGAGTGGTTCCCCGCCATGCTGAACACGAACCTCGGCACGGAGAAGTGGAACGCCCAGGCCATCCCGGTCACGTCGCTCCTCGAGTACAACAACTCGGGTCAGGCGTCGGTCGGCTACCTCGGTGGCTGGGACCAGTGGAACAGCCCCGACCCGCGCACCCGCTTCGCGCAGGTCTACTCGGCCCATCCGGAGGATGGTGGTCGTGGCACCATCAACTTCTGGAAGTACACCACTCCAACCATGGAGGGGTACATCAACGACATGTTCGCCGAGTTCGACAACGAGAAGGCCCAGGAGATCATCAAGGAGGCCCAGCGCTTCGCCCTCACGGACGCCGGTTCCGGGCACTTGCAGATGGTCGGTGGCCTCACCAGCTGGGTGAAGTGGCCCTACCTGAATCGTGCGGGGCCGTTCTTCATCACCTACGGGACGACGATCAGCCAGGAGCTCTGGATCGACCAGAACGATCCCACCTTCCAGGGGAAACAGCGTCCCGCCTGACCTGGCGACCAACTGCCCGGCGCCTCCCTCGCAACTGTGCGGGGGAGGCGCTGGAGTAACTCGGAGCGAGGCTTCCCCTCCATGACCGAGTACGTCATCCGTCGCTTCTTCCTGGCGCTGGTCACGATCTGGATTGTTCTGACCTTCGTCTTTTTCGTGCTGCGCGTCCTTCCCGGCGACTACGCCGAGCAGCAGCTTGCCAACCAGTTCTTCGCCCAGGCTGCCCGCAGCGAGGAGCAGCGAGAGGAACAGCTCGCCGACCTCCGCGCGAAACTCGGTACTGACAAGCCCCTCTACGAGCAATACGGCCTCTTCTGGTATGACATCCTGCGCGGAAGCTCGCAGGAGTCCTTCCAGTACAACCGGCCTTCCTACAGCGTCGCGGGCGATGCCCTCCCGTACACGCTCCAGCTGGGCCTCATGTCGCTCATCATCGCCGTAATGCTGGCGCTGCCTGTGGGGGTACTCTCGGCGGTTCGACCCGATGGCTTATCCGACGCCGGATTGCGCGTCTTCGCGATCTTCTTCCTGGCCGCGCCCGCGTTCCTGACCGCTGCCATCGCTTCGGCCTACGCGGTCAAATATGGAGTGCTCACCATTGGCGTCACGTCCCAGCAACTGATCTGGGAAGATCCATGGCCCAGTTTCCAGTTGTTCATCGTGCCCGCTGCGGCCGGAGGCCTGTCCGTGGGGGCCATCCTCATGCGCTTCCTCCGATCCGGCATGATGGAGGTGCTTCGTCAGGACTACGTGCGCACGGCGCGCTCCAAGGGCCTCGCCGGCGGGGTGGTGATTTCCCGCCACGTGCTGCGGAACGCGCTCATCCCCGTGGTCACCATCCTCGGATTCCTCATCGCCGCCCTGGTTGCCGGCAACGTCGTCCTCGAGTCGATGTTCGCGATCCCGGGCATGGGCAACGAAATTCTGCAGGCCATCCGCATCCGCGACATCCCCGTCACGCAGACCTTCACGCTGCTCCTTGTGGGCGCCGTCGTCTTCGTCAACCTCGCGGTGGACCTCAGCTACTTCCTCATTGATCCCCGGGTGACCGTGTCGGGAGCTGAGGCATGAGCAGCCTGGCGACTCAGGCCGCCGACGAACGCCTTGGCGAGTTCATGCCTCCCGAGGATCCCTCACTGCCCATCAGGGCCCTCCGCGGATTGGGCCGGTTCTTTGCACGCAAGACAGCGGGAGCTGTTGCCCTTGTCATAGCCTTCATCATTCTTGTGCTCGGCATCATCGGTCCGTGGATCGCGCCATACGGTCCCGACGACGTCTTCGAGGTCGTGAATCCCAACTACGACGTGAACGCTGACCCGACTGACCCTGCCAATGAAGACAAGTTGAACCAGATCATCGGGCAGTGGCGCCTGAATCCCAATCCAACATGGGACCACCCCCTTGGCGTGGATCACGGGAACCGCGATCTCCTCACCCGCGTCCTGCATGGCGCTCGCCGCTCGATGCTGCTCGGGTTCGGCGCGGCCGCGATTGCCACCATCTTCGGCGCCTTCCTTGGCGTCGGGTCCGGCTACTTCGGGGGAGTCGTCGACCTCATAAGCCAGCGCCTCGTCGATGCGTTCATCGCCTTCCCACCCTTGCTCTTCCTCCTCCTCCTCCTGCAGACGGGAGAAGCAACCTTACCCCGGACGATTATCGCCTTATCCTTCCTCAACATCTTCGGGGTCTCGCGCGTGGTGCGATCTGCCACGCTTGCCGTCCGCAACGATGTGTTCGTCGAGGCGGCGCGTGTGATGGGCGCGCAGCCTCCCCGCATCATCTTCCGCCACGTGTTCCCCAACGTGTTCGCTCCCATCATCATCATCTTCTCCACCACGATCGGTGGCGCCATCCTCGCCGAGTCGACGCTGGCCTTCCTTGGGCTTGCGCCTCCCGGCCCGAGCTGGGGCGCGATGGTGAACAACGGCCGCCAGTTCTTCGGCACCGAGCCCATCCTTGTCGCCGTTGGTGGCGGTGCGCTCACGCTCACGGTGCTCGCCTTCAACATCTTCGGGGACGCACTCCGAGACGTGCTCGACCCGCGTCTCCGCGGCGCGTAGGCAGTGCCTTGACTGAACATTCGACGCACCAGCACGAGCACGCGCACGGCGACACCGGGCAGCACTGGCGCGAGCCCGATCGTGTTCGCGACTTCGTCGCCCGCATGGATGCCCGCGCGCAGGAGCGCCTTCCCCAGTTCGAGCTGATGACCCAGCTCCTCGGGCGCGATGGCGCCGACGCTCTCCGTATCCTCGACCTCGGAGCCGGCTACGGCGCCGAGGCCAGCGTCTTCCTGGCCGCATTCCCCAATGCCTCGGCCGTCCTTGTCGATGGCTCCGAGGAGATGATCCGCATCGGTAGCGAGCGCCTCGCGGAGTTCCAGGGCCGCTACCGCTACGTCACCTGGGACTTCGGCGACGGCGCGCTCCCCGACGAGCTCGATGGGCCCTTCGACGCCGTCATCTCGTCGGCGGCCATCCACCACCTCCCCGAGGCCGCCCTCAAGCGCCTCTACGGTGAGGTGCTCGCGCTCCTGGCTCCGGGCGGAGCGTTCCTCAATCTCGACCTGGTGCTGCCACCGGACGACGGGCTGGTGGAGCGCTACCGCGAGCTCACGCGGGCCGAGCAGGATTCACGGGACGAGCCACCACAGCCCTCGAACGTCCGCCGCCACCACTCGAATCTGGAGACCCTCGACCGCCACCTGGGCTGGATTCGTGAGGCCGGCTTCGAGCAGGTCGACTGCTACTGGAAGCGCCTCGGAGGCGCCCTCTTCGGCGGCTATCGCCCCGAAACCGCCTGACCCCTGCCCCTCGCGGCGCTATCGGACAGCTGGGTACCCCTGGCGCTGGCCTAGAGGTCGTGGGTAAGACCCTGGATGGGCTCCTGAATTTCGCTTTGCTTGAAGACCTCGATGATCTCGCCGTTCTTCATCAGCCGGATGATCCGGTTCCCGTCTTCGTCGACTGTATCGACGCGCGAGTCCGCCTTCACCACCACCTCGCTCCCGTCCGTGAGCGTGACCTTCATCGCGAGCAGTCCCATGTCCCTATGTCTCCCTCGGGTCGGGCACATTGATGACGATCGCGTCCATCGTGGTCCGCGCCAGCAGGAAAACCGCCTCGTTTCCGGGGTCGAGGTTCTCCTCGGCGTGGATCTCGTAGGGAGGGACGAAGATGAAGTCGCCCGGCCCCGCGTCTTGCACGTTCTCGAGCGCGTCGCCCCAGCGAAAGCGTAGCTGCCCTTCGATTACGAAGATGCCCGACTCGCTTTCGCCGTGGTGATGCACGCCCGAGGCCCCGCCGGGCTCGTTTCGCCCCACGCCCATCCACAGCCCCTCGGAGCCCGTGAGCGTGCCGGAAATCCCTGCCTCGCGGCGCATGCCCGGCGTCTGCGTCGTGCCCTCGTCGCGTTCCGCCGGACGGATAATGCTGACCATTAGCCGGATTCTACGGGGAACGCTGGAGCGGGCGAGTCGGGATGCGCGCGCCGGTCGATGCGCTAGGATCGCGCGACCAGCGCCGCGCTCGCCGCGCCCAGGAGGCCGCCCGTGACAATCCCCGAAGGCGCAACCGAGGTCATCCTCAGCTACGTCCGCAAGAAGGCCGCGGAATGGACGGCCGAGGAGATGGCGCAGCGCGTCGAGGCCGCCGTCGCCGTGCTCGAAACGGCCGCCCGCGCCGTCCCCGATGACCTGCTGGAGGTGCGCCAGGAAGGCCAGGAGTGGAGCCCCCTCGAGTGCATCCGCCACGTCGCCGAGGTAAACCATGGCACCGCCACCCGCGTTCGCGGCGTCGTCTCCGAGGGCGTCGTTCCCGATGAGATTCCCGCCGTGCCCGAGACCCGCGAGGATGTGCTTGCCACCCACGCCGGCGTCATTGCCGGAACCTTGAGCGCGGTCCGCGAGGGCAACGCCGACCCCGACGCCGAAATCGTGTGGCTGCACCCCTTCCTGGGCGACCTCAACTGGAAGGAGTGGCTCCTGACCCTGCGCGTCCACTCCCTCGACCACGCCAACCAGTTGGAAGCCCTCCAGCACCCGGCGTAGCTGCTATGTCCGACGGCGAAGAGGCCGTCCGCTTCCTCGACATTCTCACCACCGCCTCGAGCGTCGCCCACGCTCGTGGCGCCGATGCCGTCGCTGCGGCCCACCTGCTTGAGGCGATCGATGTGCTCACCGGCGTCGCGGAGCCCGACGACATCGGCGCCTCCGTCTCCCCGCTCGGGCACCGTCGCACCGAACTCTCCGCCGAGCCAGCTGTCCGGGAGCTGACGCAGCGCTGGTTCGCCCGCCTGGGCGGAACGCCCGACGCTTCGGTCGAGGCGGACATCCTCGCGGAGCTGCGAACCGAGATCGAGATGCTGGTCAGGTCGTGATGGGACGTGCCTGCAGCAGGAACATCTTGCCGAAGTCGTCGTAGGCGAACTCGATGTCGACCGGCCCGCCGTACTCGCGCTGGATGGCGTGCGCCGTCTCCACCACTTCGTGCACTTCCTCGTCGCTCAGGGATGGCTCCGCCATGTGCGTGGGAGCCACGGCGGTTCGTTCCGTTCCGTGTCCCGTCAGCACCACCTGCTCGTGCTTCTCGCTGATGGCCCGCTCGAGCATCTCGCCGCCGGCCCCGACGATGAACGAATCGGGCGTGACATAACCGGAGACAACCGCCTCCCCCAGCCCCCACGAGGCGTTGATCAGCACCTCGTCCGTCGCGCCAGTCATCGGGTTCTTCGTGAACGCCACCCCGCTCGACCGCGCCCGCACGACCTGCATCACCACCACCGCCATCGCCTCCCCCGCGTGCTCGATGCCGCGGAACGTGCGGTAGTGCACCGCCCGCTCCTGCCAGAGACAGCGGAAGCAGTCGAGCACCCCCTTCAGGATGTCGTCCTCGCCGTGCAGGTTCAGGTAGGTTTCGTAGAGACCCGCGAAAGAGCTGCCCGCGCTGTCCTCGTTCAGGCTGCTGGAGCGCACCGCGAAGGTCGCGTGCGGCCCCGCGCGTTCCTTCAGCTCGGCGATCGCCCCCGCGATGGCGCCTCGCGTGCCGTCGTCGAGGCTCGCGGCTTCGAGTCGCTCTGCCACCGGCGCGAGCAACTCGCGGATGGTCGCCATCGGTGTTCGCGGGTCGAGTCCGGCCAGCGGCGCGGTCACGGTGGCGAGGTCGTGCGACTCCGCGAAGGCCTCGTACGCCTCCGCCGCCACGACGAACCCCGGCGGTACCGGAAACCCCAGCCCGGATAGCCGCGCGAGGCTCCCGCCCTTGCCGCCGATGCGTCGCTCCGGCGCCCCGGGTGCATCCAGCCACACGATCGCGTCAGTCACGGCGATGGAGTGTATCGGCGGCGCCCTTCACGGCATAGCGTGAGACGGCGACCGTGCCCCGGGAGCGCCGTAAGATCGGCCTCGTGGATGCCCTCCCGCAGCCGGAGATGGTCGGCCTTGAAGGCGGCGTGCTGCTCATGGGCTGCGAACGCGGCCGCCCCGACGAGCAGCCCGTCCACCGCGTAGAGATTGCCCCCTTCCGCGTGGCCGTCGCGCCCGTGACGAACGCTCAGTTCGAGCCGTTCCTCGCGACCGGGTGCGAAGCCCCGCGCTTCTGGGACGACGAGCGCTTCAACGCCGCCGACCAGCCCGTCGTAGGCGTGAGCTGGTTCGACGCCGTCGCCTACTGCGAGTGGCTCGCCGCAGAGACCGGCGTCCCCTACCGCCTCCCCACCGAGTCGGAACGCGAGTACGCCTCCCTCGGTGGCCTCGTGGATGCCGACTGGCCCTGGCCTGGTGCACGCTGGCAGGAGCATCCGGTTGCCGACCGCATCGCCGCCGCCGACCGCCCCCATCCCCCGCCCCCCGAGTGCGCAAACGGCTACGGCCTCCGCTGCATGGCCGAGAACGTCCACGAGTGGTGCTTCGACTGGTACCACCCCGATGCCTACGGCGACCCCGGCGCGGGAGAGCGCGAGCCTGCCGAACGCGCCCGCAAGGTGAGTCGCGGCGGGAGCTGGCGTCACTCCGTGAAGTTCACGCGCCTGACCGCGCGCGCCAGTCTCGCGCCGGAGCGGCGCTATAACGACTTCGGGTTCCGGCTCTACGCCGACGTCTGAGCGCCTCTAGGCCTCTGCCGCCGCCAGGATCTGCGCGGTGTGCTCGACGAGGTGGTTCACGTTCATCTCGAAGATCCCAGCCACGTCCCCGAACATCTCGTGCTCTTTCTCCAGGTCCTCGGGGGTCACGTACTTCAGCTTCGCGTCGCAGTTGCTGACGACCGCGTCGAACTCGTCCACCGCCTCGATCGAGGAGGCGCAGTCCGGCTCCCACGCGTCGATGCCGGGATAGCCACAGGCCTCGCACACCATCGTCGTGATGCGCGCCTCGATCTGGATCACGTGCTCGGCAATTTCCTGCGCGGTCCACTCACCTTCGCCGGGGGAGCGCCGCCAGCCCATCTCGGCCGCCTCGATCGCCTCGCGAAACGTTGCGCGGGCGTCGGCCAGTGTTGCTCGCAGCTCGTCCGGTGTTGCCATGTGCGTCCTCCCACGGCTTCGGTGCTCTCCAGTGTGTACGCCGTTCGCTCGCAACCGTCGAGAGCCCGGCGCTCGCACTCCGAGCGGACACGTAGAATGCAGCCGATGGAGCTCCGAAGCCTCGGTCGCACCGGTGTGCAGGTCTCGAGCCTCTGCCTCGGCTGCATGATGTTCGGCCGCCGCACCGAGCCCGAGGAGTCGTACGCCATCATCGATCGCGCCCTCGACGCCGGCATCAACTTCCTCGATACCGCCAACGTCTATGCCCTGGGGCGCAGCGAGGAGATCACCGGCGAGGCCCTCAAGCGGAACGGCCGCCGCCACCAGGTCGTGCTCGCGACCAAGGTGCACGGCGCCATGGACGCCGAGGACCCGAACGCGCGCGGCAACAGCCGCCGTCACATCATCGAGCAGTGCGAGGCCAGCCTCCGCCGCCTCCAGACCGACTACATCGACCTCTACCAGCTTCACCGCCCCGATCCCGACATCCCCATCGACGAGACCCTGCGCGTTCTCGACGACCTCGTGCGCGCCGGGAAGGTGCGCTACATCGGCACCAGCACGTTCGCCTCCTGGGAGATCGTCGAATCCCTCTGGGTGGCGAAGGAGCTGGGGCTGAACCGCGTCGTCTGCGAACAGCCGCCCTACAACCTCCTCGACCGCCGCGCCGAACGCGAGCTCCTGCCCATGACCCAGACCTTCGGCATCGGCGTCATCCCCTGGGGGCCCATCGGAGGAGGGTTGCTCGCGGGTCGCTACCGCCGTGGCGAGCCCCTCCCCGAGGACGGCCGCTACGCCCTCAATGAGCAGCAGCGCCGCCGCCTCACCGACGGCGTCTACGACGTCATCGAGGGGCTCGAGCCGATCGCCGCCGACAAGGGCTGCACGCTCTCGCAGCTCTCCCTCGCCTGGTGCGAACAGCAGCCCGGCGTGACCAGCCCCATCATCGGCCCGCGCACGCTGGAACAGCTCGAAGACAACCTCGGCGCTGGCGACGTCGTCATCACCGACGAGGACCGCGAACGCATCGACGCCGTCATCGCCCCCGGCGCCACCGTCTCGCCCTACTACGAGGCCGGCTGGCGCCCCCACGGCTACCGGATCCTGTAGGAGAACCGACGGTGACGACCGATGCCGCCGCGCCAGCCGCTCTCGATGGCATCACTGTCCTCGACCTGACGGCCCACATCGCCGGACCGTACTCGACCAAGCTCCTCGCCGACCTCGGCGCCCGCGTAATCAAGGTCGAACGACCCGGGGGCGACCCCATCCGCGGCTTCGGCCCCTGGCTCGGTGAGGAGCCCGGCATCGAGCGCGGCGGCAGCTACCAGTTCCTCAACACGAACAAGGAATCCATCGTCCTCGACCTCAAATCTGATGGCGGGCGCGAGGTCCTCGAACGCCTCCTGCCCGCCGCCGACGTGGTCGTCACCAGCTACCCGCCGACCGTCGCCGAGCGCCTCAACCTCACCCCCGACGCCCTCCGCGAGGTCGCCGATGTGAACGTGCTCTCGCTGACGAATTTCGGCTGGGAAGGCCCCTACCGCGACTTCGCCCTCTCCGAGACCGTGCTCTTCGCCATGGGCGGCGAGATGTTCTCGCACGGCTCCGTCGGTCGCGAGCCCCTCAAGATGGGCGGCACGGCTTCCCTCATCCAGTGCGGCGCGATGGCCGCCATCGGCGCTCTCGGCGCCGTCTACACAACCGAGGTGCACGACATAACCCAGCGCGTCGACGTCTCTCTCTTCGATGTGCAGCTGAACAGCGTCGACCGGCGCAGCTCCGCCATCATGGCGTACCGCTTCTCCGGGCGGATCAACGCCAAGCCCGAGGTCGCCGGCCCCTCCACCGGTGCCGGCGTCGTCGGCGTCTTCCCCTGCGCCGACGGCTACGTCGAGATGACCGCCTCTGCCGGCCCCTATTGGCACCGCTTCGCCGAGATGATCGACCATCCCGAGTTCACCGACCCCAAGTGGAACGACCCGGAGTGGATGAACTCCGACGAAGCCCGCGAGGAGGTCGATGTCGCCCTCTACCCGTGGCTGGCTGAACGCACCCGCGCCCAAATCTGGGAGGCGGCCCGCAACGCGCATGCCATCCTCGCCCCCCTCTTCACCGCCGCGGATCTGTTCGAGGATCCCGTGTTCCGCGAGCGCGGCCTCTGGACCGAGGTCGAGCACGAGACGCTCGGCCGTTTCTCGATGCTGGGCCGCCCCTACATGCTCGACGAGACGCCCTGGGCCATCCGCCGCGCCCCCCCCACCCTCGGCCAGCACACCGACGCCATCCTTGGAGAGGCTGGCTACGACGCTGCCGCCATCAGCGAGCTGCGGCGGAAGGAGGCAGTGGCATGAGCGCCTACCTGCCCCTCGAAGGTATCCGTGTCTGCGACTTCGCCTGCGTCTGGGCCGGCCAGACCGCCACCATGTACCTCGCCGACCTCGGCGCCGACTGCATCAAGGTCGAGAACCCGTACGTCTGGAACCCCGCCACCCGGGCCGCCGCCCCCGTCCTCCCCGCCCCCCTCGCCCAGATCCTGCCAGCCTGGATGGCGGGCCACCCCGACAACGACCCCGGCCCCCGCCCCTGGAACAACAGCCCCGCCTTCATCCACGTCATTCGCAACAAGCGCTCCTTCACGGTCGATAGCCGCCGCCCCGAGGGACTCGCCATCGTGAAGAGCCTCATCGCCATCAGTGACGTGCTCGCCGAGAACCTCGCCCGGGGCACGCTCGAGAAGCTTGGCCTCGACGACGACGCCATCCGCGCCGCCCGTCCCGACATCGTCCTCCTCCACCTGCCCGCCTACGGCCGCACCGGCGCCTACGTCGAGGGCCGCGGCTATGGCGCGCACATCGATGGCGTCGCCGGCTCGACCATCCTGCGCGGCTATCGCGACTCCGCCCCGGAGACGAACATCCAGACCTTCGCCGGCGATTTCTTTGTGGGGATGCACGGCGCTCTCGCCACGCTCGCCGCCCTCCGCCACCGCCGCCGCACCGGCCAGGGCCAGACCATCGAGCTTGCCCAGGCCGAGTGCTCCGCCTCGATGTTCCCCCAGGCCGCCCTCGACGCCGCCTGGAACGGACGCGCCGCGGGCTCGATCGGCAACCGCAGCACTGAAGGGTTTGCGCCCAACGGCGTCTTCGCCGCCCGCGGCGAGGAGCAGTGGCTCGCCCTCAGCTGCCGCAGCGACGCCGAGTGGGCAGCGCTCGTCGACTACCTTGGCCGCCCCGGCTGGGCGACGGCCCCCGAACTCGCCACGGCCGAGGGCCGCCGCGCCGCCGAGGACGCACTCGAGGAGGAGCTTGCCGCGTGGATCGCCCCGCGCGACCGCGAGGAGCTGTTCCGCGACCTCCAGGAGGTCGGCGTCACCGCCGGACCCGTCCTCAGCGCGAAGGATGTGACCGAGGATCCGCACGCCATCCAGTCGCCGGCCTTCCAGCGTCTCGAGGCGACCGAGGACTACCCCACCACCGAGTTCCCCGCCCCGTCGTTCACCTTCTCCCACTCCGACGTGACCATTCGCACCGCCCCGGCCCTCCTCGGCGAGCACAACGACTACGTCTACCGCGAGCTGCTCGGCATCAGCAACGAGGAGTACGCGAAGCTCGAGGCGGACGGCCACATCACGACCACCTACGCCGACGAGATCATGGGCCGCTAAGTCGGCAGCCAGTCCGTCAGGGCCAGCGCCAGCAGCACCCCGAAGATGAGGTGCAGGCGCGCCGTCTGCACGAGCGTGGCGTTGAGCGCGCGCCCCGCCGTCCCGCCCACCACCGCCCGCAGCGGCGCCAGCGCGAACGGCAGGCTCGCCAGCACCAGCAGCGCCCATGGCTCGACTCGCGTCAGGGGCCAGAGCGCGATCGCGACGCCGTAGGCGGCCAGCATCAACACGAGGTACCAGGCGCGCGTCCCCCGCTCCCCCAGCACCACCGCCAGCGTCGTCTTGCCCGCCGCCCGGTCCGTGTCGATGTCACGCAGGTTGTTCGCCACGAGGATCGCCGTCACCGTGCACCCGACCGGCACCGCTGCCAGCCACACCAGCCCCGGCGCCGCCTCCGCCTGCACGAAGTACGTGCCCACCACCGCCACCATCCCGAAAAACCCAAACGTGAACGCGTCGCCGAGGGCGTGGTACCCCACCGGCCACGGCCCCCCTGTGTAGATCAGCCCCGCCACGATGCTCGCGAGCCCGATCACGACCACGATCCAGCCTGCCATCACCACGAGGTAGATGCCCGCGAGCAAAGCCAGCAGGAAGGCCGCCCACATCCCCACCTTCATCTGCGTGGGCGTAAGCAGTCCCATCTGCGTCGCCCGCGGCGGACCGAGCCGGTCGCCCGCGTCGGCGCCCCGCTCGAAGTCGAACACGTCGTTCGCGAAGTTCGCCCCGATCTGCAGGCAGATTGCCCCGAAGAGCGCCGCGATCATGGGCCCTGCCGAGAACACGTCGTTTCCGATCGCCACGCCCGTCCCGACTAGCACTGGTGCGACCGCCGCCGTCAGCGTGGGCGGGCGCGCCGCCGCCAGCCACGCGCCGAAGCTCCCCGCCGCGGGCAGCGCCCGTTCGGCGCTCATGCCCGCACCGCCATGATCGACTGCGCTGCCCCGCCGAGATGGCTGCGCTTCTCGATACTCGTAAAGCCCGCCTCCTCGAGCATCGTGCGCAGCCCCTCCCCGTCCGGGAGGTACGCCGCCGACGCCGGCAGGTAGCGGTAGGCGCTTCCGTCGCTCAGCAGCGCCCCGATGGCCGGCACGATCCGCTGGAAGTAGATCCCGTGCCCCAGCCGCAGCAACCCCGACCGCGGCTCGTCCACCTCCAGCAGGCCGACCCGTCCGCCCGAACGCAGTACCCGCGCCAGCTCCTCCAGCACGGGTGGGATCGCGACGAAGTTGCGCAGCGCGAACCCCGATACCGCCACCGAGACGCTTCCGTCCGCCAGCGGCAGGCGCAGCGCGTCCCCGCGTACGAGCGCAATGGGTTCGGGGCAACGCCGGCGAGCTGCCGTCAGCATCGCCCCCGCGAAGTCGAGCCCGATGACGCGCGCGCCCCGTTCCCGCGCCATCAGCGCGAAGTCGCCCGTCCCGCAGGCCAGGTCGAGCACCGTGTCGCCGCCGTCGACCCCCAGCGCATCGATGAGCGAGCGCCGCCAGCGCTGGTCGAACCCCAGCGTGATGATGCGGTTCATGCGATCGTAGGAAGGCGCGATGCGGTCGAACATCGTCCGCACCACCGCCGCCTTCTGGTCTGCCTCCGGCAGCACGTCCATGGCCGCGATCCTACGGGGAGGCTAGGACTCGGGCTCCGCCCCGTGGTCCCAGAGCTCGGTGCCGCGCCACTCGCGGTCGCGCCACTTCAGCGCCTCCCGCAGTCCGTCCGCCTCGACCCGCTCGCGGAAGCCGGGGCGCCCGTCGATGAAGGCCGTGTACACGTCGAACTCCGCCGCCGAGTGGATCGCGGGCTGCAGGCCCTGAATCTCCATCCAGCGGTTCACCGAGTGCTTGTGCAGGATGTTCACCTCGAGCGGGATGCGCATGATCTTGCGCGCCAGGTGCAGCGCTGCGTCCTCCAGCTCCTCGTCGGGCACGGCCTTGTTCACGAGGCCCCACTCGTCCGCGGTCTTGCCGTCGATGAGCTCGCCCGTCATGAACAGCTCCTTCGCTCGCCGGTAACCCACGGTCCATGGCCACAGGGACAGGGTCCGCAGCGTGCCCATGTGCCGGCCCGCGATGTGCCCGAACTTCGCCGTTTCGCTGCACACCACGAAGTCGAACATCGAGATCAGCTCCGTACCTCCGGAGATGCAGTGGCCGTGTACCTGCGCGATCGTCGGCTTGCGCGTGTTGAACAGCCGCAGGTACCGGTCGACCGAATCGATCATCGTGCGGCGCGAGCGCCCCACGCTCTGCTCCCGCAGGATGTCGCCGGGCGAGCCCGGCTCCACCGTGCGGCTCGATGCGAGGTCGTAGCCCGCGCAGAACGAGCGTCCCGCGCCCCGCAGCAGCAGCACGTAGGCGTTCGGGTCTTCCTCGAAGTGGTCGAGGAAGTCGAAGAACTCGTCCAGCAGGTCGGCCGAGAGCGCGTTCAGCGCCTGCGGCCGGTTCAGCGTCACCCGCACGACGCCTTCCGCTTCTTCCAGCGGCTCCACGATGATGTTCTCGTACTCCGGGTAGGTCATGGGTCTGCTCCCTTGTGGTTGTGTGCGGTCCCGGTCAACCGGGGTTGATCTCGATGAGTGCGCCGTCGCGTTCCGTCTGCCTCGCGATGTAGCCGAGGATCTCGCGCCAGAGCGCCTCGGCCGCCCCGTCCCGTTCGGCGGGGAACGCCTCCACGATCGCGTCCACGATCGTTCGCAGGCGGGCATTCTCGGCGGTCAGGTCGTCGGCGGACGGCCACTCCCGCGCTTCGCCGGGCATGAGGTCGATGGACGCCAGGGCGTGGGCCAGCGTCCCTCCCTCGCCCCTGGCCGCGGTCGCGGCCGCGAGCACGCCACGCAGGTCGCCGTTCTCTTCGACCGCCAGCGCGTGCTCTTCCTCCAGCCGCTGCTTCAGGTGCTCCAGCGCCCAGAGCATGTTCCCCGCGATGCGCTTCGCCCAGGGCGACTCCAGCTCCGGGATCAGGTCCGCCCGCAGGTTGTACTGCAGTCCTTCGACAATCTCCGCTGGTGTTGGTCGCATCGCTAGGCGGCGTCCTCTCGCACGATGCGCTCCATGCGTCGCAGGAAGGAGCGTGGCGCCGCCATCCCCAGCACGAGCGTCTGCGTCTTGCGCATCTCCCCGGTCGCGAAGCGGTTCACCGCCGCCAGGCAGGCCGAAACTGCCCAGTACGACTGGAACACCGTGTAGAAGCGCATGTTGTCCCGGCGGATGGGAATGCCGCTGAGCTCCCCGTACCGCGCGATCAGCCCCTCCACCACCTCGTCGCCGACCAGCGGTCGCACCATGAAGTCGAGATAGGCCAGGTCCGACATCGGGTCGCCGATGAAGGCCGACTCCCAGTCGAGCGACGCCACCACGCGGTCGTCCCGGAACAGGACCTGCCCCGGCCCCACCTGCCCCTGCCCCAGCACGATGCGGTCCACCTCCGTGGGCAGGTTCCGCTTCAGCCAGGCCATCGTCGCCGTCATCACCGGTTGCGGTTCGAGCAGCTCCCGCTTCGTCGCCCGTTCCCAGCGTTCCACCACCATCCGCGCGCACTCGGGGCCGTCCTGCGGCGCTCCCAGGAACGATAGCCCCATCGCTTCCCAGTCCAGGTTGTGCTGTGCCGCCAGGATCTCGACGAAGTGGTCGAGGATCGCCTGCTGGCTCGCCGGCGGCAGGTCGCGGAAGTTCGTATCGCCCTCCACGCGCTCGCGGATAACGAAGTCTTCGCCCGCCCACGCAGGGTCGCGCTCGTACCAGTAGTTGGTGGGCACGGGAACCGGCGTGTCCTGGAGGGCGCGAAAAACGCGGTATTCCTTCTCCAGGCTCGCCTCTTCGTCGCGGAAGCACGTGCTCTCGTTCGCGCGGAACATCAGCTGCTTCGCGATGGGCGCCTCGCCCTCCCAGTCGGCGTCGAAGAACCACATCGAGCGCGAGTTGCCCCCCGGCGAACGCGACACGTTGTGAATCGAGACGTTGCGCGCGTCGGGCAGGTGCTCGGAGAGGTACGACCGCAGGATTTCGGGGAGCCGCTCGATCGTCTCTGGTTCCACGCAGTCCTCCCGTTGGCTGCGCGGAGTATAGGCGCTGGGTGCGCCTTCAGGGCACGGACCGCCGCTTGCGGGCTACGGTCGATTCAGGGAAGGGAGATGGGAAGCGTGGGGCTTACCAGTTGCGGTCGCGGCCACCACCACCGCCGCCGCCACCGCCGCCGCCGCGGCGCTGAGGTCCGCGCGCGCGGAAGCAGTCGCTGCAATACACGGGTCGGTCGCCCCGGGGCTGGAAGGGAACGCGCGCTTCGCGCCCGCACTCGGCGCAGACGGCGCTGAACATCTCACGGTTGCTGTCATAGTTGCGGTAGCCACCGCCACCACCGCCGCCTCCGCCCTCGCCGCGGGCGGCCTTGCGCGCGGCCCGGCACTCCGGGCAGCGGCGCGGCTCGTTGGTGAATCCGCGGGACTGGTAAAACTCTTGCTCGCCCGCTGTAAATGTGAACTGCACGCCGCAGTCCGAGCAGGTAAGCGTCCGATCGACGAACGATGTCATGTGATTGCCTCCGGGGCGTTAGCTGGGTTCCGGCGGCAATCGACGTGTGAGCAGGGATCTCTCATGGGGACGAACTGACGCAGTGACCTCCGCCGGAGCATAGCACGGGCTGCCCGTGTGGTCCGTCGGCGGCCGGATCGCCCGGTGCTTGCGCCATCCCCGGCAAGCTGCGAGTGTTAGGCGCTCGCCCGGCCTGGAGCAGTCTCGCGCGGCCCGGCGGAGCCAGAACCCTGAATGGAGGGCGAAATGCCCGGAGTCGAAGACCACGAAACCGTCTCAATCTACCCGCTGGACGAGCAGCAGCTCGAAGACCTGCTCAACGGTGTCGGTGAGTGCACCTTCAACTGGGGCACCAAAGATGGCTGGCCCGTGGGCGTCATCATGTCGTTCCTCTGGAAGGACGGACGCTTCTGGATCACCGCCGGCGCCCATCGCCACCGCATCTCCGCCGTCCGCCGCGATCCCCGCGTCTCCGTCGTCGTCAGCGGCGCTGCCGGCCCTCCGGGCTACGCCGGCCCCTTCGGCGCCGCCACCGCCAAGGGCCGCTGCATCATCCACGAGGATCGCGAGACCAAGGACTGGTTCTACCCCGAGTTCGCCGCCAAGCTGAACCCGACCAACCCCGATGCCGCCGCCGCCTTCGTGAAGACCCTCGACTCGCCCCTGCGCGTCGTGCTCGAGGTCGTTCCCGAGAAGTGGATCCTGTTCGACGGCGCGAAGTTCGGCGCCGATGCCGCCGGCACCCTTTCCGACGACCAGAAGGGCCCGATGCTCAGCGCCGACGCCGAGCGCATGCCCGCCGAGCTCGAGCGCCGAGGCATTTCCTAGCGCCCGATGCGCGCCGGCATCCACGTCGCCAACTTCAGCTGGCAGGGCGGCCCCGCCGAGATGGGGCCGCGCCTCGCCGACCTTGGAGCCGTCTCCGAGGATGTCGGCCTCACGCGTCTCTCCTTCATGGACCACCTCTTCCAGATCGGGTGGATCGGCGCGCCCGAGCTGGACATGCTCGAGGGCTATACCGCCCTCGGTTTCGTCGCCGCCCGCACCTCGACCATTCGCCTCGGCCTGCTCGTCACCGGCGTCACCTACCGCCACCCCGGCATGCTTGCCAAGCAGGTCAGCACGCTCGACGTGCTTTCCGGCGGGCGCGCCTGGCTCGGCATCGGCGCTGCCTGGAACGAGCAGGAGCACCTCGGCCTCGGCGTCCCCTTCCCGCCCCTCGGCGAGCGCTTCGAGCGCCTGGAGGAGGCCATCCAGATCTGCCTCCAGATGTGGAGCGACGACAATGGACCGTTCGAAGGCAAGCACTACCAGCTCGCCGAGACACTCAACGTGCCCCAGGTCGTCAGCCAGCCTCACCCGGAGCTGCTGATTGGCGGTCGTGGCGAACGCAAGACCCTGCGCCTCGTCGCCCGCTACGCCGACGCCTGCAACCTGACCAGCAGCGAAGCCGAGGAGGTCCGGCACAAGTTCAACGTCCTCCGCGCCCACTGCGAGGCCGAGGGCACCGACTACGATGCCATCGAGAAGACCGTCGCGTGGACCGGCCCCTCCCTCGACTCGGGCGAGGAGCGCGAGCGCTTCCTCGATCGCATGGCCGAGTTCGCGGCCGAGGGCGTCACCACCGTCACGATCACGCCCTACAGCGACGACCCCGTGGCTGAGGTCGGCCGCTGGGAGTCCCTCATCCAGCGACTCGCCGACCTGTAGCGCATCCCGCCACACCCACGGCTGCGGCTGCGAGCGGTGCGCGTTACGATCACGCGACTGCGCGCCGGCGTGAGCGGGCGCGTTTGATCTGACCCCGGAACCACCCCCAGGAGTAGCTATGAAGCTGGCCAAGCGGGTCGAAGAGCTTCCCCCCTACCTCTTCGCCCAGATATCCAAGGTCATCGCCGCCAAGAAGGCCCAGGGCATCGATGTCATCACCTTCGGCATCGGCGACCCCGACCTCCCCACGCCCCCCAACATCCTCGACCGGCTCCACCGCGCCGCCGATAACCCCCTCAACCATCGCTACCCCGAGTCCGAGGGCCTGCCCGAGCTGCGCCAGGCCATCTCCGGCTGGTACGAGCGCCGCTTCGAGACCTCCTTCGACCCCGAGCGCGAGTGCCTCGCGCTCATCGGCTCCAAGGAGGGCATCGCCCACATGGCGCTCACCCTCATCGACCCCGGCGACGTGGCCCTCGCCACCGACCCCGGCTACCCCGTCTACGAGATCGGCACCATGTTCGCCGGCGGCGTCACCATCAAGCTGCCCCTCACGCGCGAGTCCGAGTGGAAGCCCGACCTCGACGCCATCCCGGAGGACCTCGCCGCCAAGGCCAAGGTCCTCTGGCTGAACTACCCCAACAACCCCACCGCCGCCGTCGCCGACGTTGCCTTCTTCGAGAAGGTTGTCGCCTGGGCGAAGGAGTACGAGGTCTCCATCTGCCACGACAACCCTTACTGCGACGTGGCCTACGACGGCTACCGCCCTATATCGATCTTCCAGGTGCCCGGCGCCCGCGAGGTCGCCATCGAGTTCAACTCTTGGTCGAAGATCTACAACATGACCGGGTGGCGCATCGGCATGGCTGTCGGAAACGGGGAGCTTGTCGACGCCCTCATGCGGGTCAAGTCGAACATCGACAGCGGCATCCCCCAGGCCATCCAGGAGATGGCCATCGAGGCCGTCGAGGGCCCCCAGGACGTCATCGACGAGCACAACGCCATCTACCAGCGCCGCCGCGACCGCATCGTCGAGGCCGTGCGCAAGATGGGCCTCGAGGTCGACCCGCCCAAGGCCTCGCTCTATGTCTGGGCCAAACTCCCCGACGGCATCACGAGCGGTGACTTCGCTGCACGCCTCATCGACGAGTGCGCCGTCGTCGTCACCCCCGGCCGCGGCTACGGCCTCAACGGCGAGGGCTACGTCCGCCTCTCCGTCACCACCCCCGACGACCAGGTCGAGGAGGGCTGTCAGCGCATGGAGGACTGGAAGGGTTTCTAGCGCCATATGCCGGGAACTGGAGAGAAAGTGCAAGACGTGCGCGTGACCGAGGACACGCTCACGGTGGACCTGCTCGATGGACGCACGATTTCCGTGCCACTCACGTGGTACCCGCGGCTTCTTCACGCCACCGAGGCTCAGCGGAACAACTGGCGGGTTGCTGGCGGTGGCTTCGGGATACATTGGCCCGATGTCGATGAGGACCTGAGCACTGAGGGCCTCTTGCGCGGAGCTCCTGCTCCCCGGGAGTCGACTCCGGCGTAGCGACGGCTTGGTCCCGGCACGTCAGCGCATGGAGGACTGGAAGGGCTTCCAGCGCCGTCTACTCGGCCCCACCCGCCTCGATCGTGACCTGGCCCGTGTAAGCGTCGTTCAGCCAGAGCAGGATGCGTTCTGTGAACTCCGTGCCCCAGACCAGTGGCACGTGGCCCCCGCCTCTGATCGTCCACAGCTCATGGACCGTGCCCCCCGCGCAGCCCTCTCGCCAGCGCTGGATGTTCGTCTCCGCGCCCTCCACGAACAGGTCCGTGTCGATCGGCGCCAGCTCCTCGGCTGCGTTGAGGTCGCAGCCGGCGCGCTCCGCCCAGCGCAGTACGCTCTCCTCCGCGCCGGGCACCGACTCCGTCCATCCCAGCGGACCCTTCAGCGGCCCGCCCGCGTACCGGATAACCAGGTCGCGGTCGCCGTGGATCTGCAGCACCGATACCGCTGAGGGCGCGCGGCAGTCAATCGGGTTCGCGTACGTCCCGCCCGCGAGGCTCACGATCGCCGTCAGCCCCGGGATCGCCTCGCACGCCAGCCGGTAGGCCATGAACCCGCCGTTCGAGTGGCCTACCGCGAACACCTTGTCGAAGGCCGCGTGCGCTCGCGCCTCCTCGATGAGTCCGCGCAGGTAGCCCACGTCGTCGACGCCCGTGTCGAGCAGGTCGCAGCACTCGGTCGTCCCGTTCCAGAAGTGCTCGCCCTCGGGGTCCTCCGCGCCGTTCGGCAGGATCAGCCCGAACCCCAGCTCGTTCACCTGCGCCGCGAACTGGAAATACGCGTCCGCCCCCGCACCGCTGCTGCCGTACCCGTGCAGTAGCAGCACAAGCGGGCGCGGCTCGGTGCGGTCCGCGTCCCGCGGGACCAGCAGCGTTGCCGGACGCTCTCCCCCACCGATCGCGATCGCTGAGGGGCCGTCCGGGTTCCCCCAGGGCCGCGCGCCCTCCTCCGGCTCCTTCTCCGACTTATCCTCGTCCGCGGTCTTCGTGGCTGTCGCCTTCGCGGTTGTCGTCGCGGAAACGCTTGGAGTTGGGGAAGGCGCGGGCGTCGCTTCCTGTGTCGCGGTCGCGGCTGCGGTGGGCGTTTCCGGCTGTGGCGAGTCGTCATCCCCGCCGCCGCAACCGGCGAGTAAGCAACAGGCGAGCGCTCCGGCGAGGAGGCTGGAGAACGGACGCATCGCGCCATGCTAGGCGGCGGCGGTGTTCCCGTCCGCTGGCGATGGGCTAAGCTGAGTCGATGGCGAAACGCCTCCACTCCACCGCCCCAACGCGCGATCGCGCCTACCTCGTCGCCGTGGACTCTCCGGGAGCGGTGCTCCCTGCCCGCGAGTCGCTCGCCGAGCTCTCCGAGCTCGCCCGCACCGCCGGCGCGAAGGTCGTCGGTCGTGCGCTGCAGCGCCGCAGCAGCCCCCAGCCCGCCACCTACATCGGCAGCGGCAAGCTCCGCGAGGTCGCCGATGCCTGCATCGAGCAGCGCGCCAATACCGTCATCTTCGACGACGAGCTCTCACCCTCGCAGCAGCGCAACCTCGAGGAGCAACTGCAGCTCAAGGTCATCGACCGCACCGCGCTCATCCTCGACATCTTCGCCATGCGCGCGAGCACGCGGGAGGGCCGCCTCCAGGTCGAGCTGGCGCAGACCGAGTACCTCCTGCCCCGCCTGCGCGGCCAGTGGAGCCACCTCGAACGCATGGAGGGCGCCATCGGCCTCCGCGGTCCGGGAGAGACCCAGATCGAGACCGACCGCCGCCTCGTCCGCCGCCGCATGAGCAAGCTCAAGAAGGATCTTGAGCAGGTCCGCGTCCAGCGCGAGCTCTACCGGCGGCAGCGCCGCCGTTCCGGCGTCCCCGTCGTCGCCCTCATCGGCTACACGAACGCCGGCAAGACGACCCTCATGCGCGCCCTCTCCGGCGCCGACCAGCGCGCCGAAGACAAGCTCTTCGCCACGCTCGACCCCGTCACCCGCAAGATGGCCCTCCCCTCTGGCCGCCCCGCCCTCCTTACCGACACCGTCGGCTTCATCCAGAAGCTTCCCACCCAGCTCGTCGCCTCCTTCCGTGCGACCCTCGAAGAGTTGGAAGAAGCGGACGTGCTCCTGCACGTCGTCGATGTCTCCCACCCCCACGCTGGCACCCAGGCCGAGACCGTCGAGGGCGTTCTCCGCGACCTGAGCGTGCTCGGCCGCCCCACCATAGTCGCCCTCAACAAGATCGACGCTCTCACCTGCGACGACGGTTCCCAACCGCAGACGGAAGCCGATGCCCGCGCCCTCCTCGACGGCGCCGGACCCGTCCCCGGCGACATTCGCCACATCTCCGCGAGCAAGGGCTGGGGCATCGACGCCCTCCGCGACGCCATCGATGCCGTCCTCGACGGCCGCCCCGGCGCGCCGGACAACGGCGCCGTCGCCCTTGCGCACAGCCGCTGAAGATCCAGGAGGGGCTGTGTCCTCCCTCGTAGAGCGAGCCCTGCAGTGGCTGGACGAGGCCCTCTTACTCATCGGAAAAGTCCTCGCGACGGCTGTGCTGTTTCCCTTCACATGGTGGCTCCCGGGCCCCGAACTCCTGATAGCCCGCATCTGGGGGCGCGACCTCGAAGGTGACCAGTAGTTCGCGGCCCTTGCGCACAGCCGCCGGGCGGCGGTAGAACTCCGGCGTGACCGACCGCCCCGACGGTGTCCCCCTCCCCCATCCCGATGGCCCCCTGAGCGGCTACCGCGTCGTCGACATCGCCGACGAGAAGGGCCAGCTCTGCGCCCGGCTCCTCGCCGAGCTGGGCGCGGACGTGATCAAGGTCGAGCCCCGCGCCGGGGACCGCACGCGCGCCAACGGCCCGTTCTTCCGGGACGAGGAGGGCCGTGAGTCCAGCCTCTACTGGTGGGCCATGAACGCGGGCAAGCGCTCCGTCACCTGCGAGATGCGCCTGGAAGCTGGCCGCGACCTGTTCCACCGCCTTGTTGCCGGCGCCGATGCTGTTATCGAGACGAGCGCCCCCGGTGCCGCGAAGGACATCGGCGCCGACCCCCGCGCCCTCGTAAAGGTGAATCCCGAGGCGGTCGTCGTCAGTATCACGAACTTCGGCCAGACCGGCCCCGCCCGCAACCTCCCCGCCACCGACATCGTCGGCTCTGCCATGGGGGGCCACATGTACCTCAACGGCAGCGACGAGCGCGGCCCCGTCCGCACCACCGCGCCCCAGGCCTACGCGCAGGTCAACCTCCAGGCCGCGGTCGGCGCGGTGATTGCGCTCTACGCCCGCGGCGCGAACGGCGGGCTTGGGCAGCATGTCGATGTCTCCATGCAGGAGTCGATGGCCAACGCCATGGACAACGCCCAGCAGACCTGGGACATCCTCCAGATCAACAACCGCGGTCCCGGCTCGGGCCGCATGGTCAGTGGCCGCGAGGGTCCCCGCTACATCTACGAGGCAGCCGACGGCTGGGTGGCGGCGCTCGGGCTTGGCGGCCTTGTGGGCCCCACCTCGGGCGCCATGATCGACTGGCTCGACCAGACCGGCGAGGCTGGCCCCCTCACCGCCCCCCACTGGCGCGAGCGACTCGAAGTCGTGCAACCGCTGGAAGAGGACGAGCAGGAATTGCTCGTCGGCATCATGGAGCAGTTCTGCCGCACCCGCCGCAAGGACGACCTCGTGCACGAGGCTCAGGCCCGTGGCGTCGGCTGGGCGCCCGTCTACAGCCCCCGCGAGATCGTCGAGAGCGACCAGCTCGCCGCTCGCGACTACTGGGTCCAGGTGCGCCACGAGGACATCGGCGAGACGTTCGTGTACCCGGGCGCTCCCTGGAAGCTCTCCGGCACGCCCTGGAAGCAGCGGGGGCGCGCCCCCCACGTCGGCGAACACAACGCGGAGGTCTACGGCCACACCCTCGGGCTCGACGCAGACGAAATCGCGAAGCTGCGGCGTAGCATGGTGATCTGAGATGGCCAGCAACGGGAGCAAGCCGAAGCCATTCGAAGGGCTGCGTGTCACCGACCTTTCCTGGGTCGGCGTCGGACCGACGGTGGCCAAGTACCTCGCGGACCACGGCGCCGAGGTCATCCGCGTCGAATCGGCCACCCGCATGGAGACCTTGCGGCGAGCCGGCCCCTTTACCGACGACGAGCCCCACTACGACAACTCGGGCTACTTCGCCAACTTCAACAGCTCGAAGCTTGGCGTCACCATCAACCTGAAGACGGCGAAGGGCAAAGAGCTCCTGAAGCGCCTGGTGGCCGTCTCGGATGTCGTCACGGAGTCCTTCACGCCCGGCTCCCTTAAGAAGCTGGGGCTCGACTACGAGGAGCTTCGCAAGGTGCGGCCTGACCTCGTCATGATCTCGATGCCCCTCTTCGGCCAGACCGGTCCCTGGGCGCACTACATGGGCTACGGGCACGTGCTCCAGGCCGCCTCCGGCTTCAACCACCTGACCGGCTGGCCCGATGGCGAGCCCATCGGCACCGGCGTCGCCTACACCGACTTTCTCGTGCCCCATGTGGGCGCCCTCGCCCTCGTCGCGGCCCTCGACTACCGCCGCCGCACCGGCAAGGGGCAGTACATCGACTTCTCCCAGTTCGAGGGCGCCGTTCACGCCCTCGGGACCAGCATCCTCGAGTGGACCGCCAACGGCCGTGAAGCCGAGCGTCTCGGCAACCGCGATCCCGAGGCCGCCCCTCATGGCGCCTACCGCTGCAAGGACGGCCGCTACGTCGTCATCGCCTGCTTCACCGAGCAGGAGTGGGAGGGATTCCGCGCCGCCATCGGCCGGCCTGACTGGACCGACCTGGAGCGCATGCGCCGCAAATGGTCGCGCCTCAACGAGCAGAAGGAGATCGACCGCCACATCGACTTCTGGTGCCGCGAACGCACAGCCGCCCAGGCCTACAAGGCGATGCGCGACAACGGCGTCCCCTCCGGGATCGTGAAGTCACCCGAGGAGATGCACCGCGACCCGCAGCTCAAGCACCGGGGCCACTACGCCGTGCTGGAGCACCCCACCATGGGCGCTCGCACCTACGACTCGCCCGCCTTCCGCCTCTCGAAGACGCCCGGTGGCCCCTCCAAGGCCGCGCCCCTGCTCGGCGAGGACACCGAGCGCGTGCTCAAGGGCACGCTCGGCATGAGCGACGACGAGTTCACGGAACTGCTCGTGGAGGGTGTGCTGGAATAGGGGAGAGGGGCTCTCTAGCCCTCGGTTTCGGCTTCTGCGGTTTCCCCTTCGGTTTCGCCTTCGCCCTCACCCTCGACTGGCTCCTCAGCTGCAGGAGCCTCGCCCGGGAGCGGCGCCCCTTCCTCAATGATGAGCATGCCGATCATGGTGTCGGGGTGGACGTCGCACCAGAAGGCGTAGCGGCCCGGCGGCGGTGTGGTGAACGTGAACGTGTGCTGGATGATGCCCGTCGCGAGCTCGGTCCGCACCGCCGTCCCGTCGTCTTCGCAGCCACTGATGCAGCCTTCCAGGACCGGCTCGTCTAGGGCAGCCACATCGCCCTGGTAGAAGATGATGTTGTGGGCGACCGAGTCGTCCTGGTTGTCGAGCGTCATCGTGAACTCGACGCCCGGTGGCAGCGTGACTTCCTTGTAGTCGAAGTCGCTCGCCTTGATCGTGATCGTGTCCAGGAACGGGCCAAGCTGGACCGGGACGAACCCTCCGCCTTCACCGGCCGATGCCTCGCTGGCGAACAGGTTCAGCCCCGCCCCCACCGCGAAGCCGCCGACCAGCAGGGCGCCGAACAGCGAGACCGCCGCGCCCATGCTGAACCGCACCGTCGTGTCCTTCGTGTCGCGCACCACCTGCATGTCGAACGTCTGCGGCGAACCCGCCACCACCTCGTCTCCGTGCTGGCTGATCAGGTCGAGGATGGCGCGCTCGGTCTCCTCGAACGCCGCCAGGTCCTCGGCCGTCGACCACGTCGTCTCGACGATGACCTGGGACGGGCCTTCTTCGGCGCTGGAGACGTTGATGCGGAGGTCCTCGAATCCGGGCGCTGCCCGCAGGTCGTCGTGCGCGTTCTGGATGGCGTCGATGACGCCGCCCTCCCCGACAGCCGCATCAAGCTGCCCTTCGGCGATGGCGAAGGTGATGACCTGGGTGCGGCGCGCGCCCTGGCGTGCGTGTTCTTCCTGCTCGCGCGCCTTCTGGCGCATGCGACCGTCTTCGTAGGCCCAGCCGGCAACCGAGAACAGCGTGATGGCGGCCGATGCGCCCAGCAGCGGGCCGCTCAGGCTGCGCTGGTCCTCGACCCGCGCCCACCAGACAAGGGTCGCCGTGAGCAGCATGATCGCGAGCCCCGCCACGAACGGCCAGATACTCGGATCCGGCAGATGGACATCGGGTCCGACGTGGGCTTCGTGCTCGCTGCTCTCGTGCTCCAAAGTCGTTCGTCCTTGTCGGCTACTTGATGATGTAGAGAACGGTGAAGAGGGCGATCCAGACCACATCGACGAAGTGCCAGTACATCGACGACGCCTCGACCGCCTCGTGGTTCTCTGCTGTGAATTGTCCGCCGAGCGCTCGCACTGTTACGACCGCAATGAAGAGCGCGCCTCCCGCCACGTGAGCGCCGTGGAAGCCGGTCAGCGTGTAGAAGGTCGTGCCGTAGATGGTGTCGTCGGCGCGGAAGTGAAGCTGCGTGTAGTCGTACAGCTGCGCCGCCAGGAAGACGATGCCCAGCGCCAGCGAGATGAACAGGCCCCAGAGCATGCCGCCCTGGTTGCCCTTCTGGATCTGCCACACCGCGTACTGCATCGTGACCGAGCTGAGCACGAGGATGCCCGTCGAGATCGCCGGCAGCAGAACCTCGAGCTCGAGGTGCACGCCCTCGGCGATCTGCTCCGGGGTAAGCGGCGGCGGCCACGCCGGCGCGTCGGCCCGCGCGATGAAGTACGCCGCGAACAGCCCGCCGAAGAACATCACCTCGGAGGCGAGGAACAGGATGAACCCGAGCATCGAGTTCGTCATGCCTTGCCGTTCCGCCGCGCCGTGAGCTGCCATCGCTAGTGCGCCTCATCCCCGTGCCGCGCGTCGAAGAGCGGGCGCTCCGAGCGCACCGGCGGCAGGCTGTCGAAGTTGTAGTCCGGTGGCGGCGAGGTCGTCGCCCACTCGAGCGTGTTCCCCTCCCACGGGTCGTCCGGCTGGTCCTTCGGCCGCATGAAGGCCATCACCACCGCGATCAGGAACGGGATCATGCTCACGGCGATGAGGAAGGCCCCACCCGTCGAGAGCATGTTCAGGGCTTCCCAGCCCGCGCTGTCCGCATAGACCGCGATCCGTCGCGGCATCCCGTCGAGCCCGAGCATGTGCATCGGGAAGAAGGCCACGTTGAAGCCCACGAACATGAGGACGAAGTGCAGCTTCCCGAGCCGTTCGTTCAGCTGCCGTCCCCAGATCTTCGGAAACCAGTAGTAGAGCCCGCCGAAGACCGCGAAGACCGAGCCTCCGAACAGGACGTAGTGGATGTGCGCCACCACGAAGTAGGTGTCGTGCAGGGCGAAGTCGACGGGCACGGCGGCGCTGTAGGTGCCGTTGATGCCGCCGATCAGGAACATGCTCACGAAGCCGATCGCGAACAGCATCGGTGTCGGGAACGAGATCGACCCGCCCCAGAGTGTGCCCAGCCAGTTGAAGATCTTGACTCCCGTCGGGACGCCGATCATGAAGGTCATGAAACCGAAGAACGGCAGCAGCACCGAGCCCGTGGTGAACATGTGGTGCGCCCACACGCTGAAGCCCAGGCCGCCGATGCCGATGGTTGCGAAGACGAACGCCTTGTAGCCGAAGAGCGGCTTGCGCGAGAACACGGGCAGGATTTCCGACACGATGCCCATGCCCGGCAGGATCATGATGTAGACCGCCGGGTGCGAGTAGAACCAGAACACGTTCTGCCACAGCACCACGTTGCCGCCGCCGTTCGGGTCGAAGAACTGGCCGCCGTAATTCCGGTCGATGAAGAGCATCACGAGCGCGGCCGCGAGCACCGGTGTCGCCAACAGCTGCAGGAGTGCCGTCACCAGCATCGTCCAGCAGAAGATGGGCATGCGGAACATCGTCATGCCGGGCGCCCGCATCCGGAACATGGTCACAAGGAAGTTTGCTGCGCCGATCGTGGAGGACATGCCAAGCACGATCACCGCGATGATCCACATGTCCATGCCCACGCCCGTCTGCTGCGCCAGCGGGCTGTAGGCGGTCCAGCCGCCGTCCGCCGCTCCGCCGTCGACGATGAAGCCGGCGAACATGAGGATGCCGGCCGGAGGCAGCATCCAGAACGAGAGCGCGTTGATGCGCGGGAAGGCCATGTCGGCCGCGCCGATCTGGAGCGGCACCAGGTAGTTCCCGAAGCCCGCCCAGACGGGAATGATGAACAGGAACAGCATCGCCGAAGCGTGCATCGTGAAGATCTGGTTGTAGGCGTCGTTCCCGACGAAGGAGTTATCCGCGACCGCCAGCTGCGTGCGCACGAGCAGCGCGAGGATGCCGCCCACCGCGAAGAAGAAGAGCGTGAAGTACAGGTAGAGGATGCCGAGCTTCTTGTGGTCGACCGTCATGATCCAGTCGAGCACGGCGGGCCTGTGGTAGCCGCTCAGCTGTGGTACTGCGACCGTTGCCATCGGGCCTCCTCAGTCTCCCTGCGTCCCCGAGGTCGACACGAGTGCGCCGTCCCCGAGCTGGCGGGCGGCCTCGGCAGCCACCCACGCGTCGAATTCGTCCCGTTCCACCACCCGCACGGTGAAGCGCATAAGGGCGTGGTTCGTGCCGCAGAGCTCTGCGCACTGCGCACTGAAGTCGCCCGTCTCCCGGGCGGTCACCGTGAACGAGTTCACGCGGCCCGGGATCAGGTCGAGCTTGTAGAGGAAGTCCTTCACGTAGAAGGAGTGGATCACGTCGTTCGATTTGAGCAGGAACTCCACCGGCTCATCGACGGGCATGTAGAGGATCGGGTCGTTCGCGGGCGTGCCGATCACGGCGATCGTGCCTTCGGCGTTCGGGTCGGTGTTCGTCCCCAGGTCGTTGAGGTTGTAGGCGAACTGCCACGAGAACTGGAATCCCGTGACGTCGATGGTGAGCGCCTCGTCCTCGGCCTTGTCGTCGATCTGGACGAGGATGATCATCGAGATGGTGAAGAGCCCGATCACGATGAGGACGGGCACGCCCACCATCGCGGCCTCGATCTTGCCGCCCCCGTGGAACTGGGGAGGCAGCTCATCGTTCTGGCGGCGGTAGCGGATCATCGCGTAGACCAGCGCCGCGCCCACGAGCCCGAACACGATCAGGCCCGCGATCGTCACGATCCAGAAGAGGTCGTTCATCAATCGCGCTTCGTCGGTAATGCCGCCGGGCTGAATTGCAGAAGCCGTACCGGTCGCAAGGAGGGCCAGCAGGGCCGCGGCAAGCGTCGCGGCAAGCAGGCGCAAACGGCGGTGAAGCGGCACGCGGCGCATCTCGCCTCCTCTTGCTCGCCTCACCCTGTTCTCTGTCGTGTCCCGAATGCCCTCGAGACCGCGTTCCGTCGGGGATTGTGAATCGCGGCGCAAACCGATTTGGTTGTACGCCGGGCGCTTCATGGTGTCAAATCGAGAGCCCCGTTCTGGCCCGTCAGAGAGACGCTCCAGCGAGGCCACTCGCCGCCCTCCGGGCGGGGCCAATTGGGAAGGTGATCAGCGGGCCTGTAAGCCGGATTCTGTGCCCTCCGGTGGGTCGGCCGGATGGCGGCGATCATCTATCTGGGCGCCCCATCGCTGCGACGCTCACGCGGCCTACCCGGGAGTTCGAACGGGCCGGGCGCCCTTCTCCCCTATTCGGCCTTGCTCCGGGTGGGGTTTGCACGGCTGCCCTGTCTCCAGGACACCGGTGCGCTCTTACCGCACCATTTCACCCTTACCCGCAGCACTGCGGGCGGTATGTTTCTGTTGCACTTTCCGTCGGCTCGCGCCGCCCAGGCGTTACCTGGCACCCTTGCCCGGCGGAGTCCGGACTTTCCTCACCGAGACGCGAACGTCCCGGCGCGATCGCCCGGCCCACTGATCGCTTCCCAGCGTACGGCGGCGCCACACGACTGACCAGCGCTAGCGACGAGCCCGGTCCAGCGCCTCGTTCGCCAGGGCGTCCGCGCGCTTGTTCTTCGCCCGCGGAACGTGCCCCACCGTGTACGGCCCCACCGCCTCCAGCGCCTCCACCAGCGCCGCGAACAGGGGGCGCAGCGCCGCGTTCTTCACCCGGTACCGTCCCGCCAGCTGCTTTACGATCAGCTCGCTGTCGAGCCGCAGGTCGATGCTCGTCGCCCCCAGGTCGTGCGCCGCGCGCACGCCCGCGATGGCGGCCCGGTACTCCGCCACGTTGTTCGTCGTCCGCCCGATGGTCTCGCTGACCGATGTCAGCTCGTCGCCGGCGGCGCTCTGCACGCTCGCGCCGATAGCGGCGGGCCCGGGATTGCCGCGGCTCGCGCCGTCGGCATACACGACAAGGCGCATCAGTGCCGCCTCAGCAGGCGCGCCTCGTCGCCGTCGACCTCGATCCGGTCGATCACCTCGCGCAGGAGGCCCTGCCGCTCCTCAAGGTTGAAGTCGTCCCAGCGCGTTAGTAGTCGCTTGCACGTTGCCTCCGCCTGTTCCTCCCGCTCCGCCTCGGAGCGCTCGGCCGCGAGACGGGCCTTTGCCTCCTCCACCTCCCGCTCCAGCTCGCGCTGGTCCTTCGCGAGGCCCGCTCCGATCGCTTTCATGCGCTCCACCGGGAGCTGCCCGCTCGCCGCCTCCCCCACGAGCGCCTCCACCTGCCGCCGGTTCTGCCGCAACCGCCCCTCGATGCGCTCGATCTCGCCCGCGATCTCCTCGGCGTAGGCGTCGGCTCCGCCAGCGCGCTGGAGGCGCGCAGCGGCTCCGCTCGGCTCCGCCAGCAGCTCACGCACGCGGGCCTCCAACTCCGCCTCCCGCTGCGTGTTGTAGGAGCACGTGTTCTGGTTGGTGCGGCTCTCGCACTGGTAGTAGCGGTAGGTGGCCTTGCGTTCCTCGCCGGCTCGAGTCGTCCACTGCTGGCGGCGGCTCACCCCGATCATGCGGTTGTCGCAGCGCCCGCAGAACACCAGCCCGCTGAGCAGGAACGGCTGCAGCGATCGCCCCGTGCCCCCCCGCCGGCGCTTTGCCATGTTCTCCTGCACCTTGCGGAAGTCCGAGGGACTCACAAGAGCGCGGTGGCTGTCCGGGATGCGCACGCCGAAGCGTGAGTACGTCCCCAGGTAGGCCCGGTTCCGCAGGATGTCGCGCACGCTCACCATGCTCCAGCGCCCACCCCGGCGCGTGGGGATGTCCTCCTCGTTCAGCCGCCCCGCGATGCGCCGGATGCCCAGCCCCTCCTCCAGGTAGAGCCGGAAGATGTACTGCACGACCACCGCCTCGTCCGGGACGATCTCCAGCCGCCGCTTCGCCCCCACGCAGTAGCCGTAGGGAGGCCGCCCCAGCGCCTCGCCGCGTACCGCCCGCCGCCGCATCGCCGCCCGCACCCGCTCCGAGACTGGAGCCCGCGCTGTCCGTCCGCCCCACTGCTCCACGATCGACCGGGCCGCCTCCTCCCCGCTCCCAGCCTCGTACACCGTTGCCCCCGCCGCCTCGATCGTCAACATCTTGAGCGCCGCCCGCCCGAGATCGCTTCCCAGCGCGCCCAGCCCTTCTACCACCGCCACCACGAACCCGTGGTCGCCTCGCTCGATGAAGTTGAGCATCTGGCGGAAGCCGCTGTCAGCCTCCTCCGCATCCTTTGTGTCGACGAACGTCGCCGCCACCTGGTACCCGTGCTCCTGGCAGAAAGCCAGGAACCGCTCAGTCTGCTGGCTTAGCGAACGCTCCGCTCCGTCCACCTGCGCTCCCTCGACGAAGTACCCGATCGCCTTCATCGCCCTAGTACCCCACCAGGATTCGTTCGCAGTTGGGACAGAGCGCCGGCGCTTCCGGGTCGAGCGCGCGCTTGCGCGCCGAGGGCGGCACGCTTATGCGACAACCTGTGCAGGCCCCCGCCCGCAGGTGGGTTACCGCCACGCCCCCCTTCCGCCGCCGCAGGTCCTCGTATTGCGCCACCAGGGTGGCCGTCAGCCGCTCCTTGCACGTGTCCCGCTCCCCGGTCGTCGCCTCGATCCGGCCCTCCAGCCCTGCAATTTCACCCCCGAGGCGCTCCTGCTTTTCCTTCGAGGCCGCCTCCTCCCGCGCCAGCGCGTCCCGTGCGGAATCGCGTGCCCCCTCCGCCTCCTCCAGCCTGTCGAGCAGTGCCAGCTCGGTGTCCTCGACGTCGGAAAGGCGGGACCTCAGCGAGGCGACTTCCTGCTGGATGCCCTCCAGCTCCTTCGGCAGCTTGACGGAGCCGTCGTAGAGACGCTTCTCCTCACGCTCGACTTTCGCCACGAGGCCGTCGATCTCGCCTTCCAACCGGCGCTGCTCGCGTTCCAGGGATGCGCAATGGTCGTCCGCCTCGGTGGCGGCGGTCTGCGCGGCCTGCAACGCTTCGTCGTCTTCGAGGTCCGTTCGCGCCTCCTCCAGCTCGGCGGTCAATCCAACAAGGGTGTCGTCGTATTCCTGGAGTGAGGCGAGGTCTGCGACCTGTGGCATTCGGAGGCTAACCCTAGCGACAAGCGTAGGCGGCGCCGGGTGGCCAGTAAACGGCGTTTCGACCCTCCCCGGGGAATCTGTCTGGCCCCCGCACGCTTATGTTCCTCGGGGCGCGACCACCCCGGCGCTATACTGATTCGTGCCGCCGTTCCTCGGCGCGCAGGAGGGCCGGCATGGAATTCCAGACCCTCGCCTTCAACGCCTCCCAGCTCCTCGCCGACGGCCCCGGCGCCTCCCGCATCCACGAGCTGCCGCCGTCCGGCGCGGTCACCGGCGGCAGGGTCGAGCTTGTGCGCATCGGCGCCGGCGCCCTCGTGCGTGCCTCCCTCGAGATCACCCTCGATGCCGAGTGCTCGCGCTGTCTCTCGCCCGTCGCCATCCCCACCGCCATCTCCTTCGACGAGGTGTACGAGCAGCGTTACGACGTGGCCAGCGGTACCCGCCTCGAGGACGACGACAGCGACCCCGAAGCCTTCTCGATCTCCCGCAGCCACCTGATCGACATTACGGAAGGTGTGCGGCAGTATTGTGAAGCGGCTGCTCCCATGCAGCCGCTCTGCAGCGCCGACTGCCAGGGCTTCTGCCCGAGCTGCGGAATCGACAGAAACACCGGCGAATGCGCCTGTGAACCCGTGGCCAGCGATCCCCGATGGGCAGCCCTGGCCTCCCTGAGAGAGAGCGAATCCTGACTCGCGTGCCCCAACCGATCACCATGAGCAAGAAGGCCGTGAGCGCAACACTACCCCGGGAGCGAACCGATGCCCCCCCTTCCCAAGCGCAAGTACCCCAAGACTCGCCAGCGCAAGCGTCGCGGGCACCATCGCCTGCGAGCGCCCCACGTCGTGATTTGCAGCGACTGCAGGGCGCCGCGCCTCTCCCACCAGACGTGTCCGGTGTGCGGGCTCTATCGGGGTCGGGAAGTCCTGCGGATGCCCGATCCGGATCTGGAAGGGTAGCCCCCACGTCCTCCACCGCCTTCCTTGCGCTGCGTGAAGCCGCCGAGGGACGGCGCGCCTTCGTCTTCCCCGGGCAGGGCGCCCAGGTTGTCGGAATGGGCAAGGACCTCTACGACGAGTTCCCCGCTGCGAAGGATCTCTTCGACCGCGCCGACGATATCCTCGGCATTCCCCTCTCCCGCATCTGCTTCGAGGGCCCCGAGGACGAGCTCCAGCAGACCCAGAACACGCAGCCCGCGATCGCCGTCACCAGCCTCGCCCTCCTCCGCGTCGCTACCGACCTCAACCCGGACCTGCTTGAACGCCCGGCCTTCGTTGCCGGCCACTCCCTCGGCGAGTATCCCGCCCTCGTGGCCGCCGGCGCCCTCACCTTCGACGACGCCATCCGCCTGCTCCGCACCCGCGGCGAGCTAATGGCCGCCGCCGGAAAGTCCCGCCCCGGAACCATGGCTGCCGTCATCGGCCTCGATGTGAGCGAGTGCGAGGATGTCTGCCGCGAGTCCGGCGCCGAGATCTGCACCGTCAACGCCCCCGGCCAGATCGTCGTCGGCGGCCCGCGCGACACCGTCGTCCGCGCCCTCGACTACGCCCAGGCCCGCGGCGCGAAGAAAGTCATCCCCCTTAGCGTGAGCGGCGCGTTCCACAGCTCGCTCATGCGCTCCGCCGCCGAGGGCATGGTGAACCCCGTCGCCACCACCAGCTTCTCCGAGCTGCAGGTACCCGTCGTGGCCAACTGCACCGCCACGGCCATCGACGACATAACGACCGTCCGCAACGAGCTCGTCGACCAGGTCCACCGCCCCGTCCAGTGGGCGCGAACGGTCGAGTTCCTCGGCGAGCAGGGGGTCGATACGTTCATCGAGTTCGGCCCCGGCCGCGTGCTGAGCGGCATCATCAAGCGCATGCTGCGTCGCTCCACCTGCATCACCGTCAACAGCGCCGAGTCCGTCCACGTCGAGTTGTAGCCGTGTCCGAGCTTGAAGGACGCCGCGCCCTCGTAACCGGCGGCTCGCGCGGCATCGGTCGCGCCATCTGCATCGAGCTTGCTCGCGCGGGGGCCAGCGTTGCCGTCAACTACAACGCCAGCGAGGACGCCGCCCGCGAGGTCGTCGCCGCCATCGAGGCTGAGGGCGGAACCGCTGTTGCAATCAGTGCCGATGTCGCTGAGAGCGACCAGGCCGCTGGTCTCATTGGCGCTACCGTCTCCGAACTCGGCGGCCTCGACATCCTCGTGAACAACGCTGGTATCACCCGTGACGGACTCCTCATGCGCATGTCCGAGGACGACTGGGACGTCGTCCAGCGCACAAACCTGCGCGGCGTCTTCACCGTCACCAAGACCGCCATGCGAACGCTGCTCCGCTCCGAAGCCGGCCGTGTCATCAACATCACCAGCGTCGTCGGTGTCATGGGGAACGCGGGCCAGGTGAACTACGCCGCCTCCAAGGCGGGACTCATCGGCTTTACCCGCTCCCTCGCCCGTGAGGTCGCCTCGCGAAACGTGACCGTGAACGCCATCGCCCCCGGCTTCATCGAGACCGACATCACCGCGCCCCTCACCGAGGAGCAGCGAGAGAACGTGCTCGGCCAGGTGCCGCTCGATCGTTTCGCCGGCCCCGAGGAGGTCGCGCCTCTCGTGCGCTTCCTCGCCGGTCCCGGCGCCTCCTACATCACCGGCCAGTGCATCCACGTGGATGGCGGCATGGTGATGGCGTGACCGACCACGTCCTGCGCCGCGCGCGCTGCCTCGTGATCGAGGCCTTGTACGAAGCTGAAACCTCCGGCCACGATGCCGAGGCCGCCTACGACCGCCGTCTCCAGGACGTTGCCGGCGAGGACCGCGAGGTGACCGGCAAACGGCCGTCCAATTTCGGCCGCGAGGTGCTCCGGGGCATTCTTGACTCCCGCGAGGACCTCGATCGGCGCCTCCAGCCCGTTGCCCCTCGTCACCCCCTCAGAACCCTTCCCGTCGTCGAGCGAACCATCCTGAGACTTGCGCTCTGGGAGTTGCTTCACGATAATTCTGCGCCGGTCGGAGCCGTCGTAAACGAGGCTGTCGAGCTTGCCCATCGCTATGGAAGCGAGACGTCAGCCGGGTTCGTAAACGGGGTGCTGCGGACGGTCAGCAAAGAGATCAGCGCGACTCGGGCGCAAGAGCCGAGCGAGCCGACAAGCACTCCTGAGGAGACGTAGATGGCATCAATCTTTGAGCGTGTCCGCGCCATCGTTGTCGAACAGTTGGGCGTTGATGAGGGCGATGTCGTCCCCACCGCTTCGTTCGTCGACGACCTCGAAGCCGATTCCCTCGACCTGGTCGAGCTCATCATGTCCCTGGAGGAAGAGTTCTCCGGCGACGTGCAGCTTGAGATCAGCGACGAAGATGCCGAAAAGATCGTCACCGTGCAGGACGCGGTAGACTATGTCCAAGACCACGGCATCGAGGACGGCGACTAAGCTTCCCCGTCCCGGCGCCGCGCTGGAGCGTCCGCTTTGCAGTTCCTCGGCATTGGCCTCGAGGAAATCCTGCTCGTCGTAGCCCTCATCGTCATCGTCGTGGGTCCGCGTCGCCTGCCCGAGATGGCCTACTACCTTGGCCGTGGCTTGAAGAAGCTCCAGCGCTACGCCCGCCTCGTGCGTGACGAGTTCAGCGAGGAGTTCGCCTACCTCAACGAGGAGATGGAGGCCGTCCGCGCCGACGTCCAGGAGATGCGTACGACGGTGCGCGATGTGCAGGAAGAGCTCACCGAGGTTCGTGGGGAAGTGGAGGAGGTCACCTCAGAAGCTGCCGAGGAGCTGGGGGTGGTCCGCACGAGCATCGAGGAGGCCGCCACCACGAAGACCGAGGCTGCCGAGCCCGCGAGCGCTGCAGCGCAGGCGCAGGAGGAGAAGCCGATTCCAGCGACCGCTGGCGCGAACGGCGCCGCCGTTGACGCAGATGTGAACGGCGCTGAGCCGCCCCGGGGCACGCCCGGCCCCGCCTACATGCCCGCCATCGGCACCCTCGAATCGCGAGAGACACCGGCAGCGCCCGCCACCGAGGCGACTGAAGAAGCAGAGGCGGAGGCGGAGGAAGAGGCCGAAGCCAGCCCTGAGAAGCCGCTCGTCTTCTAACTCACATGGTCACTGACAGCACCGTCGTCAACCCCGAAGAGGGGCCCGGGGAGGTTATCGGGCCGGAGGAAGGCTCGGATCTCACGATCATCGAGCACCTCATCGAGCTGCGGAACCGCTTCATGGTTGCCGCCGCCGCCATGCTTCTCGGGGTCATCGCGGTCCTGTTCTTCACCTGGGACCCGCCCGACAACCTTCCCAACACCTTCGACATCCTGCTCATGCCCGCCCGCGACCGCATCGACGTCAATCTCGAGCTGGTCCAGGACGAGTTGGCCCTCCTGGTGCACGAGCGGAATCCTGACGGGCGGTACATCCCTCCAGAGGCTGAGCTCCGTGGCCCCACGCCGGAGGGTCTGGCGCTCAACGATCTGCAGATCACAAGGGCCCTTGAAAACGCCCTTTCCAAAGCTTCGGGAGGGCTCAGCACCCCCGAGGTGGCGCCGGATGATGTCAGGAGACTGGAAACGGTCCAGGAGGCCTACGACTACCTCTCTGGCAAGAGCGAGGAGAACTTCCGCCTCGCCTCCTTCTCCCCCACCGACCGCATCTCCGCAATCTTCAAGATTGCCATTTACGGAGGTCTGCTGCTCGCGCTCCCCATCATCATCTACGAGGCCCTCGCCTTCATCGTGCCCGGCCTCACCAGGGGAGAGCGCCGCATCCTCCTCCTCGGCACCTTCGGCTGCATGTTCTTCATGCTCGCCGGCATGGCCTTCGCCTACTACGTCGTACTCCCCCGCGCGCTCGACTTCCTGCTCGGTGTGGCGTCCGAGAACGTCGTGAGCGTGACCGGCATCCACGAGTACATCAGCTTCGTCACGCGCATCATTCTCTGGATCGGCATCGCCTATCAGCTCCCCATGGTCCTCGCCGTCGCCGCCCGCGTCGGCATGGTGACGGCGGGCCAGCTCCTGCGTTTCTGGCGCTACGCGATCGTGCTCGTCTTCATCCTCGCCGCGATTGCGACCCCAACGCCCGACCCGCTCACCCAGTCGGTCGTCGCCATCCCACTCCTCGGGCTCTACTTCCTCGGCGTGCTCTTCGCGAAGATTCTGTACACGCCGCGCGGTGAGGCCGAGGTTCCGGAGGCTGCCGCGTGACGGTCGCGCAGGAAGTCGAGCAGCTCTACGACGAGGTCCGCGGCTGCCAGCGATGCACCCTTGCCCGCACCCGCACCCTCGCCGTCCCCGGGGAAGGACCGCTTGACGCCGAGGTGATGTTCATCGGTGAGGCTCCCGGCGTGAACGAGGACCGCCAGGGGCGCCCCTTCGTGGGGCAGGCCGGCGCCTTCCTTGAGGAGCTGCTGGGGGAGGCGGGGCTCACCCGTCCCGAGGTCTACATCTGCAACGTCCTCAAGTGCCGCCCGCCCGGCAACCGCGACCCGCTGCCCACCGAGATCGAGGCCTGCAGCGACTACCTCAGCGCCCAGATCCGCCTCATCGACCCCCTCCTCATCGTCACCCTCGGGCGCTACTCGATGTCGCGCTTCTTCCCGAACCAGGCGATCTCCCGCATCCACGGCCGCCCCCGCGAGGCCAACGGTCGCATCCTTGTGCCGATGTACCACCCCGCCGCCGCCCTCCACCAGCAGCGCCTCCGCGGCGTCATCATTGAGGACTTCCGCACCCTCCCCGAGCTCCTCGAGCGCGCCCGCGCCAGCCGCGCCGGGGGGGCCGAGGCGGCCGAAGAAGCGCCCCCCGCCCAGCAGATGAAGCTGTTTGAGTAGCCCGTGACCAACCCGACAACCAACAACACCCTGCGTGTCATCCCCCTCGGCGGTCTCGGCGAGATCGGGCGCAACATGATGCTCTTCGAGTACGGCGACGACATCATCGTCGTCGACGTCGGCCTCATGTTCCCCGAGGAGGAGATGCTCGGCGTCGACCTCGTCATCCCCGACTTTTCCTACCTCAGGGCCAACGTCGAGAAGCTGCGCGGCGTCTTCCTCACCCACGGCCACGAGGATCACGTGGGCGCCCTTCCCTACTTCTGTCGCGACTTCAGCGCGCCCATCTACGGCACGCGGCTCACCCAGGGCCTCGTCCGCGTGAAGCTGCAGGAGCACAAGCTCCCCCTTGAGCCCCTGCACGAGGTGCAGCCCGGCGACACCGTCAAGGCAGGCGCCTTCGAGGTCGAGTTCTTCGCCGTCGCCCACAGCATCCCCGACGCCTGCGGCCTCATCATCCGCACGCCGCTCGGCACGGTTGTCCACACCGGAGACTTCAAGCTCGACCACACGCCTGTCATGGACCAGCACACCGACCTCACCCGCCTCGGGCAGATCGGCGGCGAAGGCTGCCTGCTCCTGCTGGCCGACTCCACCTACGCCGAGGTCGAAGGCCATACCCCCAGCGAACAGCTCGTGGGCGACTCCCTTCGCAACATCATGGTCAACGCCGAGGGACGCGTCATCGTCGCCACCTTCGCCTCCCTGATCTCGCGCGCCCAGCAGGTGGTCGACGCCGCCGTCTTCACGGGGCGAAAGGTGTTCGTGACCGGCCGCTCGATGATCGACAACGTCGCCATGGCCCGTCAGTTGGGCTACCTCGACGCCCCCGAGGGGACGATCGTCGGGGTCGATGAGATGAAGAAGACGCCCCCCTCGCGGCTCGTGATCATCACCACCGGCAGCCAGGGCGAGCCCACGAGCGCCCTCACGCGCATCGCCAACGGCACCCACCGCCACATCACCATCGCCGAGGGCGACACCGTCGTCCTCTCCGCCAACGCCATACCCGGAAACGAGCAGGCCGTCGCGCGCAACGTGGACAACCTGTTCCGCCAGGGCGCCCGCGTCCTCTACAACCGCGTCGAGAACGTGCACGTCCGTGGCCACGCCAGCCAGGACGAGCTCAAGATCATCCATAGCATCCTCCAGCCCGAGTACTTCGTCCCCGTCCATGGCGAGTACCGCCACCTCGTAACCCACGCGCACCTCGCCGAGCGCGTGGGCGTGCCCAAAGGGAACGCCTTCGTCCTCACCGACGGCGACGTCCTCGAGATCGACGAGGAGGAGGCACGCCTCGCGGGCCGCGTTGAGGCCAGCTACGTCTACATCGACGGCCTCGGCATCGGCGATGTGGACGAGTACATCCTCCGCGACCGCGCTCACCTCTCCACCGACGGCGTCCTCATCGTCATCGTCGCCGTCGATGCACAGACCGGGCGCCTCGTGCGTCCGGCCGAGGTGCTTTCGCGGGGTTTCGTCGACAGCGACGAGAACGCGGCCCTCCTCGATCGCGCCGCCCGCGTCGCCGAGGGCGCTCTCGAAGGCCGCGAGCACGCTGCCCCCGCGGGCGAGGTCAACGCTCGTTTGAAGGACGCTTTGAGCAAGTTCTTGTACGATGAGACACGGCGACGGCCGATGGTGCTGCCCGTCACGGTCGAGGTGTAGTCGAGAACCCTGGACCTAAGCAGCGCCGGTGGGGAGTCCGTCCGCGCCGGGGTACCGTCCGAATGGCTGGTCGCTCCCAGGCCCGGTCCACGTCCGGGCCCAAAGATGCGCCCTCCCGCTTTGCCCTTCCGCGGTCGCGCATGTTCCGCGCGCAGATCGTGCTTGTCGTAGTGCTGGCGGCGGCGATTGCCGCCCTCCCCTGGTTCTTCGATGTCGTCGGCATCGCGCAGGATGTCCGCACCTGGGTGATCGAAACGTTCGGGCTCGGTCTCATCATCGTGGCCGCCGTGCTCCTCGCCTGGGCGGTCACCGCCTGGCGTCACAGCGGCGAGGAGCGCCTGCTCTTCTGGCGGCGCATCCTTGGCTACCCCGTCCTTGCCCTGTTCGCCTGGGGCGCCCTTGGCCTGAACTCCGCCGACTGGACCGTCGCCGGCGTCCAGCTCCGCGACTTCACCCTCGGCGGCGAGATCGGCCACACGATCGTCACCGGCTGGGTCAACGTGCTCGTCTGGCTCGCCTCGGCGGTTGTCGCCCTCGCCCTCCTCGCGCCTCACTTCTCTCTCACGGCTCTCCGGTACTCCGGTCGCGGTGTTGCCTACGCGTGGGAGAGGCGCTGGCCACACCAGGTGCTGGCCTCCTTCTGGCGCGGCCTCACGACCATCGCCCGCCTCTTCCGCCGCCGGAAGCGCAACGGGACGGCCGTCATCGGCGGCGCTGAGTCGCAATCCGCCGTCGAGTTCGACCCCTCTCCCATCATCTTCCGCCCGCGCGTCGAGCCCGGCGCGCCCCACGCCGACGAGGTCGCCGAAGCCCCCACCGCTCAGTACGAGGACGAAACCGAAGCCTCCGTCCAGCCAGACCCCGTTGACTCGTACGAAGAGGATCCGGACGAGGTGCCCGAACCTGACGAAGGGGAAGAGCCCCACCAGCTCGCCTTCGAGGACAAGAGCGGCTGGCAGCTCCCGCCCATCGAGCTGCTGCAGGAACCCAAGCCCAGCCGCAACCACAAGCACGACAACGCCGCTCGCGCCCAGCTCATCGTCGATACCCTCGCGAGCTTTGGCGTCGATGCCTCCGTCGTCGAGATCAACGAGGGTCCCGCCGTCACGCAGTTCGGGGTCGAGCCGGGCTGGGAGATCAAGTACAAGGACGTGCCCGTCAAGGACGCCGATAACAAGCCGATGCTCGATGCGAACGGCCGCCCCACGAAGGAGCGCGTCGAGACTGGCCGCACCCGCGTGCGCGTCAACAAGATCACCGCCCTCCAGAGCGACCTCGCCCTCGCCCTCGCCGCTCCCAGCCTTCGCATTGAGGCGCCTGTGCCCGGCCGCGCCATCGTCGGCATCGAAGTCCCCAATGAGACCGCCACGGTCGTCACCCTGCGAAACGTCATGGAGAGCTTGGAGTACCAGGACATGAGCGCGAAGTCGAAGCTCGCGATCTCGCTGGGCAAGGGTGTCTCCGGTGTGCCCGTCGTCGCCGACCTTGCCAAGATGCCCCACCTCCTCATCGCCGGCGCCACCGGCAGCGGCAAGAGCGTCTGCCTGAACGCCATCGTCACCAACCTCATCACCAACGCCACGCCCGACCAGGTGCGCTTCATCATGATCGACCCCAAGCGGGTCGAGATGACGACCTACGGGCGTCTCCCGCACCTGGCCTTCAGCGAGGTCATCGTCGACCTCGACAAGGTCGTGGGCACGCTCCAGGCCGTCGTCTCCGAGATGGAGGCGCGCTACCGCAAGTTCTCCGAGGTCGGGGTGCGCAACATCGAGGCCTACAACCGCCACGCCCGCGTTCTGAAGAAGCTCCCCTACTGGGTGCTCATCATCGATGAGCTCGCCGACCTCATGATGGTCGCGCCCTTCGAGGTCGAGAAGCTGCTTTGCCGCCTCGCCCAGCTGGCGCGCGCCACCGGCATCCACCTCGTCGTCGCGACCCAGCGCCCCTCGGTCGATGTTGTGACCGGCCTCATCAAGGCGAACTTCCCGACCCGCGTCGCCTTCGCCGTCACCTCCATCACCGATTCCCGCACCATCCTCGACATGGGCGGCGCCGAGAAGCTGCTCGGCCAGGGCGACATGCTCTATCTGCCCACCGACGCCGGGAAGCCGAAGCGCATCCAGGGCGTGTACGTCTCCGACGCCGAGGTGGAGCGGCTCGTCGAGTTCTGGGCCGACGAGCGCTTCCACGCGCTCCGTCCCGACACCGCCGACGACCTCCTCGAGGAAGCCCTCATCGCCCAGAACGGCAGCGATGACATCGAGCTCGAAGAGGAAGACCCCCTCCTCGACGACGCGCGCGACCTCGCCAGCCGCCACAAGCGCCTCTCGCCGTCGCTCCTGCAGCGCCGCCTGAACGTTGGCTTCCTCAAGGCTGAGCGCCTCATAACCGCCCTTGAGCGTGAGGGCGTCCTCGGCCCGAGGATCGAGGGAGAGTCCCGCGAAGTCCTCGCCGGCACAGCCCCCGAAGAGGACGCTTGATACACTCACAGGGATGACGCTGCGTGGGCTGCTTCGTCGCGATGGGGCTGGAGACCGTTCCGGGGAGGAACGGCTCGAGCGCTGCTTTGCCTGCGACGCCGATCTGAGGGACTCCCGCAGCTACGAACGGCACCGCGTCTGCCACGCTTGCGGCCACCACTACCACCTCAACGCGCGCGAGCGCGTCACGGGCATCCTCGACCCGGCCAGCTTCCGCGAGACCGACCGCAGCGTGACCGCCCTCGACCCGATCCAGTTCCGCGAGCGCCAGTCCTACCGCCACCGGGTCCTCGCGGCGCAACGGCGCACCGGCCTCGCCGAAGCCGCCCTCACCGGTACCGGCACCCTCTACGGCCGCGAGGTCGTCGTGGCCGCCCTCGACTTCAGCTTCCTCGGCGGGTCGATCGGCGTCGCCAGCGGCGAGCGCCTCGCGCGCGCCTTTGAGCGCGCCGCCAGCCGCGGCCTCGCCGTCGTGACCGTGCTCTCGACCTCTGGCGTGCGCATGCGCGAAGGACTGCTCGCGCTCATGCAGCTGCCCCGCCTCGCCACCGCTCACCAGAAGCTCGCCGAGAAGGGCCTCCCCCACGTCACCCTGCTCGCCGACCCCTCGACCGGGTCCGCTTTCGCGGGCCTCGCCAACCTTGCCGACTTCATCATCGCCGAGCCCAACGCCCTCGTCGGGTACTCCGCCCTGCGCGAGATGCGCGAACGCACGGGCGAGGAGCTCCCCGCCGATGCGCATACCTCCGAGTCGCACCTGCGGCGCGGCCTCATCGACGCGATCGTGAAGCGCGAAGACCTGCGCCCCTCCCTTGGCCTCCTCATCGACCTGCTCATGAGCAACTACGAGCTCCGGCCGGTTGGGCGCCCCGAGCGGGAGCCGCGCGAGTACGCGCGCCTCGAGGCCTGGCGCCAGGTGCAGCTTTCCCGGCACGAGAACCGCCCCACCGCACCCGACTTCGTCCGGCGCATCACCACCACCTTCGTTGAGATCCACGGGGACCGCAGCGGCGAGGATGACCCCTCCGTCAGCGCCGGCATTGGTTTGCTCGGGGGGGAAGCGGTAATGCTCATCAGCCAGAACCGTCTCCAGGGGCTCGCCGGGCCGGGAACTATCGGGCCCTCGGGATTCCACAAGGCGCGGCGGGCCATGCGCCTCGCACGCAAGTTCCGGCTTCCCCTCATCACGTTCCTCGATTCCGCCGGCGCCCGGCCCGACCTCGCCGCCGAGGAAGCCGGGCTCGGCGACGCCATCGCCCGCTGCATGCGTGAGATGCTCCGTGTGCCCTCGCCCTCCTTGGCCGTGATTACCGGCGAAGGGGCTTCCGAGGCCGCCGTGGCCATGGGCGTGGCCGACCGCGTGCTCATGCTGGAGAACGCCGTCTACGAGGTGGTCTCACCCGAAGATGCCGCCCGGCGCCTCTACGGCGACGCCTCCTCCCATGTCGACGAGGTCGCCGAGCGTCTGCGCCTCACCTCGCACGACTGCCTCCGCCTCGGCATCGTCGATAGCGTCGTGCCCGAGCCCGGCGAGGGCGCCCACACGAACCACGACGAGGCCTCGCTGCTGCTGCGGCGCTCGGTCGTGCGTTCCCTCACTGCCATCCAGCGCGAGCGCCAGAAGCGCCGACTGAACAGCCGTCGCGATCGCTACCGGAACACCGGCCAGACCCACGCCTGGGTGCGCGGACGCATCGAACGCCGCGTCGCCGACCTCACCGACCGATTCGCCCACTGGCGCCGTCGCATGGGCCGCCATCCCCGCAACGCCCCGCGCCTCGCCGAGACCCCCGCCGACCCGGAGATCATGCGCTAAGCACAAAACCGCCCGGGCAATGAACCCGGGCTGGTGCTGGTCGAACCGTGGCCTGTTGCGTTTCGTTAGGCGCGCCGCCGGACTGGCTCGTTGTCGCTATCCATCGCTCCCGGGAGCACCGTGCGCCGGGCCGGCGCCGAGGGCTCCTGGCAGGCGCGCACGAATACGTTGTCGACGCTGTCGATGATGCCGTGGTCGCGAGCCTCGTCGCGGACGTACGCGACCGTGCTCGAGATCGTGGCTTCGAATCCGGGCCACTCGTGGCAACGCAGCACGCGCAGGTGGCGGGTCGACTCGTTCCACTCGACGATCAGGCGGGGGCTTGTCGAGGGACCGGCACTGAAGCGGGTGTAGCCGCCGAGATATTCCTTGGTCAGGTAGAGGCCTTTGGCGGAGGGGTCTATCGAGGCTCGTTGGAGAGCGTCCCAGTTCTCACCGAGGGCGAGAAGGAGTCGAAAGGCGACATCGTTGGTCTCTGCTCGCATCAAGCTCTCCTTGTGCTAAACCAAGGCAGTCGACGCGAGGATCGGTCGACACCCCACCACTACCGCAGTGTACGCGGGTCCTCGACGCCTTGCCATGCCTTATGTGCCCTCGGCGCCTCCGATCCCGGTGCCGAGCCGCCACGGGACCGAGAGCCGGTCGCCTGCTACGATCGCGCTCCCGTGGGGCTGTAGCTCAATTGGGAGAGCGTTTGACTGGCAGTCAAAAGGTAGGGGGTTCGAATCCCCCCAGCTCCACCAGACTGGACAAAATCGCGAACCTTCACTCTGGCGCTTCAACTTCAGCTCTAGGTGGGCCACGTCCGGGCGGGGGAGCGTACTACGGGACGCTCGCGCCGCAGGAGGCGAACGTCCCCGGCGTCATCCCCAGCATGCCGGGCGGGTTTCAATCCTCGCCACTGTGAGGCTGGGGAGCGCCCCACCAGTGCGGTTGCTCCGCCAGTTGGCGGTCTTCGGCGAGGCGAGCGAACTCACGGTTCCCGTCACGCCCCGGTGCAGGGGCGTGGCGAAGGGGGCTGTCAACGGGCTGGGTGTGACGCCATTCGAATGCCCGTGGTTCACATTCCGGCAGCTTCGCTCGCACTCCTGGAGCAGCTGGTGCCCAGGCGGGGCGGACGACGGTAGATGCTTGACGGGTTGTCCTAACAGAAACATTACGCGCCAAGGGACTGTTCTCATGGTCCCCTCACAGCTCTACGGATTCAGCCCGCTATCGTTCCCCCGTTGGGGGTTGCGGCCTCGCTAGTGCTGTCGTTCGCGTCGCGTCACTGCCCGGACAAGCTCTTGGCCGGTCTGCGGACTCACTGATGCACACACATAGGGTTTCAGGACTGACGGCTTCGGACAAACTGAGCGGCTTTCTGGAGAGACGTTCCGGGTGGATACTGGTTGTAGTTCCACTAACAACTCTCTTGTTTCTCATACCTCTCTTGACCCTGGCACCGAACGAACAAGCTTCAACGGAGCCGGGCGGGCCCGTCTTCGCTCTCCGAGACCTGGTGGACAAGCGATTTCCCCCCGCCCTCTACGTCCCCCCCTACATGGTGGAGTCCGTTGATGGACCGGACGGCGACGTTCTTACTCAAGCGGTCCTCTGGGAGCTGTACCAGAACGAGGAGGCTCTCCGCCGCGCAGATGAGCGAGGGCAACTGCGCCCACCCGCGCTTGAACCGCAACCCTACTTGTTCAAGGGGAACAATCCCTACACGCAACTCCCCATTCACGGAATCTTTACGGTCGCCGACGCCGCCCAGGCGGTCCTAGCCGAGATGGGCACGGAACTGGAGCACGCCAGCGACGAGGAGGTCAAGCTGGCTCTCCACTACGCGCTCTTGGAAGGCTCCCCGACCTCCAGCCTCGTTGACTCCCTCTCGGAGAAGGCGACCTTCACCCTTGAGGTATCCGAGGGGGTCGGACCCTACAGACGCTGGCGCTCTCCGGCGATCATCAGCCTCGTTATGGCCGAGAACGAGCGGCTCGGTGGAGGGCCGCTCACTCTCAATATCGGAGGGGATGAGACGGCCGTCCAGAAGGAGCACTTTGGGCGAACCGTTCAGAGCATCCTCAGGGGCGAGGAGCGCAACTATCGGCTGTGGGGCGTTGCGATAGACCCCAACCTGGAGTCCCAGGATCAAGGGCGAACTGCTATCCCCTTCATCGCTGCAACAGTGGTGGCCGTGCTGGCAGTGGCAGGGATAAGCCTGCGCTCCTGGCGAGTGGTGCTCCTTACCGCACTCGGCCTGGCAATGATGCTTGTGTGGCTCAAGGGCATGTCAAACCTCGTGGGTCTCAAGGCCGGGCTCGTAGTCGAGCTCATCGTGCCCATTGCCATGATTTCCCTTGGAGTCGACTTCGCAATCCACGCCCTTCATCGCTACAGGGAAGAGAGAGTCAGGGGACTTGGGCCACGCATCGCCTTGCGAGTGGGACTCGCAGGAGTAATGGGCGCCCTGATCCTTGCCACGCTCACCGATGGCGTGGCGTTCCTGTCCAACACGGTCTCTGGCATAGAGTCGATAGTCGGGTTTGGAATCGCCGCCGGGATAGCCGTCATCTCCTCCTTCATCGTCATGGGGGTCTTTGTACCTCTCGCGCTTATGCGACTGGATGCGCGAGAGGAGAAGGGAAAGGACCACTCCGAACCAGCATCCCACGCAGGCCCCATGTCAACCGACAACCAACCCGGCAAGACTGCGGCGGAGTGGGTTGTGGGGACGCTGGCTCGGCGCCGTCTGATATTGCTCCCTGCTGTGGCGGTAGTGACGTGCCTAGCCCTCGTCCTCGCCCTCAGGCTCGAGGCCCAGCTGGACGTCAAGGACTTCTTCGACAACGACTCGGACTTCGTGGTTGGACTGGACAAGCTTGATCAGCATTCCGGTGCCATACAGGGCGAGCCCGCGAGCATTTATGTGGAGGGCGATTTGCCGTCCGCCGAGGCTCGTGAGGCGCTCCGACACCTTTACGCCAGGCTGCAGGCCAACCCGTACGTCGCCAAGGGTGTCGACGGAGAGCCCACCCTGTATAGCCAGACTGTCTTTGAGTTGATGGAGGGGATCGTCGGCAGCGAGTACGCCCGCTCCCAGGTGAAGCGTGTCACGGGGCGGGACATCACTGATTCCGACGGCGACAAGATGCCGGACACCCCGGCCCAGGTCCGGGCTGCCCTCGACTACATCGTGGAGCACGGCGTTCCACTCGACGCGTCGACCTTCGTGTTCACGCCTACTCGCGTGCGGGGGAGCCTCTTCCACGATCCCGCCGGGCGCTATCCCAGTGCTGTCCACATCCGGGTTGGCCTCCCCGGCACCAGGGAACAATCTGTCGTAGCGAAAGCCCGCCAGGCCATCGAGAGTGACCTGGCGTTTCTTGAGGACGTGCCCTCGATCTCCGCGGCCGGTCTCACCGGCTCGGCTCTCACCAGGGCCGCCTCTCTGGATGCGGCGGTGCGCTCCCTGCTTATCTCCCTGCCGGTCGCCATCACGTCGTGTTTCCTCGTGGCCGCGGCGTTCATGCGCTCGCTGCGCTACGCCTTCGTGACGATCATTCCCATAGGCCTCGTGGTGGCCTGGCTCTACGCCCTCATGTACCTGCTGGGATTTGACCTGAACTTCGTCACAGCCACCATCGGCGCCGTATCCGTTGGAGTTGGCATAGACTTCTCTATCCACCTCACTCAGCGATTCCGGGAAGAGGTGGCGCGCGGAGGGAACGGGCCGCACGCGATAGAGCTGACAGCCAGGAGCACGGGCATGGCCCTCCTGGCGTCGGCCTCTTCCAGCGTGTGCGGCTTCGCAATCATGGCGTTCGCGCCGATGCCGATGTTCTCCGCGTACGGCATTCTCACAGCGCTCATGATCGTGATGGCGACGGCCGCAGCGCTGCTGGTACTGCCATCTCTGCTCCTGCTGGTCACTCCTGACAGTCACCGGGCGACTACCTGAGCTTGGCCAGTCACCGGGCCGTTGCGACACGTGCAGCCCTTCCGAGAAGGGCCAGGCGGTCATGCTCTGTGTGCACGGGCATGCCAAGCCAGGGTTCTGGCCGTCCCTGGGCGAGCGACGCCTGGAAGGTCGGCTGTTGGGGGTCACGCACATGCGTCGGCACAGCGGCTGGGAAATGCACCCTGACGGCGACGAGGTCCTGTTCCTCCTGAACGGCTCGCTCGAACTCGCGCTCGACCGCGGAGATGAAACCGAGGTCGTGGCCCTGAGTGAGGGACGCATGTGCGTCGTCCCGAGAGGCGTCTGGCACCGTCTCCTAGTCCGGGAGCCGGGTGATCTCCTCTTCGCGACGCCGGGTCCGTCGACGGAGCAGCGCAGCGTACGCGAGCACAAGGCCCTGCAAGAGTCTGCCCGGTAAGAGAAGGGATCAGCACCGGCCTTGCGGTTGGAAGCCGCCTGCGAATTGCCGGCCGACTGATACGCCAACCTGCATTCGAACTACGCCCCAAGGTCCACCAGATCCGACGCAATCGAGATATCTCTGCTTCCATCACCCGGCATCGTCCACGTCGCCACTGAGTCGGGACGTGCTTCAGTTGCTGTGGGAGACCTGGCCCGGGAAACCAGGATTGTCGAGGTGCTCCAGCATGCCTCCGGCGGCCATCTGGCGAATGACGCCACTCCCCTCTCCCTGCATGAGGCTGTAGAGCCAGGGCAGTTCTGCGGCGCTGATCTGGTTGAGCTCCACAATGTCCTCGTCGCTGAGCTCAACTGACAGGCAGGCCAGGCTGTCCACAATCTGATCCGTCGTTCGCGCGCCCACCAGCGGCAGCACTCCACGCTGCTGCACCCAGGAAATAGCGACCGCCGCCGAGCTGGTCCCCAGCTTGTCGGCAATCTCGTCTACCTTTCTGGCAGCGGCGAAGTCGCGTTCGCTGTAGTCCTCCAACGAACTGAACCAGCCGCCGTCCAGGCGGCTGCCTTCTCGTTCGACAGCTCTGGTGTACTTCCCGGTGAGGAAACCGCCGCTCAACGGTGAGAACGCCGTCACGGAGATGCCCAGGGCATTGGCGCAGGGGATGACCTCGAGTTCCAGATCGCGTGAGACGAGATTGTATTGATACTGCAGGGCCGAGATCGGTTCCCAGCCGCGTATCGTCGCTGCCGTCTGACCTCGCGCCACCACCCAGCCCGGCGTGTTGCACAGGCCGAAGTGCAGCACCTTGCCCTGCTGCACGAGGTCGTTGACCGCGCGCATGACGTCCTCGATGTCGACCGAGAAGTCCCACAGGTGAATCCAGAGCAGGTCGATGTAGTCGAGGTTCATTCGGCGCAGACTGCCCTCAACCGACTGGACCATGCTCTTCTTGTGGTTGCCTCCGCGATTGGGATCGTTGGAGATTCGAGGGTCAAGGCCGCTGTGCATGGCGTTGGTGTACTTGGTGGTGACGACATAGCGCTCGCGATCGGTGTTGACGAACTCGCCCAGCACCTTCTCGCTCTCTCCGTCGTTATAGACCGGCGCCGAGTCAAAGAAGTTGCCCCCCTGCTCGGCGTACGCTTCCATGATCCGGCGACTCTCGAGCGGTCCGGCGCGGCCTGGCCCTTCGGGGCCCATCATCATCGTTCCGAGAGCGACTTCGGACACGCGCAGTCCGCTTCGGCCAAGAATCTTGTAACGCATGCTGTCGGGCCTCCGTACTGGGGGCTCCTCACGGTACCGCTCATGTGTATCAGAGTGAAGTTGGGTGGCCGGCTGGTATGCGGCTCCTCGACGGCCGCAGCCAGTACATCGAAGTCAGGGCGGTGGGCGCGTCGTCGTCGAGCCCACGGCTAGAGGCTGAACAGCACCTCGAAGGCAGTACCGGACTGCCAAGGGCCACTTCCTCGGCCTCGCCACCGCGCAGGGGACTGTCCTTCGGCATCGCGATCGTGGCGACGAGTCCACTCTCGGCCTCGTCGAGGCGGCGGACGCACGAGGAGACGCTTGACGCCAGTGCCTCACAGAAATATTACGCGCCAAGGGGCCGGTCTCATAGAGCCCTCACATCTCCTCGGATTCAGCCCGCTATCGTTCGGCCGTGCCGACACACGTGCGGGATCCGCGAGTGTCCGCCGCCCAGTGTCTCTTCCACCTGCTCGCACGCGCCCGGACTGCCGTGGTGCCGGCATGGGCGGTGGCGGTTGCCCTTCTCTTCGGTGTTTCCGCTCTTCTGCTGCAGGGGACTGTAGCGCCAACGACATTGGCCCAGGGGACAGCTCCCGATGCTCCCACGTCGGTCGCGGTGTACAGCATCGAGAGTGAAAAGCTGGAGGTGCGATGGTCCTCGTCCGACGCGGCCAACACCACCTCGTTCAAGATCCAGTGGAAGTCCGGCAGCGAGGAGTTCGACTCCAACCGGCAACTGACCACCGACCCGTCGACGAGCATCGAAGAGTTGCAGTCGACCGCTGCCACCAAGCGCTATGTAGCGACAATCACCGGGCTTACCGACGGCACTGAGTACACGGTGCGCGTGCTCGCGACGAACTCGAACGGCGACAGCGATCCGTCGAACGAGGACGCCGGCACGCCTCAGTCGAGCCCCGGTCAGGTGAAGGAATTCATCGAGACCGAAGTGATCGAACTGTTTGAGAGCTCGCACCCCTGGCTGAGAGCAACGTGGGATTACATCACCACGCAGAACGTAACCGTGACCTTTACCAGAGCGCACGGCGGCTTCATCGAAAGAGAGTGCAGCGACCGACCAATCGACATGAACCTGCACAAATGCGAGGCGACGAAAGTCACGCTCGGACGATCCGACCCTGTGCTGGTTAACCTCATTGTCCATGAACTGGCGCACGTCTACACGCTGGCGAACGGCGTGGCCGACACCCCGGGTCCGCTGGGCGTCGCCTTCGTCTATTTCCATGCCCTGCTGCCTCGCGACTACCTGTTTCTGTCGTCCGCCGAACTGTTTGCGAGCGGCTGCAGGCCGAGCGAGTTGTACGCCGATGCGCTGTCGCTGATAACGCTTGGCAGCGGCAATCGCCAGAACACCACCTACTGGAACACCTGTGAGCTGATCACCACCACGGTGGCCGCCGAAGCGTTGGCAGTGGTCACCAGCGCCGCCGCGGGCAACATGCCCACCTGGTTTGCCGATACGTACAACGACTCAGAGGGGAATCCCGACCACGAGCGTTTCTGGCTCAAGGTGAAGTCGATACCGCAAGACGACGATCGGCAGGCCATCGTCTTTCAGTTGCGGGATTCGTTCGGTGGCTACTGCGACAACAGGCGTGCGACGCAGTCGGTGTTCGGCAACGGCAAGACGCGCAATCCGTGGATGGACGGCGGTTGTGTCCCCGATGCGCCAACCAGCGTGTCGGCCACCACGTCCGGTAGCGGCAAGGTGACGGTGTCCTGGCAAGAATCGCCCGGCGACGGCGGCTCGCCGATCGAGGGTTACCGGGTCCATTGGAAGTCGGCCGGCCAGAACTATGCCCCGTCCCGCATGGTCGTGGTCACCGACCTGACCGATCTGCAAGCCGCAATCTCAGGCTTGACCGTCGATCAAAGCCACACGTTCCGGGTGCTGGCCTACAACCACAACGGCGGTGGCGAAGGAGCGGAGACGACACTGACGCCAACCAGCGTGGATTCGTCCGCGCCGTTACTGCTGACGGCCCGGCTCGACACGTTCGACTCAAGTGTGCGCTTGACCTACAACGAGCCGCTCGATGAATCATCGGTGCCTCCCGACTCGGCCCTCACGGTCTCCATCAACGGCGTGAGCCACACCCCCTCCATCGACATCGAGGACAACGTGGTCACGCTCACGACCTCTGGCAACCGCAGTCCGTCCGATGTGCTGACGGTGACCTACTCAGTTCCGACCGGAGCCAATGCTCAGCCGCTCAAGGACTCCGCCGGCAATCACGCCGCCGACTTCGCGGCCGAGGCCGTTCGCAACGACAGCACTCAGGCCGCTTTCACTTCGGATCCGGGAACAGACGACACCTATAGCTGGAACGGAGGAGCCGGTGACCAGGACGTCATCGAGGTCACCGTGACCTTCAGCGAACCCGTTCTTGTCGGTGGTACGCCGGAACTGAGCTTGCTGATCGGCGACAAGCCCCACCAGGCGGTGTATCACAGCGGATCGGGAACCAGCTCCCTCATCTTTCGCTTCCTCGTAACTGAAGACGACGAGGATGACGACGGCGTCGAGGTCGTACGGGGATCGATCGAGGGCCTGGTCCGCTATGTGTCGACCAAGGCCGTGGCGCCGGCAGGTGTGGAGCTCAGCCCTGATTCCGGGCACCTCGTCGACGCCGTCCGTCCGGTGCTGCTCTCCGCAGGCATCGTGGCAGGTCAGAGCGACCTGACACTGACCTGGGACAAGACCCTGGACGAAACCTCGGTTCCACACTTCAGCGATGTGGGCTTCTACGTGTGGGACAAGATCGCGAAACAGCAGCTCGTGCCCAGCATGACCACGATTCTGGGCAGACGTGTCACGCTGACGCTTCCATCGACTGTCGCGGCCACTGGCGACATCATCGTCTCCTTCAGAACGCCGTCTTTGAAGCCATTGAAGGACACGGTCGGCAACTACGCGGCGGAGACCATCGCCTTCCCTGTCACCATCACCCGGAATCCGAACAGCCCGGCCGAGTTCCCCTCGACTGAAGACGGCGCTCGCAGCGTGGACGAGAACACGCCTGCGGGACGGAACATTGGCGCCCCAATCGCTGCCGACGACGCCGACAACGACCAGCGCACCTATTCCATTGCGGGAACCGACGCAGCCTTCTTCGACGTGGCGTCGACGAGCGGCCAGTTGCGCACGAAGGCCGACCTCGACCGCGAGGGCCGCGACAGCTATTCGTTCACGCTGTCTGTCACCGACGGAGTGGACACTTTCGGCTTCGCCGACACGGCGATCGACGACACCATCGAAGTGACGATCACCATCAACGACATCGATGAGCCGGCGACCGTCTCCTTCACGGCTGCCAGCTCTGTCACTGCAACCGAACACGACCTCGCCGTCGACGAGAATCACGCCGGAACAGTCGCGACCTTTAACGCGAGCGACCCGGAGAACAAGGCTGGCTTGACGTACCAGTGGTCGGTTAGCGGAACCGACGGGCTCGACTTCGCCATCACGTCCGCCGGCGTTCTGACCTTTGCCGCCACACCCGACTACGAGGACCCTGCCGACTCCAGCGGGAACAACGTCTACGACATCACCGTCAACGCCCTCGACAGCGACGGGAAGACGGGCCGCCTCGACGTAACGGTCACCGTCGACCCCGTCAACGAGCCGCCCACAGTCACCGGCGGGACGGCTCCCGCGATCGAGGAGGAGGGCGCTGTGCTCGTGGGTACCTACACCGCCAGCGATCCCGAGGGCGCGACTCTCGCCTGGCAGCCGCTCGCTGGCGTCGACAGCGACAAGTTCGAGTTCAGCACCAGGAACGGCCGCCTCACCCTGAAGGTGGCGCCAGACTTCGAGGACGCGCAGGACTCGGGTACCGACAACGTATACAACGTCATCCTGAGTGTTTCGGCGGGTGGCGACGCCACCTCCCTGGGTGTCGCCGTCACCGTCACGAACAGGGAAGAGCCCGGAGCGCTCTCCTTCCCCCCGAGCCGCCCGCTGGCGGAGGTGCAATACACCGCCACCCTTAGCGACCCGGATGGCGTGGTCTCGACAGTATGGACGTGGGAGCGCTCGACGAGTCGCAGCAGCGGGTGGACGGCAGTGAGCGGTGCGGTCAGCGGCACCACGACGAGCAGCTACGCGCCCCTCGTAGCCGACATCGGCTACTACTTGCGGGCCATCGCAGCCTACGAGGACCGCTACAGCCCGGGGAAGAGCCTCGCCGTCGTCTCACCGAACACGGTGCGGGAGAAGCCCGGCACTAACGCCTCGCCGGAGTTCGCTGATGAGACCACGACCCGCAGCGTCGCCGAAACCGCAGGGGCGAACGCCCCGGTGGGTGCGCGCGTAACCGCGACCGACACGGACAGCGGCGACACGGTGCGCTACGAACTCGACCCGGTGTCAGACCTTTTACGATCGACGGCGCCACCGGCCAGATCCGGGTGAAGGAGGCGGGCTCGCTCGACCACGAGTCGGCGGCATCCCACACGGTCACCGTCAGGGCCAGCGACGATTCGAATGCATTCGACACCATCACCGTCACCATTACCGTCACGGATGTAAACGAACCGCCGGAGGCCGAGGACGACAGCGCCACTGTGACCGAAGACGAGTCGGTGACGATAGATGTGCTCGCCAACGACAGCGACCCCGAGGACGCCCCGAGCGATCTGACGGTGAGCGCGGGGACTGCGCGCAACGGGCAGGTCGTGATCAACGTCCCGCAGAATCCGGGCGAGCGCTACACCATCACGTATACCCCCAGAGCCGATTACCACGGTGCGGACACGTTCACCTACACGGTCCGGGATGGCGGTAGCCCCTCCCGCTCAGACAGTGCGAACGTCAGCGTCAACGTCATCAGCGTCAACGACGACCCCACGTTCGGGCCCGGGGCCGCGGCTCGCTCCGTGCCGGAGAGCTCAGGCGAGGGCGAAAACGTCGGGGCCCCCGTAACCGCCAGCGACGTAGATGGGGACAGGCTCGCGTACAGCCTCTTCGGCGTGGACGCCGGCTCCTTCGACATCGATCTCCGCAGCGGCCAGATCACCGTCGGCACGGGAGTCGCTTTCGACATCGTGGTCAGGGACGCCTACACCGTCACCGTGGAAGCGGACGACACAAACGGCGGCAGGGCGAGCGTCGAAGTGACCATCACCGTCACGACCGGACCCGTGGGATTACCCATCACCGGCGGGGGCGGCGGTGGAGGTGGCGGGGGCGGCCCGACCGGTCCAACTCCGAGCAAGGCCGACTTCGAGTGGACCGTGAAGCACGACATCGAGGCCCTGGCCAGCGGCCACGATTCCCCCACCGGGATGTGGTCCGACGGCGCCACACTCTGGCTCCTCCACAACGGCGACGGCGCCGACGACGCCGTCTACGCCTACGACCTCGAGACCGGCGAGCGCGCCGAGGACCGCGAGTTCGCCCTGGACGAGCGCAACCGCGCGCCCCGCGGCATCTGGTCCGACGGCAAGGGGAACGTGTGGGTCTCGGACAGCGGCCGGGACAAGCTCTTCGCCTACGACATCGCCACCGGCGACCGCCTCGAAGACCGTGACCTGGAGCTGGCCGAACGGAACGCCGATGCCCGCGGCATCTGGTCCGACGGCGAGACCATGTGGGTGCTCGACGGCGGGAAGGACAGCCTCTTCGCCTACGACCTCGCCACCGGCGACTTCCTCGCTGAGTACGCCCTCGACTCGCGCGACAGCGACCCGCGCGGCATGTGGTCCGACGGCGTCACTCTCTGGGTCTCCGACCCCGGCTCAAGTCCCCGGCGCCTCTTCGCCTACCGCCTCCCCACACGCGAGGAGGTGGAAGCGGCAGGTGAAGACGCCAGCCTCGAACGGGTCAGGGACGAGGAGTTCGACGGGCTCAGTCAGGCCAGCAACAACAGCCCCCGCGGCATCTGGTCCGACGGCGACTTCCTGTACGTCGCCGATGCGAGCGACGGCAAGGTCTACAGCTACAACATGCCCGACGCGATCGACGCACGCCTCGCGTCGCTCACGCTCAGCGGCATCGAGATAGGGGCGTTCGACCCGGCCCGGACCGACTATCGAGGCGTGATCCGGGAGGGTGTGACGGAGACGACGGTCGTGGCGGAGGCGGTGCAGCGCCGCACGGAGAGCGAGGTCAAGCCGGACGATGCCGACGGCGACGACACAAACGGTCATCAGGTCGCCCTACAGGGCCTCGAGGATGTCACCGTCACCGTCACCTCGTCCGACGGCAGCCGCCAGAGGGTGTACCGGGTGACCTTCGAGCCCACGGTGAAGACGCTCGCGCTGGGCCCCACGTGGACCTCGTTCGAGTGGCCCGGCCCCGACGGCGCGCCAATCGCCGAGGCCGGCCTTCCGGAAGGGGTGGTCGCCGTCTACACCTGGGACGAGAGCACTGGCTCATGGTTGGGCTACTTCCCCGGCCTGGAGGACGTGCCCGGGCTGAACACCCTGACCACGTTCTCCTCCGGTGCGACCTACTGGGTCGTGGCTGAGAAGGCCGTCATCTGGACGCTGGGGAGGTCCGAAGCAGACGAAGAGTAGGTGCTGGCCGCCAGTGCCAGAACGACAGCACCACGGAGAACCGGGCACGCCCCACTTCGCACGAACGCACAGTCAAGCCCGTGTTGGTGCGGCGGCGCGAAGCGGCCTCAGAAACGGTGGATGCCAGCCGTTACAGGCTGAACAGCAGGTCGAAGGTGGTACTGCCTACCGTCAAGCTAGGCCCACCACTTCCGGCTACGCCCAGCGTACCGCGAACCGAACGCTACCCTCCCCTGGCTGCCGCGGCTGGAAGACATCGCCCGTCGCTGAAGGACTGCCTGTGCAGTGGCCCGACGGCAGCGAAACCGTGGCCCCCGACGTCGAGGCGAACCAGCGCTTGGTCGTCCGTCAGCCGGATCCGTAGGCAGCGAGCGCCACCCCTCCGCCCCCTAGCTACCCGGCGTCCACGAGTAGATCTGCGCGAGGCTGCCCCCCATGAGGGCCGCTCGCTCTGACTCCGTGAGTTGGTCGGTGACGCGGAACGCCTCGACACCCTGCTCGTAGGTCAGGAGCTCGACCGCGCGGGTCCAGTCGGTTCCCCACATGCACCGCTCGAACCCGAATGCCCGGAAGACCTGACCCAGAGGCTCCCAGATGTCGTCGTAGGGATACGGTTCCCGCGACAGCGTGCACGCCCCCGACACCTTGATGGCGACGTTGTCGAGTTCCGCCAGTTCGAGGACGGCGGGCAGGTCGGCGAACGGTTGCTCGAGTAGCGGCGGCTCGAAGGGCTGGGGGAGGCCCAGGTGGTCGATCACGACCCGGGTGTTGGGATGGCGCCGGGCGAGCTCCCTGATCAGATCGAGCTTCCGCCAGCACAACACGTTGATCGGAATGTCGTTCGCCGCTCCCGCGGCCAGGATCTGATTGAGCCCGGGGTGATCGGCCGTCGCGTCGGGCTCCAAATAGCTCAACATCATGCGTGCCCCGACGACCCCAGGGATCGCCGCCCAGCGGGCAACTTCGTCGCCGATGTCGGAGGCTTCCGGGTCGATCGGCTTGATCAGGCCGAAGCGCCCGGGATGCCGGGCGTGCACTTCGAGCGCGTAGCTCGCGTCGTAGCGGTACATGCTGTGCGGCGAGACCAGGAGCGCGCCGTCGACGCCAAGGGCATCCATCGCCGAGACCATGTCGTCACCGGTCACCTCGGAGGGGCCCACGAGCGTCCCGGCCCAGGGTCGCTCGGGGCGGTCGCGTTCGTACGCGTGAACCTGACAGTCGATCGTGAGCAATTCTCGAGTCCTTCCTGTGGGCCCGCCACCGGGTCGCCAGCCATCTCACCCGGCGGCACGGTATCACCTCCAGAGGACTCAGCGTGCAGCGTCACCGCCCAGCGGAAAGTTCGCAGTACAGTACGTGTAGGCCCACCAGGAGAACCTATGCAACGCATGCCGATTGGTGGGTCCGCACCCTGGTGCGAAGCCGTCCCCCGTTCCCGACCCGAGGGTGTCACATGAACACGCAAGACCGCGACCTGGAGAGCAATGCCCGGGCCACGAGCCGTCTGCGTGACCTCGTGTCCCGGCTGGACGAATCGGCGTTGTCCCGTTCGCTCGGCGGTGGATGGACGGTGGCCTTCGCCCTCGTCCATCTGGCGTTCTGGGATGTGCGCCAGCACGTTGCCCTCCACCGCTACATGCGCGGTGACGAGTTTCCGGCCGAGGACGTGACGACTAACGCAACCCTGGAGGCGATCGCCCCCCTGTTCGACGCCGGGGAGGCCGGCGCCATCGCCGTGCAGGCGGCGGAACAGCTCGACGCGACCCTGGAAGCCCTCACCGGCGACCAGCTCGAGTCGCTCCGTCAAACCGGCTTCGCGTACGCGATCGAACGCTGGCGGCACCGCGAGGACCATGTCGCCCAGATCGAGGCGGTCCTGCCCTGAGCGAGTGACCCCGCTCCGATAATGCCTTGACCGCCCCTGCCCGCCACTGGTAGGCATACAGCACTACCAGTTGGAGGAAGAACATGGGGAAGTACCTGCTTCAGGCGAGCTACACGCAGACCGGCCTTGCGGGCCTGGTCAAGGAAGGCGGAACGAGCCGCCGGGCGGCCCTGACGGAGACCATCGAGGGTGTTGGCGGCTCTCTGGAGTCCCTCTACTTCGCGTTCGGCAAGAACGACCTCTTCATCACGGCGGACCTTCCCGATGACGCCGCCGCGACCGCCGTCTCGCTCGCCATCAGCTCCGCCGGGGCTCTTGGCGTGAGCGTCACCGTGCTGCTGACCGCCGAGACCGTGGACCAGGCCGTCTCCATGAACGTGCCTTACCGACCTCCCGGCGCCTGACCCGCTCCAGGCTGTCGGTTGGCCCTGTGGGGTAAGCCGACTCACACCGCGATTCGGAGTGCGCCACCAACAGGCGGGCGCTTCTTCATAATGACCCAGACAGGCTCCTGCGCAGGGAGACCCTGTCGCGGGTAGGAGCCCATGTCGGCCAACGAGCAGTCCAGCCCCACGATGCAACCTCACTCCGCCGGTGGCGTGCCCATCGCTATCGTCGGGATGGCCTGCCGGTTCCCTGGAGCGAACGACCTCGATTCCTTCTGGAAGCTCCTCGAAGAGGGCGGGAACGCGATTACCGAGAACGTCCCCGGCGCCACCGGGGGGCGGATGGGGACGCTCTTCGGCGATGCCGAGCTCCCGAACGAGGCGTGCCGCTTCGGCGCCTTCGTCGACGACATCGAGCAATTCGACGCCGCCTTCTTCCGCATCTCTCCCGTCGAGGCGCAGCTCCTCGACCCCCAGCAGCGCATGATGCTGGAGACGACCTGGCTGGCGCTCGAGGACGCCGGAATCGACCCCGAACGACTGCGGGAGACGCGCACTGGCGTCTACACCGGCATCAGCAACGACGAGTACCGCATGCTCGTCCTCGATACAACCAGGCCCACCGAGGCCGCCGGCTCCCTCTATGCCCTCAGCGGCACCAACCTGAACGGCACCAGCGGCCGAGTCTCCTTCGTCCTCGGCCTGATGGGGCCCGCCAAGGCCGTCGACGCCGCCTGCGCGTCCGCGCTCGTGGCCGTGCACGACGCCGTCGCCGACCTCCAGGCGGGGAAGGCCGACCTCGCCATCGCCGGCGGCGTCCAGGCCATCCTCAACGGTCGCATCTACGAGCTGCGCGCCGACTCGATGATGTTGTCCCCTGATGGGCAGTGCAAGGCGTTCGACGCCTCCGCGAACGGCTACGTGCGGGGCGAGGGCTGCGGCGTAGTCGTGCTCAAGCGGCTGAGCGAGGCGGAGGCCGACGGCGACCGCATCTGGGCTGTCATCCGCGGCGCTGCCGTCAACCACGGCGGCGCCAGCGTCGGCCTGACCGTCCCCCACACCCCGGCGCTGGAAGCGGTCATCAAGGCCGCGCACGCCGATGCCGGCATTCCCCCCTCCGAGGTCGACTACCTGGAGGCGCACGGCACCGGAACCGCTGTCGGCGACCCCATCGAGATCAATGCCGCCGCCACCGTGTACAGCGAGGGCCGCGACCCCGACCACCCGCTCCTCGTCGGGTCCGTCAAGACGAACATCGGGCACCTCGAGTCGGCCGCCGGAATCGCGGGCCTGATGAAGGCTGCCCTGGTCCTGAAGCGGGGCGTGATCCCCCGGCACCTGCACTTCAACGACCCCAACCCGAGCCTCGACTGGGAGCACCTGCCCCTCCAGGTGACGTCCGAGAGCATGGAGCTCCCGCAGCGCAACGGCCGTCCCCGCCTCGCGGGCGTGAACTCCTTCGGCATCTCCGGAACGAACGCCCACGTTGTCGTCGAGGAGTATTGCCGTCCCGATGGCGACGGCGCAGGGACCGAAGGCGCCGCGCAGATCGTCTCTACATCGCTGTCCGCGCCCCTGGCCGGACTTCCCTTGCCGGACGAGTCCCTGGATCCGCGCCCGGCGCGCCTCCTGCCGCTCTCGGCCAAGTCCGAGAGCGCCCTTCGGGACCTCGCCCGGGGCTACCTTGCGTGGCTCGACGAACAGACGACCGAGCCCGCAGAGGCTGCCTCCACTCCCTTGCTGTCGGACGCGGCCTGGACGGCAGCCGTCGGGCGCAGTCACTTCGACTACCGAACGGGCGTTGCTTTCGAGGATGTTTCCTCACTGCGCGAGCGCCTTGGCGAGTTGGCTGAAGGAGCAGATCCGGTGGAGCCGGGCGCCGCGAGGACGGTCGCCTTCGTCTACACCGGACAGGGCAGCCAGTGGGCTGGCATGGGCCAGGCCCTCTACGAGACCGAGCCCGTCGCCAGGGCCGTCCTCGACCGCTGCGAGGCCGTGTTCCGCGAGGCGCGGGGCGCTTCCCTGCTCGACGTCATGTTCGGTCGGGCGACAGGCCAGGGCGACCTCGGCGATACCGCCTGGGAACAGCCCGCCCTCTATGCGCTGGAATGCGCGCTGACTGCCCTCTGGTCCAGCGTCGGCATCCGGCCCGAGGTGGTGGTTGGCCATAGCGTCGGCGAGATCGCAGCGGCGCAGGCGGCGGGGGTGTTCAGCCTCGAAGACGGTATGCGCTTCGCCGAGGCACGCGGCTCGCTGCTGTCCGGGATGGAAGGCGGCGGCATGGCCGCCGTCTTCGCGCCGCCGGATGAGGTGGCGGCCGCGGTCGAGGCCTTCAACGCGGAGTCGGATGGCGTCGGGCTGAGCATCGCGGCCGACAACGGCGCCCACCAGGTCGTCAGTGGACCGGTTGCGGACATCGAGACCATCTCGGAGCAGCTGGAGGCGCAAGAGCTCAGGGTCCGGCGGCTCAACACCGCCAAGGCCTTCCACAGCGCCCTCGTCGAACCGGTTCTGGAAGGGCTGGAGGCCTCGCTCGAAGGCGTGGAGATCCGCTCGCCCGACCTGACCGTGATCAGCAACGTCACTGGCCGCCCGGTCGAGCCCGGCACGCTCCTCGACGCCGCCTACTGGAAGCGCCACGCGCGGCACGCGGTGGCCTTCGCCGGCGGCGTCGAGTCACTCGCCGAGCTTGGCGTCGACCTCGTCGTGGAGATAGGCCCGGACTCCGTCCTCGGCACGATGGCGACGCTCTGCTGGCCCTCCGGCAATGCCGCCCCTGCGGCCCTCGCCAGCCTTCGGCGTCCGCCCAGGGACGGTTCATCGCCCGACCCCGAGGCCGGTTTCGTCGACGCGGTGGCCGCCGGTTACGAGGCGGGGCTGGACATCGCCTTCGAGGGACTCTTCGCCGGAGAAGCCCGCCGGCGAATCTCCCTGCCGAGCTACCCCTTCCAGCGCGAGCTGCACTGGGTCGAGGCGACGAAGCAGCGGCGCCTCGGTGCGGGTCACCCGCTGCTGGGCGCCCGTCACGAGTCGGCCCGCGGCGAGGTCGCGTTCGAGACGGAAGTCTTCCCCTCCGATCCGGCCTGGCTGGAGGACCACCGTGTGTTCGGCCGCTACGTGGCCCCGGGCGCGCTCTACGGCGCCATGGCAGCCACCGCCTCGCTCGTCGAGGAGGGCAGCAGCTCGCTCGTGATCGAGGACATGCAACTGCACAACCCCCTCGTCTTTGCGGAGCAGAACCCCGAGGATGGCGCGCCTGAAGAGGGCCGCAGGATGCAGGTCGTGCTCGACGTTGCCGAGGGAGCGTCCGCGCGACAGGTCACCGTCTTCAGCAAGGGGACAGAGGAAGGCTGGACGGTCCACCTCGAAGGTCGCGTGTTGCCGGGCGCCCTGATGCCCGAGGCCGGAGAACGCATCGACCTCGATGAGCTGAAAGCCCGCCTCTCACAGTCGGACGTGTCCGACTACTACCGCGCCAAGGCCGCGACCGGCATCAATCTCGGGCCGTTCTTCCGCACGCTGGGAAGGGTCTGGTCCGCGCCGGGTGAGGCGCTCGGTGAGGTCACCCTCCCGGACGCCCTTGGCCGGAACGAACTGGACATCCACCCGCTTGTGCTCGACGGCTGCTTCCAGGTCGTGGGCGTGGCCAGAAACATGTCCGGCGCGCCCGGCGAGGCCACCTACCTGCCCTTCGGCTGGGACCGGATGTGGCTCAACGGCCGGCTTCCCGACCGCGTGCTCTGCCACGTGGTCATGAGCGAGTCCGCTCAGGACGCGGAGTCGAGCGAGACCCCCGAGGTCCTGACCGGCGAGGTGCGCATCTACGACACGAATGGCGTCCTCCTTGGCGGGCTCGGCGGGTACACCGTCAAGCGCGCCACCCGCGCCGCCCTCCTCTCGGCCGTCGAAGGCGTACGCGACCTGCTCTACGAGGTCACCTGGCGGGATCGCGCCCTCGAGTCGGGTATCCAGCCCGCGGACTTCTTCCCGAGCGCTGCCAGCGTCGCAGCCGCCTCGGACTCTTTCTCCGAGTACCTTGCCGCCGCCGAAGTCGACCCAGACGACCGCGTTTCGCTCCTTGCCGATCTCGAACGCTGGTCGCACGCCTACGCCCTGCTGAACCTGGAGAAGCTTGGCTGGCAGCGCCGGTCGGGCGATGTCGTCGACGCAGAGGAGCTGAGGGAGCGCCTCGGCGTTGTCGAGGAGCACGACCGCCTCTTCCGCCGCATGTTCGAGATGCTCGCCAGGGCGGGCGTCGTCGAGGAGAAGGACGGAAGCTTCGTCGTCGTGGTCGGGGCCGACGATCCCCTCCCCGAACAGCTGCCCGCCGACCCCGAGGGATACGCCGCCGAGATGGAGGCCCGCTACTCCCACGGGGTTACCGAAGTCGGCCTGTTTAGCCGCTCCGCCGGCGCCCTCGCCGATGTGCTACGCGGCGAGATGGACCCCCTCACGCTCCTCTTCAGCAGCGGTGAGCCGACCGCCGGCGACCTCTACCTGAAGGCGCCCGTCGCCCGCGCCGCCAACGGCATGCTCGCCGACGCCGTCCGTGCGATCGTCGCCGAGCTGCCCGAGGGACGGCGGCTGCGCGTGCTGGAGGTCGGAGCCGGCACCGGATCGGCCACGGCCTCCGTCCTGCCGGAGTTGCCCGAAGGTCGATTCGACTACGTCTACACCGACATTTCCGCCGGCTTCTTCGCGGAAGCGGAGGAGCGCTTCGGCGACGGCGGCGGAAGCATCGACTACCGCCCCCTGGACATCGAGAAGGATCCGATCCCGCAGGGCTTCGACTCCCACGGCTACGACCTGATCATCGCCTCTAATGTCCTGCATGCCACGCGGTACCTCGGCGAGACGCTGACTCACTGCCTGGACGTGCTCTCGCCGGCCGGGCACCTCGTCGCGCTCGAGAACCTTCGCGGCCTCGGCTGGATGGACCTGACCTTCGGCCAGCTCGACGGCTGGTGGCGGTTCGCCGACCCGTTCCGCACCGAGCACGCCCTTATGGGCCCGACCATGTGGCGCCAGGCGCTTCGCAACGCCGGGTTCGAGGAGGCCGAGGTCATCGGTGTCGGAGAAGACGCCCCGACCGAGAAGCTGGACAAGGGCGTGATCGTGGCCCGGGGACCGGCGCAGATCACCGAGCCGCCGGGCGCATGGATCCTGTCCCCCGATCAGGGTGGCCTCGCCGAACAGCTCGCCGCCGAGCTCGCCGAGCGCAACCAGACGGTCGTGCTGGCCGGCGAGGAAGTTGTCGATCCTGAGAGCCGCGAATCCTGGGCGGCGCTCATCGAGGGCCTCCCCGCCGACCTTCCCCTCAACGGCGTCGTGCACCTCCAGGCGCTTGCGGGCCACGGCGAAGAGGCGACCACCGAAGAGATCACGCAGGACGTCAAGGACGCCGGCGCGAGCGGGCTCGCGCTCGTACAGGCCATTTCCGACTCCGACGTCATCCCCGAGAAGGGCATTTGGTTCGTCACGCGCGGGGCGCAGGTCCTCGAGCGCGAGCGCGGCGGAGAGCTCGCCGGCGCCGTGCTCTGGGGCCTTGGCAAGGTCGTCGCCCTGGAGGCCCCACACCTCCAGCCGCGCATGATCGACCTCGACCCCGCCGGGACAGGCGCGCTCTCCGACCTCGTGAACGAGCTGCTCCATCCTGACGAGGAGAACCACATCGCCTACCGCCTCGGACGCCGCCTCGCCGCGCGACTCGTGCGGCCCGAGGACGCCGCCCAGCGCCTCGCCCTGCCCGAGGACTCAGAGTGGGTCCTGGCTCCCGACCGCGCCGGTGTCTTCGAGCGCCCTGAAGTGAAGCAGCTCCCCGCACGCCCGCTGGAGCCGAAGGAGGTGCGCGTCGCCGTTGAGGCCTCGGGCCTCAACTTCTGGGACGTGTTCCGTTCGCTCGGCTTCATCGAGGAAGGTGACCTCGGCCGCGAGCTCTGCGGCTTCGTCGTCGATACCGGCTCCGAGGTCTCGACCGTCTCCCCCGGCGACCACGTCGTGGGGTTGGGATTCGGTGCCTTCGCACAGGAGATGGTGACTCGCGAGGAGCTGGTCGCTCCCGCGCCTGAGGGCGTATCCGTGTCCGCGCTCGCCACCATCCCGAGCGCGTTTGTCTCGGCCGACCTCTCCTTCCGCTTCACCGGTCTTGAGCCCGGCGAGCGCGTGCTGATCCACGCCGGTGCGGGGGGCGTCGGACTCGCAGCCATCCAGCTCGCGCAGGCCGCCGGCGCGGAGGTGTTCGCCACCGCCAGCGCCCTCAAGCAGGACTACCTCCGCTCCCTCGGTGTCGAGCACATCTTCGACAGCCGCACCACCGACTTCGGCGAGGCGATCCTCGAAGCCACCGGCGGCGAGGGCGTCCACGTCGTCCTCAACAGCCTCACGAGCGAGGGCTTTATCGACGCCAGCCTCGCCTGCCTGGCGAAGGGTGGCCGCTTCGTCGAGATGGCCCGCCGGGACATCCTCAGCTACGAGGAGATGGCCGCGCTCCGTCCCGATGTGCCCTACCACATCCTCGAGCTCGACGTCCTCAAGAAGACCGACCCCGCCCACGTCGGCGTCGTCCTGACCGAGCTCATGGCGCGCTTCGCGACGGGGAGGCTGAGACCCATCATCCATAGCCGGTGGCCGCTGGCCGAGGCGGGATCGGCGCTCGGGTTCATGCGGTCGGCCCGGCACATGGGCAAGATCGTCCTGACCGCGCCCCCCATCGTGGACGGCCAGCTGCGGCAGGACCGCACCTACCTCGTGACCGGTGGCCTCGGCGGCATCGGCATCGCCGTCGCCAACTGGCTCGCCGACAACGACGCCGGCGCCATCGTGCTCAACGGCCGCCGCGATCCCGACCCCGAGGCGGTCGAGGCCATCGAGGCCCTGCGCGCCCGTGGCGTCCGCATCGAGGTCGAGCTCGCCGACGTGACCGACCCCGCCGCTATCGACGCGATGCTTGCTCGCATAGATGAGAGCCTCCCGCCCCTCGGCGGCGTCATCCATAGCGTCGGCGTGCTCTCCGATGCCGCCCTCGGCAACCAGACCTGGGAGAGCTTCGAGACCGTCCTCTCGCCCAAGATCGTCGGCGCCTGGCACCTGCACCGCGCGACCCTCGACCGCGACCTGCACATGTTCCTGCTCTTCTCCAGCCGGGTCGGCGTCATGGGCAATCCCGGCCAGGCGAACCACGCCGCCGCCAACGCCTTCCTCGACCAGCTCGCCGGCCACCGGCGTGCGCTCGGCCTGCCCGGGCAGGCCATCGCCTGGGGAGCCTGGTCCGAGATCGGCGAGGCCGCCGAACAGCGCGAGCGCATCGAACGCCAGCGCGCGTCCCGCGGCGGGCGCTGGTTCACCCCGCAACAGGGCATCAGGGCCCTCGAACGCATCGTGCGTCAGGACGCCACCACCTCGGTCGTCATGTCGATGGACTGGTCTGTGTTCGAGGAGGCCGTCGAAGAGCGCCCCGCGTTCCTCGAGGACATGCTGTCGAGCTCCGATGACGAGGCCGACGACGCGGCTTCGTCCGAAGACGTGCTGTCACAGCTGCGCATGGCCTCCGCTGCCGGGCACGAGGAATTGCTTGTGTCCTTCCTCCAGCAGGAGGTGCGAGCCGTGCTCCGGTTGCCGACGGCCCCCTCGCCGACGATCGGCTTCTTCGACCTCGGCATGGACTCCCTCATGGCGGTCGAGCTTCGGAATCGCCTCAACCGCGCCTTCACCGGCGAGTACGTCGCTTCCAACACGGTCGTCTTCGACTACCCCGACATCTCCAGCCTCGCGCGTCACATCGCCGGGGAGCTCGGCGAACCCGGGGAAGCGCGCGAAGCGCCGCCCGCCCCCGAGCCCGCCGCCCCCGAACGACTCGTGCCCGGCCGGACCAGCGACGACGGCATCGCCGTGGTCGGCATGGCCTGCCGCTTCCCCGGCGCCGCCGACATGGCGGCATTCTGGGAGCTCCTGGAGTCCGGCGCCGACGCGGTCACCGATGGCCGCCGGGACGCCGGCGAGTGGAGCGGCGCCGTCGGAGACCCCGCCGCGAAGGACGTCACCAACCTGCGTGGCGGGTTCGTCGACGAGATCGACCGGTTCGATGCGCGCTTCTTCCGTATCTCTCCCATCGAGGCGCGGGCGATGGACCCGCGCCAGCGGATGATGCTTGAGACGAGCTGGGAAGCCTTCGAAGACGCTGGTTTCGACCCGAACCAGCTTCGTGGCAGCCGCACCGGCGTCTACGCCGGCCTTGGCGGGAGCGAATACCGCGACCTGGTTGCGGCCAGCGACAAGGACCAGAGCTACCTCGGCACCACCGGCAGCGTCACCGTTGGCCGGATCGCGTTCGTGCTTGGCCTGGAAGGCCCCGCCATGCCCATCGACCTCGCCTGCGCGTCCTCGCTGGCGGCGGTTCACCAGGCGGGCGTCGCCCTGCAGCGTGGCGAGGTCGACCTCGCGCTTGCCGGCGGCGTCAACGTCGTCCTCTCGCCCGAGGTTTCCCGATTCATGATGGAGCTCGGGATGCTGTCGCCCACGGGCGAGTGCCGCCCCTTCGACGCCTCCGCTAACGGCTACGTCCGCGGCGAGGGCTGCGGGATGGTCGTGCTCAAGCGTTTGCGCGACGCCGAGGCGGACGGCGACCGCATCTGGGGTGTGATCCGGGGCTCCGCCGTCAACCAGAACGGCGCCAGTGCCGCCCTGACGGTCCCCAACGGACCCGCCCAGGAACGCATCATGGCCGAGGCGCTGGCCCAGGCCGGTGTCCTGCCCTCCGAAGTCGACTACCTCGAAGCGCACGCGACGGGCTCGCAGCTCGGCGACCCGATCGAGCTGAACGCCGCCGCCTCCGTCTACGGCAAGGGTCGCGACCCCGACCGCCCCCTTCTGGTCGGCTCCGTCAAGTCGAACATCGGCCACACCGAGTCGGCGGCCGGGATGGCGGCTCTTATCAAGACCGTCCTCGCCATGAACCGAGGAGTTATCCCTCAGCACCTCCACTTCGACGACCCGAATCGCCACGTCGAGTGGGACGACATTCCCCTGCGCGTGGCCTCGGCCGCGACCGACTGGCCGGACGTGTCCGGCCGCCGGCCGCTTGCAGGCGTCAATGCCTTCGGGCTCTCCGGCGCGAATGCCCACGTCCTCGTCGAGGGCTACGAGCCGCCGCTGGGAGCGTCTGAGAGCAACGGCGCTGCTCTGCCCGAAGGCAGTTCCCGGCCCGTACCCGTTACCCTGCCGGACTCCCTTCCGCCAGCCGGTGAGGATTCACCGGAGCGCTCAGCCCGCTTCCTGCCCCTCTCGGCGAGGTCGGCGGGTTCGCTCCGCGACCTGGCGGCGCGCTACCGCTCCTGGCTGGATGGCGAAGATGGCTCCGCCGCCTCCGAAGCACTCTCCGACCTTGCCTGGACCGCCAGCACCGGCCGGGGCCACTTCCCCCACCGCGCCGGCGTCGTGTTCACCGACACGGCGCAGCTCCGGCAGGGACTGGAGACGGTCGCCAACACCTACGACGCCCCCGACCAGCCGCCACCCGAACCCGCGACCCGCGTGGCGTTCGCGTTCAGCGCCCACGGGAGCCAGTGGGCAGGCATGGGCGAATCGCTCTATCGCAGCGAGCCGGTCGCACGCGCCGTTCTGGACCGCTGCGACGAGCTGATGCGGGAAGAACGCGGCGCCTCCCTGCTCGACATCCTGTTCGGCGCGGAGCAGGATCTGGACGACCCCGCCTGGGCGCAGCCCGCCGTGTACGCGATCGAGTGTGCCCTGGCGGCCCAGTGGGCGAGTGTCGGCATCCGTCCGAACGCGGTCGTCGGGAGCCGTCCCGGAGGGCTGGCAGCGGCTCAGGCTGCCGGAGCCATTAGCCTGGAGGAGGGCCTGCGGCTTTCGGCAGCGTTTGGAGTCCTGGAGGCGAGCCCGGACGAGGGCGCGCTTGAGGGTCTGGAAGCCGCGCTCGCCGCCTTGTCGCCCGAGGTCCCCTCTGGCGCGCTGGTCAACGGCGTGACCGGCCGCGTCGTCGAGTCGGCCGACGAGCTTGGCGCGGACTACTGGCGCACCCAGGCCCGCGATCCCGTAGAGCCCGGCACCTGCGCGAAGGCACTTGCTGCGCTCGGCGTCGACATCGTCATTGAGGTCGGCCCCGATGCAGCGCTGGCGCCAGCCCTCTGCGAGGCCTGGCCCGATTCCTCCGACGCGCCCGTCGTGGTCTTGACCCTCGAGTGCCCGGCTGCCGAGGGTGCGTCAGCGGAGCCCGGTGACGGCTTCATGAACGCTGTCGCCGCCGCGTACGACGCCGGGCTCGACCTTGCCTTCGCGGGGCTGTTCGCCGGTGAGGCCCGTCGCCGCGTTGCCCTCCCGACGTACCCCTTCCAGCGCAAGCGGCACTGGTTCTAGCCGAGCCCTATTCCTCGGCCTCCGCCTCTTGCCAGCGGAGCACGGGGCGTCGCGCGGCCTTCGCCTCGTCGAGGCGCCCGATGGGAGCGGTGAGGGGAGCGGCGTGCAGCGTGTCGGGGTCGCGCTCAGCCTCCTCCGCGATGGCGATCATCGCCTCCGCCAGCGCTTCGATTGCCTCGGGCGGCTCCGTCTCGGTCGGCTCCATCATGAGCGCCTCTTCGACGATCAGCGGAAAGTAGACCGTCGGGGGGTGGAAGCCGTGGTCGATCAGCCGCTTCGCGATGTCGTAGGTGCGTACGCCGTGCTCGCGCCGCTGGCGCGACCCGGAGAAGACGACCTCGTGCAGCACCGGCCGGTCGTAGGGCAGGTCGTAGTAGCCATGGAGGAGCACGCGCAGGTAGTTCGCATTGAGCACCGCCTGTCCGGAGACGGCCCGCAACCCCTCGAGGCCGAGTGCCCGCATGTAGGCGTACGCGCGAATCAGAACACCCACGTTGCCGTGGAACTGCTGCAGTTGCCCGATGCTGCGCTTCGGCGCTGTCAGCCGAACCACCCCGTCCTCGCACTCCTCGACGACCGGCGTCGGGAGGTACGGGGCCAGCTCCTCGCTGCAGCAGACCGGTCCCGCGCCCGGCCCCCCGCCGCCGTGCGGTGTGCTGAAGCTCTTGTGCAGGTTCAGGTGCACCACGTCGAAGCCAAGGTCGCCGTACCGCATCCGCCCCATGATCGCGTTGAAGTTCGCCCCGTCCCCGTACAGGTAAGCGCCCGCCTCGTGGATCAGTTGCGCCACCTCCTCGATGCCCTGCTCCCAGAGCCCCAGCGTGTTCGGCGCCGTGACCATGACCGCCGCGACGCTCTCGTCCAGCTCCTGCTCGATCGTGGCCCGGTCGAGCGACCCGTCGGCCGCCGTCGGGATCTGGGTCACAGTGAAGCCCGCCATCGCCGCCGTCGCCGGATTCGTTCCGTGTGCCGAGTCCGGCACGAGGATGCGGCGGCGCGTCTCCAGCTCGCCCCGGTCCTCCAGCGCTCGCGTGATCATCAGGACGCCTGCCAGCTCGCCCTGCGCCCCCGCGGCGGGCGCCAGGCTCACGGCCGGCAGGCCCGTCGCCTCGGCCAGCCCGCGACGCAGCTCCAGCAGGGTGCGCAGCGTGCCCTGCGCGTCCTCCGCCGGTGCCTGAGGATGAGCGGCTGCGAACCCCGGCAGCGAGGCCACGAGGTCATCGACCTTGGGGTTGTACTTCATCGTGCAGGAACCGAGCGGGTACGTTCCCGAGTCGATGCCGTAGTTCCGCGCCGAGAGCGCTGTGTAGTAGCGCACGAGTTCGCCCTGGCTTAGCTCCGGCAGCTGCAGCGAGTCCCGCAGCAGGTGGGCGTCGGGTAGCGGCGTCGGTTCCCCGGTCCACGCGGGCACATCCACCGCTCGCCGTCCGGGCCCGCCGCGGTCGAAGCTGAGGCGCGCTCCGAAGTCCTCGCCGCCCGGTCGCAGCGCGCTCATGCGTCCGCCCCGATCGCCGCCAGCGTCTCGACCAATGCGTCGATGTGCGCGTCCGGCGTCGCCTCCGTCACGGCGAAGAGCAGCGCCTCCCGCGCCTCCGGCTCGGCTCGCGATGAGACGTCGAGCCCGGGCCCAATACCCCGTTCCCTGAGCCGCTGGGACAGCTCCGCCGCGGGAACCGGCCCGCGAACGAGGAACTCCTGGAACCACGGCCCGCGGTCGGGCGTCTCGTAACCGGGCAGCGCCGCGATACGTGCTGCGGCGTCATGCGCGCGCTGGTAGCACAGCTCCGCCGCCTCGCGCAGTCCCTGCGGTCCGAGCGCCTGCACCGTGATGGTGAACGCGAGCGCGATGAGCGACTGCGCCGTCGAGACGTTCGAGGTCGCGCGCTCGCGCCGGATGAACTGCTCCCGCGCCTGCAGCGTGAGCACATAGCCCGTGCGGGGCTCCCCTCCCTCGGGCGGCTCGTGCAGTTCCTGCGTGCGTCCCACGATGCGCCCGGGCATCTGCCGCATGAACGGCGTTCGCGCGGCGAACAGCCCGAGCGACGGCCCCCCGAAGGCAGGCGCTCCCGCCAGGTCGCGTCCCTCGCCCGTCACGATGTCGGCGCCCGCGTCGCCCGGCGAGCGCAGCAGCCCCAGCGCGAACGGGTCGGCGACCGTGACCAGCAGCACGCCGTTGGCGTGCGCCGCCTCGGCCAGCGGTTCGAGGTCCACGATCGTCCCGAGGAAGTCCGGCTGCTGGACCACGAGGCAGGCATGCTCTTCGCTCACCGCATCCGCCGACGTCAGGGTGTCGACGCGCAACCCGGCGCCGCGGGTGTACGTGCGAACCACCTCGATGGTCCCGGGGTGGATCGGCTCAAGCAGTGCGACTGCCCCGCGCCTCGTCGCCCGCGTCGCCAGCAGGCAGGCCTCCGCCGTCGCGCTGGCAACATCGTAGAGGCCCGTGTTCGACACGTTCATCCCCGTCAGCTCGCACACCACCGACTGGTATTCGAACGCCGATTGCAGCGTCCCCTGGCTGATCTCCGGCTGGTACGGCGTGTAGGCCGTGACAAACTCGGATCGCGAGGTCAGGTGCGCGGCAACGGCTGGGATCGAGCGCCGGTACGCGCCCGCGCCCAGAAAATTCGGCTTCGAGGCGTCGGCGTTCTCGCCGGCGCGCTCCTCCAGCAAGGCGATCAGCTCCGGCTCCGTGAGCGCGGGGGGAAGGTCGATGGCGGGGTCTCGCATCGCCGCCGGCAGGTCCGCGAACAGCGCGTCGAGGTCGTCAACGCCGACTCGCTCCAGCATGCGCGCGCGATCAGCCTCAGTGGCGGGAATGTATGGATGAGGCGCCCCGCCCGGCGCCGGCGATGCCAACGCTAGTCCTCCGGGAGTTGCGCGCGGTAGCCGGCGGCGTCGAGCAAAGCCTCCAGCTCGCCCTCGTCGGCGATGCGCACGCGGATCATCCAGCCCTCGTCGTAGGGGGAGGAGTTGACCAGCTCCGGTTGGTCCTCCAGAGCCCCGTTCGCCGCGATAACCTCGCCGCTGACCGGCGAGTACAGGTCGGAGACCGTCTTCGCCGACTCGATCTCGCCGCACCGCTCGCCCGCTGTCACCGCGTCGCCCTCGGCAGGCAGGTCGAGGTAGACCACGTCCCCTACCTGGTCCTGGGCGAAGTCGGTGATGCCGATCGTGCCCTCGTCGGGGCTGCCGGCGTCACGGCGCAGCCACTCGTGGTTCGCGGAATAGAGCAGCTCCTCGGGGGTTTCGTGGTCCATCGTCTTAGTCCTTCGTTTTTCGGTAGAAGGGCCGGCGCACTACCTCGACGGGAAGCGCGCGACCGCGCACGTCCACCTCGAGCATGACGCCGGGTTTCGCAAGCCGCACGGGAAGGTAGGCCATGCCGATGCCGAGGCGCAAGCTGGGGCTGAACGCCCCGCTCGTCAGCTGTGCCACCGGCTCGTCGATCCCCGGCTCGCGCACCGCGTAGTGGGCGCGCAGAACGCCCCGCTCTTTGGCGACGACATGGGCAAGGCGTCGGGTGCGAGGCTGTGCCTTCCCCTCCACCAGGGCATCCCGGCCCGTGAACGGCGCGCCATCGTCGAGCGTCACCGCGAACCCGAGTCCGGCCTCGTAGGGATGCGTAGTTGTGTCGATGTCGTTGCCGTGCAGCGGTAGCGCTGCCTCCAGCCGAAGCGTGTCGCGCGCCCCCAGCCCGGCGGGAGTGGCGCCCCCCTCGGTGAAGGCGTCCCACAGGGCCGCCGCGTGGTCTGCGCCCACGATGCACTCGCCCCCGTCCTCGCCGGTATAGCCGGTGCGAGCGACGAGCACGGGCGTGCCGTTCCAGTCGATCTCGGCGCAGTCACGCTGCTCCAGGTCCGCAAAATCCTCGCCGAGGACGCTGCTTAGTAGCGCGACGGCCTCAGGTCCCTGCACGGCCAGCATCACCGTCTCCGGCGTCACCTCCGAGGCGGCGTCTCCGGCGACGGCGCGCAGCCGTTCGAAGTCCTTGTCCGCGTTGGCGGCGTTGTGGATGACCAGCCAGCGGTCTCCGGGCAGGTGGTACAGAAAGATGTCGTCTTCGATGCCGCCATCCTCGGTGCAGTAGAGCGAGTAGTGGGCCTTCCCCACGGGCAGCGTGGTCACGTCGAACGTCGTCACCGAGCGCAGCAGCGCCGCAGCATCCGGCCCCTCCACCCAGGCGCGCGCCAGGTGCGAGACGTCGAAGACCCCTACGCGCTCACGCACGGCGTGGTGTTCGCCCACGATCCCTTCGTACTGGAGCGGCATCTCCCAGCCCGCGAACGGCGCGAACCGGGCGCCGAGCGCCTCGTGGCGGGCGTGAAGGGCCAGCCTCGTGAGCACGCCGTTGCTGCCGGAGTGATCGGATCCAGCCATGCTTGCGACTGTAGCCCACTGCCTGCCGGGGCCGCTAGCTCCCGGGTAAAGGCCGCCGCCCTCCCCGGTTGCTGCTGGGAGCGTCGCACCTGGCAGGCGATGCGCTAGGCTGTGCCCGTGGCCATCCGTGGACTCTGGAAGCGAAGGCACTGGGGCTTCGGAAGCGCGGTCGAAGCGCCGGGGCCGTCCGATGAGGAAGAACGCATCCTCCTGCGCGCCCTCCAGGACCTCGCGGGCGCCGCTCGTGGCGTTATCTACGACGTGTCCCGCGCCGAACGTCCCCTGCGACTGCCCCTCAGCCCCGTCTACCTCGAGGGGTCGTCGTCGTGGAGACGCTTCCTGCGGACCCGTCGCGCCCTGGATGACGGCCACCTGACCCTGCTCCTGTCCCTTCGCCAGTTGCCGGAAGACGAGCGCCGGCTTGTCGTCGACTGGGGCACCGCCCACGCGAACTCTTTCTTGCTCGTCGAGCCCATCGAGCCCGGCTGCGATCTCACCGACCCTCGCTCACCCATTGCGTCCGAGGTCCGCGATCTCTGCCGGCGCGCAGCAAGCGTCGAACCCCCCGATGGCAGGCCGGACGAGCCCTGGACAGCGCGCACGCCCCTCGGTGAGCGGCTTCGGGAGCTGTACGGACGCTGGGTATGGTGGGACGAACCCCTTCCCCATGGCCGTTCGCGAGAGGAGCCCCTGCGCCTGGCCGGCTCCTCCGACACCCTCTCCGTCCACCTTCTGCCCTTGCTCTACGAGTGCTTCCCCCAGCAGAGCTTCGATGTCGCCCTTGCTGAGCTGCAGTCGACGGAACGCGAGCTCTTTGGCGGCGAGGTGGTAACGGCCCGTTCGGTCTTCCGCACTCGCCTCGGGCTGCCCGTCCTGCACGACGCTCGCGCCGCCGACCGCGCCGTCCGGCATCTCGTCAACCTCGGCAGGATGTCCGTGACGACCGGAGGCGGTGACGCCCTCGTCTTCGGCCCCGGCAACCCAGTCCCCGAGGGCATGCCCGACGAAGAGTTCGAGCGCCTCCTGATGGTGTAGACGCGCTCCTCCTTACCGAAGTATCCTTTCGGTAAGGAGCTTCATGCGATGATCGTCAAGGTCACCTCGAAACGCCAGGTCACGTTCCCCAAGCGCGTCCTCGAAGCGCTCGGCGTAGGTCCCGGCGACCAGATCGAACTGGAAGAACACCCCGACGGCTTCATCCTCCGTCCGCGGCGCATCAAGTTCGAGAAGTTGGGGACGCTGAAGATTCCGCCCGGCACTCCGCCCTTTGATATCGCGAAGTTCCGTGAAGAAAGCTATGACTGGTCGCTTCGGGATTGACACGTCTGTCCTCGTCCGGCTGACCAGCAGGCAGCCCGAGTCGGAATTTCTGCGCTGCGTCGGGGAGCTTCGTGACCTGTTAGTAGGCGGCGCCGAGATTGTCGCCTCGAACCAGGTGATAGGAGAGGCCTATGTGGCGATTCAGCACCACTACGGCGTCACCAAGGTTGCTGCGCGCGCCACGCTGTTGGATGTATTTGAAAGCGGGGTAGTTGAGCCCCTGAATGGCGAGCCCGTCCTCGAACTGCTGCGCGAACCGGGTGGCCCCGGCCTCGTCGACCGCCTCATTGTCGACGGCTACTCCCGGAACGACATCGAGACCCTGACCCTGGACCGCAGGATGGCAAACCTGCCCGGTTCGAGGCTTCTGTAGGGCCCTGCGCCCTTACTGTCATGGTGAACACGCCGAACGCTCAGGGACCCCTCTGGGAGCTGGTCCAGCGACGAGGGATGCCGCGCCGCCGCTTCCTCCAGCTCCTTGCCGCGGGCGGCGCGACCGCCGTCCTCGCGGCATGCGGCGCCGACACCTCCGGCGACGAGGCCACCGGTCCCGAGGGTTCAGGAGCGCGCTCCGCCGAGCGTTCGGGCTGGTTCAAGGACACGGGACCCTTCATCGCCCACGCCGATGGCAAGAGCCTCGAAGCCCGCCTCGAGAACATGCGGGGTCTGGTAACCCCCGTTCCCCTCTTCTTCGTCCGCAACAACTCCGTGAGCGTCGATGTGGATGCCGGTAGCTGGCGACTCGTGGTGGAAGGGGACGCGGTCTCCGACCGGGTCGAGCTCTCCTACGACGCCATCCGCCAGTTGCCGAGTAGGGCCTTCATCTCCTACCTCGAATGCGCCGGGAACCACCGCGCCATGTTCGACCGCGTCCAGGGACGCCCTGCCGAGGGGACCCAGTGGGGAACCGGCGGGGTCGGCAACGGCGAGTGGACCGGCGTCGCCCTCCGCGACGTCCTGGAGCTGGCCGGGATACGGGACGACGCCGTCAGCGTCCTCCTCGTCGGCCTCGACCAGGAGTCGCCCGAGGACGGCTTCCGCCGCGCCCTCCCGGTCGAGAAGGCCATGCACCCCGATACCCTTCTCGCCTACGCCCTCAATGGCGAGCCCCTCACCCGTGATCACGGCTTCCCCTTGCGGGCCGTCATCCCGGGCTGGGTGGGCGCCTCGAACATCAAGTGGCTGGGCCGCATCGTCGTCTCCTCGGAGCAGCACTGGACGCGAAACAACACCACCTCCTACGTCCTCATCGGCGATGACTACCCGCCCGAGGGCGAAGCGCTCGGCCAGCCCGTCACGACCCAGACCGTGAAAAGCGCGCTTGTCCTCCCCTGGCCCGCCAGGCTGGCCCCCGGCCCCCAGCGCCTTCATGGCTTTGCCCACTCCCCCGACGGTCCCATTGCCCGCGTCCAGTGGAGCGACGACTCAGGCCGAACCTGGCGCGAGGCGTCCGTTCTGGAACCGCAGTTTCGCTACTCCTGGTCGCGCTTCGAGTTTGTGTGGGACGCGCGCCCGGGAGAGCGCACCATCATGACCCGCGCCACCGACGCCTTCGGCACAAGCCAGCCCGAAACGGTTCCCTTCAACCGGAAGGGCTACCTCTTCAACCAGCCTGTACCCCACCCCATCCGGGTGGGCTAGGAGCGCCTACGCGAGCTTGGTGAAGCCCAGCTTCAGCCTGATCGGGATGCGCTGGATCACGCTCGGCACATAGGGCGGATCGCCCTCCATCATGCGGATGTCGCCCATGCGCCGCAGCAGCTCCTGCATCGCCACGCGACCCTCCTGCCGTGCCAGGCCGGCCCCCGGGCAGTAGTGCACCCCGTGCCCGAAGCCCAGGTGCGGGCAGGTCTGCTCGCGGCCAAGGTCGAACACCTCGCCGTCATCGAACTTCTCCGCGTCGTGGTTCCCCGACCCGTAGATGACCATCAGCTTCTCGCCCCGCTTCACGGGCACGCCGCCGACGCTCGTGTCCTGCAGCGCGATACGAAATACGCCCGGCACGGGCGTGTCGTACCGCAGGACCTCTTCGATGAATCCGCCCGCGAGCGAGGGGTCGTCCCGGAGCGCCTGCATCACGTCCGGCTGCCGTAGCAGCACGAGCATCGCGTTCGTCATCAGCTCGGGCGTGTTCGCGTCCCCACCCGCCGCGTACAGCAGCGTGATCATGCTCACGAGCGACTCCAGCGCCACCGGCTCGCCCGAATCCACGAAGGTGGCGTTCGCGAGGTCGCTCATGATGTCGCCCCGCGGCTGCTCCCTCCGCTCCGCCATCGCCTTCATGAAGTAGTCCGTGAGGAACTCGTTCTCGGTGATCTCCTCGCGCTCTTCTTCCTGCTGCTTGTAGGAGCCCGTGGGGTCTGCCGCCGCCTTCGCCATCACGGCGAGCCGGTCCATGAAGTACTGCTTGAAGTAGTCGTGGTCCTCGGGTGGCAGGCCGATCAGCTCGCCGACGACGAGCCGGGGCAGCATGTGCGAGAACTGGGTGACGAACTCGACTTCGCCTTCGTCGATGAAGGTGTCGATGATCTCGTTCGTGATCTCGCGTACCCGCGGCTCCAGCCCCGCCACGTGCCTCGGCGTGAAGAAGCGGTTGATGAGCCGCTTGTGGCGCGTGTGGTCGGGCGGGTCGTTCGACAGGATCTTGTCGCTGAACGGCTGCGAGTCGCGCCACGCCGGCAGGTCCTCGAGTGCCGCCGGCGGGTCCGTGTACGGCGCGTTCGCCACGAGGATGCTGGAGAACACCTCGGGCTGCGCGTTCACCTCCAGGATGTCCTCGTACCGGCTGAGCAGGAACACGTCGTAGTCTGGCTCCCGGTAGATGGGCGACTGCTCACGCAGCGCCCGGTAGAACGGGTACGGATTGGCCAGGATCTCCTCGTTCAGCTTGAGGAAACCATAGTTCTCCAGCGCCTGGGTCATGCCCTACTCAACCCCGAGCCACTGGTCGTACAGCTCGTGGAAGTGCCGGATTTTTCCCTCCGAGTAGGCGGAGAAGTAGACGTACGGGTCCTGCTTCGTCTTCAGGCCCTTCTGGATCTTGGGCAGGTTGTAGCAGTCCTGGTTCAGGACGCGTGCCAGCCCGCCCATCTCCGGGGCGAGCGTGAAGTCCTCGTCTTCCTCCAGCCAGTGCATCGGAGCCGCCGGGGGCATCTCCTCGCCCTCCGGCCACGGCACCAGGTACAAGACCTCCATGATGCTGCGGTCCGGGTCGTCGCCGTACGGGCGGAAGCGATACACGATGCGGCTGAAGCAGCCCCACGGGTGGAAGTTCGGGAACAGGTTATTGAAGTACCCGTCGAGCACCTCCGCGTCGCAGAAGATGTCGGCCTTGTCGCCCATCACCTGCCGTAGACCCTCGCGAGCCATCTCCGCGCCGCCCCTGCGCATCGCGAAGATCTCCTCGTTGTCCGGGTAGATGCCGCGCTGCGGGCTCGTGTTGGCGCCGACCGTGATCGCCCGGCACCAGTTCCCGAAGATGTCGTACTGCATGTTCGCGCCGTCGCCACCGAAGGCCATCGCCTGCGGGTGCGTCGCCATCACGTGGTAGCCCTCCATGAAGGCCTCCTGCGTGATCTTCCAGTTCGCCGCGATCACCTTCGCCACGTGCATCTGTTTGTAGCGCTTCTCGTACTCGTACTTCGCGTAGTGCTGGGGCAGCGACCCGATGAAGTCCTCGAACGGCTCGCAGTCCGGATCCGGGTTGATGAACACGAACCCGCCCCACGTGCCCGTCTTCGCCTCGCGCAGGTGGCTGGCGTCCTCGCGTACCTCCGGGAAGTCCCACTCCGAGGGAATCTCGCGCAGCGAGCCGTCGATCTCCCAGCACCAGCCGTGGAAGGGGCAGCGGAACTCCGTCGCTTTCTTCCCGTCAAACTCACGGATCTGGCGGCCACGATGGAGGCAGGCGTTGTTGTAGGCCTTGAACTCGTTCTCGCCCGTCCGCACGACGATGTACGAGAGGTGGGCGATGTCGTAGACGATGTAGTCCCCGACCTCAGGGATGTCGTCGACGTGGGCGGCGTACTGCCACACCTTCTTCCACAGCTTCTCGACCTCGAGGTCGTGCCACGCCTGGCTCGTGAAGCGCTCCGTGGGCACGCGCGTGACGCCGCCCGGCATGGGCGAGTCCTCCCACAGCTCCGGCGGGATGCGCTCCGGGTAGGTATCGCCCGCCAGCACCTCGTGGAACGAGATGCCCTTCGAACGCGGGCCCTTCTCCGTCTCCCGTCCGGGGTCGCCCACGTATTTCGCGACCGTCGTCTGGCCCTGCGCCATGATCATGTTGCGAACCCCGTAGCGGGGGTCGCGCACCGAGCCCGTGTAGGCGTCCTCGGCCAGGTCGCCGGCGCTCAGTTCCTGCTGTTGCGCTTCTTCCTGCGCCGCCTTCTCGCGCGCTGCATCGAGCTGCGCCGCCATCTCGTCGACGCCCGGCGGCAGGTCCGGCCCGCCCACGTACTGGAGCAGGTGTGGGTCGGCGCGCGTGATGTCGCCTTCTTCCCAGCGCCCCTCCCAGTCGAAGATGCCGTAGCTTTCGCCCTTGTGGACGCGCACGCGCCCATCGCCAAGGTCGTCATAAGTCGCGCCACTGATGGCATGCACTTCACTTCGCATGGTCGAACCCCCACCGGCCGCCGAGGCCGTTCGTGCCGACGATTCTACGCTGGTGCGATTGGGAGGGTAGTAGCTTGCGCATGGCAAGTACTGCGGCGACTATTCCCTGTCAGGAGGGACAACACAGTAGGTGAAGACCACCTGGTACTTCGACAACATCGTGCTTCCCGGTCGGCCTGAAGTGGACGTTGAAACCTGCCTCTCGGTGCTCGCTGCACCCATGGCGACCGAGGCTCAGCCCAACGGCCGGATGCGTTTCTGGGGAGAAGTGCCCTTCGGGGACTCCACGCGCGTGCTTCGCGTAGTTACACTGGAAGACGGCGAAACCGTCCATAATGCGTTCTTCGATCGCAGTTTTCGGAGGGAGGCGCAGTGAAGCTCCGCTACGACCGCGAGACCGACATGCTCCACATCTCGTTCGGACAGCGAGTCGAGGTGGAGGGTTTCGACCTGTGCGACGGGGTGGTCGTTCACCTGGACGCGGAGGAGAACGTCGCGGGTATCGAAATCGAGAACGCTTCAGAGCAGGTTGACTTGGAGAGACTGCAGGCGGTTGTGGAGCGTCAGGGGCAACTGACGACCCTGACATGACTGCCGACACCTTCGACCCCGCTCTCCTCGAGGGCGAGGAGTTCCACCTCAACCCCTACCCGGCGCTCAAGCGCCTGCGCGATGAGCACCCCGTCTGGCAGCACCCCCGCGAAAAGATGTGGTTCGTCACGCGGTACGAAGACGTTGTGGCTGGCTTCCTCGACCACGACGCGCTCTCCAGCACCATCTTCGAGTCCTCCCACAGCGCCGTCTTCGGACCATCCCTCACGGCCATGGACGGCGACGAGCACTCCCAGAAGCGGGCCATCATCGCCCCCGAGTTCGTCGGCCGGAAGCTCGAGGCCTTCCTCCCTGTCATCGAGGACAACGTGCGCCGCCTCATCGTCGGTTTCACCGAGAAGGCCGCCCGCGAGCTTGTCGAGGGCTTCATCGATCGCCGCGAGACGGACCTCGTCGATACCTTTAGCACGCGCCTCCCCGTCAACGTCATCGTCGACATGCTCGCCCTCCCCCAGTCCGACCACGACCGCTTCCACTACTGGTACCCCACCTTCCTCGCCGGCCTCGCTCCCGACCCCGTCCTCCGCAAGAAGGGCATCGAGGCCAACGCCGAGTTCCACGACTACCTCGAACCGTTCGTCCAGGAGCGCCTCCGCAACCCCGGCGACGACCTCATCTCCAGGCTCTGCGAGGCCGAGGTCGACGGCGAGAAGCTGACCGTCCACGACATCAAGTCGTTCGTGAGCCTGCTCCTCACCGCGGGGGGCGAGACCACCGACCGCGCCATCGCCAACCTCTGGTGGCTCCTCCTCAACCACCCCGAGCAGTTCGAAGCTGTGCGCCAGGACCACTCCCTCATCGACCAGGCCTTCACCGAGACCATGCGCTGCGAAGCCCCCGTTGGCGGCGAGGTCCGCCTCGTCATGCAGGACTGGGAGATGCGTGGCGTGACCGTTCCCGCCGGGAGCGTCGTGAACCTCTCCATCCACGGCGCCAACCACGACGAGCGCGTCTTCAGCGACCCGGCCACATTCGACATCTTCCGCGACGACCTCCACATCGGTCGCGAGATGCGCGTCGGCTACCGCGAGGGAGGCAGGGCCAGCCACATCGGCTTCGGTCTCGGCAAGCACTTCTGCGTCGGCTACCAGCTCGCCCGCACCGAGGCCGTCGTGGGGACCCGCATGATCCTCGAAGCCATCTCCGACGTGCGCATCAAGCCGGGCCGTAATCCCGTCATGGGCGGGAACGCCGGCATGCGCTCCGTCACCTCCCTCGATATCGAGTTCGACCCCGCCTGAGCCCACGGGCGCGCCCCGCGCCCCGTTGCCCTACACTGCCCCACGCGAACGAAACCCTCAGGAGGCGTACCCCCTTATGGAATACCGCAACATAGGCAGCTCGGACCTGCAGGTCTCGGTCGTTGGACTCGGCTGCAACAACTTCGGCATGCGCATCGGCCAGGACGGCGCCAACGCCGTCGTCGACAAGGCGATTGAGCTTGGCGTCAATTTCTTCGACACCGCCGAGATGTACGCCGGCGAGCACGGCCCCTCCGAGGAGATCCTCGGCAAGGCCCTCGGCGACCGTCGTGGCGACGTCATCATCGCCACCAAGTTCGGCATGCCCACGTCGATGACCGCAACCGGCATCGAGTCCCCCGGCAGCGGCACCCGCGAGTACATCACCAACGCCCTCAACAACAGCCTGCAGCGGCTTGGGACCGACTACATCGACCTCTACATGGTCCACTTCCCCGATCCCGACACCCCCGCCGCCGAGACCGCGGGCGTGCTCGATGATCTCGTGAAGGAAGGGAAGATCCGAAACGCCGGCATCTCCAACGTCTCCGGCGACCAGATCCGCGAAGCGAAGCAGGTCACTGAGTCGAACGGCTTCGCCCCCTACATCTCCGTCGAGAACGAGTGGAGCCTCGTCGACCGCAACATCGAGGCCGATGCGGCCCCCGCTGCCGTCGAGTGCGGCTACGGCATCTTCCCCTACTTCCCCCTCGCGGGCGGCTTCCTCACCGGTAAGTACAAGCAGGGCGAGGAGATGCCGGCCGGAGGCCGCCTCACCGAGGGCGCCCTCGCTGGCCTCGCGGGCAAATACATCAACGACAAGAACTGGGGCATCCTCCACGCCGCCGAGGCGTACGCCGCCGACCAGGGTCACTCCGTGCTCGATCTGGCGATCGCCTGGCTGCTCGCCCAGGACGGCGTCCCCAGCGTCATCTCCGGAGCTACCCGCCCCGACCAGCTCGAGTCGAACGTCGCTGCCGGCGGCTGGAGCCTCAGCAGCGACGACGTGGCCGCCATCAACGCCTTCGCGAGCTAGCCGTTGGCAATTCTGCCAGCGCTCTCGCTCAACCTCGGGAGTCCAGAGCCCGAGCGGTTGATCGCGTTCTATCGCGACACCCTCGGGCTTACCCCCGCCCCCGAGATGAGCCCCGGTGCCTTCGCGCTCGGCAGCGGCTTCCTCATCGTCAGCGGCCACAGCGAGGTCACGGGCCCCGCTACCGACCCCGTGCGCTATCTCATCAACTTCGTCGTCGATGACCTCGACGCGGAGCAGGCGCGCCTTGAGGCAGCCGGAGTCGAGTTCGTGCGAAGCAAGGGCGAGGAACCCTGGGGCGGCCGCATCTCCACCTTCCTCGACCCGGACGGCAATTACTGCCAGCTCATCGAGACACCCGAGACGCGGGCGCTCGGCGGCTAGCGCAGGGGCAGGTCAGGAAACATCGAGTTCGGCGATGCCAATCCCGTGTTCGCCCTCCACGGCGTACAGCAGCCAGACCCGGCCGCCTTCCTCGAAGACCGCCGGGTCGCGTAGCTGGTTGACCAGCTCCGGGGCGTAGCCGCGCAGGCTCGGAACGAGGGGAAGGGTCGCGCCCTCCCAGTCGCGCTCGGGTCGCAGGACCTCTTCGGCGGGCCCTGCCTCCCACTTCCGCCAGTCCCTCTCGAGTGACACCGGCGACACGAGGATGCGTTCGGGCGCGTCTCCAACGTTGCTCCAGAAGACCCAGAGCGTGTCGCCGCGCCGGAGCAGGGCGCAGTGTCGCATCGTGTCGGGGAAGAGCTGCGGCCCGCGTTCGAATCCACCCAGGCCGTCGTCCGAGCGGTAGACGATGCCCGGCATCGACATGCCGTACCACCCCGGCTCCGCAACGGCGTCGAGCCGGATCATGCGCAGGTAGCTGGTCGACAGGATTTCCTCGCGCGCCTCGAAGTGGATGCCGTCGCTGGACAGGGCGAGGCGGGAGACCTGGCGGCCGTCTCGCAACTGCCCGTGGAAATAGAGCCGGACCTGTCGTGACTCGTCGTCGACGTGGACATCGGGAGATGCGACGTGGGGGTAGACCCACTGCGCTCCAAACCGGTCCGCCACGCCCGGGGCGAAGTCCTCGAGCGCCGCCGGAAAGTACGACTCCTCCAGCTGGAGCGTGCCGGGCTCATAGGTCGACCAGGGACCTGCCAGATCGTCTGCGTAAGCAAGGCGGATGTAACGGCCCTTGTGGTGGGCGAAGTACAGGTAGTACTCCCCAAGCCGCCCCACGTCCGTGTCCGAGAGCCACTCCGGCGCGCGAATAAGCGAGGGGCCGTTCACGTTGGCGCCCATCCGGGCGTCCATGTCGGGCCGGATGATGGGGGCGTCAACGAGTCGGGTGGCGTGTATCGACATCGGCAGTGGCCAGCCTGCTTTCCGGCGACCGCCGGGTCAACGCCCACCTGCGCCCCGGCGCCCCGGAGCATGCCCGAGCAGGCGCACGACCAGTGACGTCACCCCAGCGCTGGCCGTGAACGATGTGACTGCCGCGGCGATGTTCGTCGCCAGATCGCTCCCCGAACTAGCGTCCGCAACATAGATCTCGTTCAGCCCTGGCCGTGAGGCGTATCCCTCAACCGACTCTGGGGTCTGCGCAGTCGGAGCCGGTGTTGCGGTCGGTGGCGGGGCCTCCGGAGTGGCTGTCGGGGCGGGAGCCGGGGCGGGCGCGGGGATTCGGGTCGGTGTCTCTGTGGCCGTCGGCGCCTGGGTATGAGCAGGAGAGCGAAGCGCCGTCCGCGAAGTCTCCGGTGCTGCCGATGCGGCTGGCGAGGGGATCGCTCTGGGTGCGGGTGTGGGTGTTGGCCTCGGGGATGGAGTGGCTGCCGGCGTTGGGGTTGGAGTAGGCGTACCTGTCGGCGTGGGAGTAGGGCTCGGGCTGGGTGTGGGCGTAGGAGTTGGAGTTGGCGCCGCTGTCGGGGTAGGCGTTGGCGTCGGTGTCGCGGTCGGTGCGGGTGTTGGGGTGGGTGTGGGCGTCGGAGTTGCTGTCGGAGTCGGCGTTGGTGTTGGAGTAGGCGTGGGCGTTGGTGTAGGAGTGGGTGTAGGCGTCGGCGTGGGCGTCACCCTTGCCGGCGGAACGTAGACGAAGGCGGGCCGCGGACGCGGCGTCGGAGTCGACGTTGGCGTAGGCGTAGGTGTTGGCGTCGGTGTCGGAGTAGGTGTCGGAGTCGCAGTCGGCGTGGGTGTCGGAGTTGGTGTTGGTGTGGGCGTCGGCGTGGGTGTCGGAGTTGGTGTTGGTGTCGGAGTAGGCGTGGGCGTCGGTGTAGGAGTCGGTGTAGGCGTAGTCGCGGGCAGAGGGTTGATGGCAAGCGTGACGGTTCGCCACGACCGCGTCGTCCCTTCCACGAACGAGAACTCCGCGGTTCCGCTGCTGCCGGGACCGCCCTGCAGCGCGTCGGCCGCGCCGGCCTGGACGCCCGTGCTTCCCCTGCTGGTCCTTGAGAAACGGCCCGCTGCCTCGCGGGGCGCACTGACCGTTCGGTCCCCGTCACCCACTGCGTACAGGTACAGGACTCGTGTCCCGGCCTCCGCCACCGTGATGCCGGGCGCGAGGGGCGCGTTGCCCTCCCCTGCACTCGAAGCGGCCGGTCCGATGGGCTCGTCCGGGTTGACGTCGCCGTAGCGGAGGATGGCTCCCACGGCCTGGCTCTCCCCCCACAGCCAGCTCAGCGTGTGGTTCGTCAACTCCGTCCCGTCTGCCAGGCGGTACCACACGGCGAGCGTCGCTTCCTTCTCGTGAGCCAGCCCGCTGTCAATGAGCGTCCAGCCGTCCGGCGCGCTCGGCGACCGTTCATGGCGGGTCGCGAGGATGGCCACGACCAGGTCGCCCGGCTGTCCCTGTGGCGTGCTGATTGTGAGCTCCTGACTCCCTCCGCTCCGGGTCTTCGCCTCTGACTCGCTCCCGAGGAACTTCGGGCTTTGGGGCGTCGGCGTGGGAGTGGGAGTCGGGGTTGGCGTGGGAGTCGGCGTTGGCGTGGGGGTTGGCGTTGGCGTGGGGGTTGGCGTGGGAGTCGGCGTTGGCGTGGGGGTTGGCGTCGGCGTGGGGGTTGGCGGTGGCGTGGGGGTTGGCGTTGGCGTGGGGGTTGGGGTTGGCGTTGGCGTGGGGGTTGGCGTGGGCGTGGGAGTAGGCGTGGGCGTGGGAGTAGGCGTCGGCGTTGGCGTGGGAGTCGGCGTTGGCGTAGGGGTTGGCGTCGGCGTGGGGGTTGGCGTTGGCGTGGGGGTCGGTGTTGGCGTAGGAGTAGGTGTCGGCGTAGGCGTGGGGGTCGGTGTGGGAGTTGGTGCCGGCGACGGCGCAGGATTCAAGACGATGGTCCCGGTCCGCCAGGCCCTCCCCTTTGGCAGGTCCAGGTTGAAGACCGCCGAGCCGGTGCTCCCGGCCACCGTGAGGGCCGAGTCCGCGCCGCCCGCGATGATGCCGTTGCTGCCCTGGGCGCCCACGAAGAAGCGTTCCTCGTGGCCCGTTGGGGGACCATCGGTCGCCCTGATCGAGGCCCCGAACACCGCGAAAACCCGCAACACGCGGACTGCCCCGCCCGTTGTGGCCACATCCGGGGCCGTTGGAGGATCGCGAGTCTCCCCGGTCGCGAAATTGCTCGGCCCCAGAGGCGTCCCCGGGTCGACACCGCGATATCGCAGGATCGCCGCCCCGCCCCGTGCCCTCCCTTCCCAGGTGAAGGCATACGCCTCGCCCTCCGAGCTGTCTGCCACGCGGTACCAGACACCCAGCCGCGCCTCGTCCTCGTCCGCCACCCCGCTGTCGATGAGGGTCCACCCCGCCGGAGCGGCGATCGTGCGGTCCCGGGCCAGCGCCACCACCGCGATGAGCAGGTCACCCGCCTCGCCCGCCGGCGTCTCGACCTCGATACGCTGCTGGCCGCCGCTCGTTCGCTTCTCCGTGGTCTTCACGTCGATGAACTCGGGCGCGAGCGAGCCGGCTCCCGCGCTGAACGGTGGCCGGGCACAGAGGGCTGCGGTTACCACTCCCAGCGTAAGTGAGAGGCCAGCCGCTGCGACGAGGATGCGGAGCTCCACGGGACGCCCCTGAGAACGGGACGGTCAGCGCCACCCCTGTTTCGTGCCGCGTGAAAGCATACATTTAAGATGACAACAGTTTCCGAAAACGCTATCGGATTGCTGGCCTGATTCCCGGGGCGTGCAGCCGCACAGACCGGCCTCGCGTACACTTCCGGAAATCTTTTCGCGGGAGCGTGCGCATGGGCATCCTCGATCTGTTCAGCCTGGAAGGAAAGATCGCAATGGTGACGGGCGGTGGGGGCGGCATCGGCCGCGGCATCGCCCTCGGCCTCGCCGAAGCCGGCGCTGACGTCGCTGTCGCCGGACGCCGCGAGCAGCTCCTCAAGGACGTTGGCAAGGAGATAGAGGATCGCGGTCGCCGCACCCTCGCCCTCCCAACCGATATTCGCGACTGGTCCAACGTCGAGGGCCTCGTCCAGTCGATGATGGACCACTTCGGTCGCATCGATGTCTGGGTCAGCAACGCCGGGGGCCTGCAGGAGCAGAGCGTCAACTTCCTCGTCAAGACTCCCGAGGAGTCCTGGGACGCCACCACCACCCTCAACTTCAAGGCCCCCTGGATGTGCGCCAAGGCCGTGTGGCCCGCGATGCGCAGCACCGGAGGCGGCTCCATCATCAACGTCAGCTCGGTCGGCGCGCTCGCCCGGGGCGCTCCCACGAACGGCGTCTACACCGCATCCAAGGCGGGCCTCAACCACCTCACCAAGACCCTCGCCCTCGAGATGGCCCCCTTCAACATCCGCGTCAACGCCATCCTCCCCGGCTCCGTGCGCACGGAGGACTACGAGGACGCCTCCGGCGGCGGCGACGACTATTTCGAGAAGATGGCCGAGGCCGAGCCCCTCAAGCGCCTCGGCAAGGAGGAAGACTTTGGCGCTGCCGCGGTCTACCTCGCTTCCGACGCCTCGAGCTGGGTGACCGGCACGCTGCTCAAGGTCGCCGGCCACCCCTAGCCCCGCCCCTTTGCGAACGCGCCGCCCGCTGGCTACCGTACGCGTCTGACTCCAAGGAGGTTTCCCGTGCCCGAAGGAACGCGCGACCACGAGGTCGTTTCCATCTACCCCTACAGCGAAGAGCAGATCGACCAGCTCATGAACGACGCCAGCGAGTGCATCCTGATGTGGGGCACCAAGGACGGCTGGCCCGTGGGCGTCTACCACTCCTTCGTCTGGAGGGACGGCAAGTTCTGGATTACCTGCGCCGCCCACCGTCATCGCGTCGCCGCCATCCGTCGCGACGGGCGCGTCTCCGTCGCCGTCAGCGGCATCTCCGCACAGAGCCCGGACTCCCCCCGTGGCGCCGCCACCGCCAAGTGCCGCGCCATCGTCCGCGAGGACCAGGAGACCAAGGACTGGTTCTATCGCGCCCTCGCGCACAAGGCCAACCCCGACGACAAGGCCGCCGAGGACGACTTCGTCGAGCGCCTCGACTCGCCCCTGCGCATCATCATCGAGGCCACCCCCGAGAAGTGGATCACGTTCGACAGCGGGAAGTCCGGCAAGGACGTCGCTGGGACCCTTACCGACGAGGAGCGCGGCCCGCGCCTCGAGTCGGACGCCGTCCGCATGCGCGCCGAGCGCGAGCGTCGCGGCCTCGACCCGGACGCCCGTTAGGGGGCCTTAGCGTTGCTCGCAGCGGGAGGAAATGGGGCTGGCGAAGCGCTGGTCCTCTCATGCCTCGCCGTGACGTTCTCAGGCCTTGCAGTCTTGATAGTGGTGTGGACGGCGGCGTGGAGGACGAGAGGAGGAAGGCGGCTCTACCGTCGGACCAAGGGGAAGCTAGAGTTGGCGTCGAGTCGCGCAAACTACAGTGTGCAAACGCTGGAGAACTACATTGCCAATTCCGGAGTGTCCCTCGGTGCGCCGGAGACGGATGAGAGATATGTAGAACTCGCATCGCAACTGGAGGAAATCCGAGGGGACAGAATTCAGCTTCAGGAGGAGCTGGATCGAATTAGGGCCGACTACCCTGGTGTCGGTGCAATCGAGTGGCTTTCCTTCCCCTGCAGGGCCGTTGGAGGGTGGATCCGCAGGATGCGGGTTCAGAAGAGGCGAGATGAGTTCGCCCACGTGAAGGCATTGGCGGATGCAATTGAAGATCTCAAGGACGAAGACACGGACGTTGATGCCCTCTGGCTACGAGCCTATTGGCAATTGGACTCCCAAGATGTCCGGGAACCCTTGGAATATGGTGACATAACTGTTCGTCTGCAAGAGAGGGGGGGACAGATGACCGTTTCGCAGGGCGACTTCGCCGTTGCCGCAGGATTCGTCCTGAGACCATTTTCTAAGAGGGCAGAGGACTAGACCTCCCGGACGAATCCCTCACACCACCTCGAACTCGAGGTCCAGCCGAGGCTGCTCGTTCATCGGGCCGGCCACCTGGATGTGCGCCGCGCCGCCCGCCTTCACGCGCGGGTTCCCCATCGCCTGGAGCAGCGCCTTCGAGCCGATGACCGCCTCCGAGCGCGCCAGCTGGTAGCCCACGCAGAAGTGCTTGCCCAGCCCGAAGCCGAGGTGCCCGGCGCGTCCGCCCTCGAAGTACCCCGACCGTAGCTCCCGGCCGAAGTAGAGGTCGTTCCGGAAGATGTCGAAGTCGTCCGGATGATCGAACACGCGCTCGTCGTGGTTCGCCGCGAATATCGAGAAGTGCGCCTCCGCCCCCACCGGGATCGTCTGGCCGTACAGCTCCACCGGCTCGATCACGTCCCGCTGCTGGCTGCCCGCCGGCGGCGTGATCCGCATCGTCTCCGTGAATACGCGGTCGAACAGCTCCGGGTCGCGCTTCACCTCCGCGAACTGATCGGGGTTCTCCATCATGTGCACCCACATGTTCCCGATCGCCTTGTCCGTCGTCTCCCCGCCGGCCACGAGCAGCAGGCTCGAGAACGCCTTGATGTCTTCCTTCGACATCCGCGCCCCGTCCACCTCCGCGGTGCAGAGCTTCGAGATCAGGTCCTCGCCCGGGTTCACGCTGCGCTCGTCCACCAGCTTGTCGATGTAGGCGTGGAACTGCTGGTTGCACTCGATGCCGTACGTGCGCTGCTCGGGCGTGCCCGTAAGGCCCGCCATCATCGCCGGGTACCACTCGTGGAAGAGGTCATGGTCCTTCTGCGGCAGACCCAGCATGTCGATGATCACCATCACCGGCAGCCGCGAGCTGAACGCGTCGATCAGCTCCACCTCGCCCTTGTCCGCGAACCCTTGCGCCAGCCGCTCCGCCGCCTGCGCCGTGATTCGGTCGACGAGGTCCTGCGTGTTCTTCTCGATGATCGGGATCAGCGGGTCCATCCGCCGTCCCGAGAACTCCGGCGCCACGATGTTCCGCCGCTTCGTGTGCTCTTCCCCGTCGAACTGCATCATCGTCGTGCCGAACACCAGCGCCATCGAGCGCTCCAGGTTCTTGCTCGAGTAGTGCACGTTGTCCTTGAAGGCGTTGCACACGTCGTCATAGCGCGTGATGTACCAGAGCCCGTGCATCTCATCGTGGTACACGGGGAAATGGTCCCGCAGCACCTTCAGGTGCGGATACGGGTCGCGCCAGTACTCCGGCGTATCGAACACGGCCGGGTCGAAGCTCACGGTTGTCATCGTGTCCCTCCCGTTAGCTCGGCGGCTCCCAGATCGCGGGCTCGAGCCCCATCAGCCCGTGGTGGAACTGCTCAGCCGGCAGGTTCGAGACGGGCTGCCCCATCCCCGACCGTGGCGGCAGCTCGACCGGGTGCCCCGGCTCCGATGAGATCAGGTCGCCCGTGCGCCCGTCCTGCAGCAGGTCGAGCATGAGCTGCGCCTGCTGCGCCGGCGTCATCCAGCCCGCCACGACGTCGTCTGGGGGGCTGCCGCCCGGGAAGACGCCCCGCAGCATCGGCGTGTCCGTCGCCCCCATGGCGATGCCGTTCACGCGAACGTTCTGGCCGTTCGCCGCGAACCCCAGCGCCCACGCCTGGATGTAGCCGTTCAGCACCCACTTCGAGGCGTCGTACAGGTCCGTCGACGGCCCCCCGCGCGTCCCTCCCGGCTCCAGCGGAGGCAGGATGTGGTCCGTCGAGATGACGACGATGTCGCCCTCCCGCTCCACCAGCGAGGGCGCGAACGCCCGCTCCAGCACGTAGATGCTCTTCACGTTCGTATCCATGAAGCGCTGGTATTCCGAGAGCGCCTCATCGCGCGGCAGGTCCATCGGTGTCGAGCCGTAGATGCCCGCGTTCATGACGACCACGTCGACTCCACCGAAGTCCCGCAGGACCGCATCGACGAAGCCGAGCACCGCCTCCGTGTCCGAGACGTCGCACGGGTACGCCCGTACGGTCCGCCCCGACGTCGCCGCGATCTCGTCCGCGACTGCGCTCACCTCCGGCTTCACGTCGCACACCGCGACGTCCGCTCCCTCGCTCGCGAGCGCGCGCGCGTAGGCCGTCCCCAGCCCCTGCGCCGCCCCCGTCACGACTCCGACCTTTCCGTCCAGGAATCCCATGATGTTCCCTCCTACGCCTCGAAGGCCGACTTCATGACGCCGACCTTCAGGGAGAAGTCGTCGGTCTGGGGTGTCAGGACCACCGGGTCGTCCACCCAGACCGGAATGTTGTAGCCGCTGCGCCCGTCTTCGATCAGGTCCATTACCACCTGCGCCACGTCCGCCGGCTTCATCCAGCTCGCGATCACCTCGGGCGTCAGGTTCTCCTCGCCCGTGAAGCCGCGCAGCATGTGCGAGTCGGTCGCCCCCAGGCAGATGCCGTTCACGCGGATGTTGTGCGGCTCCCCCGCCTTCGACCAGCTCAGCAGGAACCCGTTCAGCCCCCACTTCGAGGAGTCGTAGGTGTCCATCACCCAGCCGCCGCCCGTGGGCCGGTTCTTCTGCGTGAAGATGTGGTCGGTGGCGATGTTCACGATCTCGCCCCCGCCCTGCTCCTGCATGATCGGCCACACTGCCCGCGCGAACAGGTAGTAGGCGCGGTTGTTCACGTTCATCACGAGGTCGTAGTCCGCAATCGACTTGTCCACCGGGTCCGTCGGCGAGGTCATCGCGATCGTGCCCGCGTTGTTGATCAGCACGTCTATCCGCCCGAACCGCTCCATCGTGCTGTCGACCACGCGCCAGCAGTCCTCCGGGACGCCCGTGTCCGCGTGGAACGAGGCCGTCTCGACCCCGTGCGCGTCGCCGATCTGGCTCGCGCGCTCGTCCACGTTGTCGCGGATGTCGCAGATCGCGACCTTCGCGCCCGCCGCCGCCGCGGCGTTCGCAAAGGCGACGCCGAGTCCTTCGGCGGCACCCGTCACGAGCGCCACCTTCCCATCAAGAAATCCCATGACAGCCTCCGGCTCGCGCCCGCCGCTGCGTATCACGGAGCGCGATGCACGCGCATCCTACGAGCCTCGACGGTCCCTCGCATGGCGACCCACCACCGATCGCCGGCCACTGACCACTAGCGGTTCTTCTGGACGTGCTCCCGCCGGTCGGCCGACGAGCTCCAGGTCAGGATCCGGGTGGGCTTGTACGACACCACCACGCGATCCGGGGTGTTCGCGATGTGCTCGTAGCTGGTCTCCCAGTTCTCGCCGCCGTACTTGCGCGCGATCGTCTCCGTCACCGTTCCCAGACCCGGCGTAATCGTGCAGGACTCCGCTGCCAGCACCACCGTGCGCTGGTCCGGGTCGCCCGGCTCGTCGACGCAGATCGAGACGCGCCCGTCGCGCTCCAGGTTCCGTGTCTTCAGGCGCGGCGCGGTCGTGCTGAAGTAGACGGTCCCGTCCTCCCAGTGGAACCAGATCGGCGTCAGCTGCGGGAACCCGTCCGGGTTCACCGTCGCCACGATCGCGTTCCTCGGCTCCGCCAGGAACGCATCCATCTCCTCACGGGACATCGGCATAGCGCCACCTCCACGGCCCACGTCGGGCCGCGCGCAGTGTAGCGCGGCTCCGGGAATGGGAGGCGGAGGCTCACCCCGTATACTCGGGGTGATGACCAGCCCCGAGTGGAAGAACGCCCTCTACTTCGGCGACAACCTCGACATCCTTCGCGAATACATCCCCGACGAGACCGTCGACCTCATTTACCTCGACCCTCCCTTCAACTCGAACGCGACCTACAACGTCCTCTTCCGCGAGAAGACTGGCGAGGAGTCGGCTGCCCAGATCACGGCCTTCGACGACACGTGGCACTGGGACATGAGCTCCGAGGCCGCATACCGCGATGTGGTCACCAACGGCCCTAGCAAGCTAGCGGACCTACTCCAGGCCATGAGGTCGTTCCTGGGCCAGAACGACATGATGGCCTACCTCACGATGATGGCGCAGCGCATGGTCGAGTTGCACCGCGTGCTCAAACCCACAGGCAGCCTCTATCTGCACTGCGACCCAACAGCCAGCCACTACCTCAAGTTGCTGTTGGATGCGGTCTTCGGCTCGCGAAACTTTCGGAATGAGATTGTGTGGCGTCGGACCAACGCACACAACAACTCACGCATATATGGCCGCATTCACGACACCATATTCTTCTATTCCAAGGGTTCCTCGTATTTCTTCTCCCCGCAGGTCCGCCCGTATCTCCGAGGGTATGTTGAGTCGATGTTCGTCCACGAGGATGCCAATGGCCGGTATCGTCACGCCGACCCAACCGCCGAGGGAGTCAGAACGGGGGATTCTGGTCAGCCATGGAAGGGCTACAACCCCACCAGCGCCGGACGGCATTGGGCCATGCCCGCCTACCTTCGTGAGGAACTCGAAGACCGCGGTGAATACACCGAAGGACTGTCCAGCCAAGAAAAGCTCGATCTCGCGCTCAAGCACAACCTGATCTACCTCCCCAGTGGGCAGGGTGGGCAGCCCCAGGTCAAGCGGTACCTCAGTCGTCGATCTGGCACTCCCCTCCAGGACATTTGGGCCTACCAGCCTTACACGGAGGGCGTTCTCTGGGAGACAGATGAGTCCATTGACGAAGATGTCAAGTGGACCCAGAGGCCTGAGAAGCTGAGTTACCCCACACAGAAGCCAGAGGGGCTACTGCGCCGCATCATCGCGACCTCGTGTCCTCCGGACGGGGTGGTGTTGGACCCGTTCTGTGGCTGCGGGACGGCGGTGGCCGTGGCAGAAGGGCTCGGGCGGAAGTGGGTTGGCATTGACGTCACCCACATCGCAATTGCTCTTATGAAGAGTCGCCTTCACGACACGTTTGGCGAGGATCTCTCCGAGTACGAGGTCATTGGCGACCCGAAGGACGTGGAGAGTGCCCGTGCCCTGGCTACGGAGAGCCAACATGATGGGCGGTTCCAGTTCGAGTGGTGGGCTCTTGGTCTGGTGGACGCACGTCCTGCAAAGAAGACGCGAGGTGCCGACGCAGGCATTGATGGGTCTATCAATTTCTTCGATGACAACAGCGGCAAGGCCAAGCGCATCATCGTGCAGGTCAAGAGTGGCCAGGTGGAGCGGGGCGACGTTGCGACCCTGAAGGGTGACATGGAGCGTGAGAAGGCCGACATTGGGCTGTTCGTAACGCTGGTCGAGCCTACTGAGCCGATGAGGCAGGAGGCCGTGTCGGCTGGCTTCTATGAGCCCGAACTCTACCCCGGCCGGCTCTACCCCCGGGTTCAGATCCTCACCATTGAGGAATTGCTGTCCGGCGAAGCACGCGCTGAGTATCCCCGGGTAGCACCGCAGGCCACGTTCCGACGTGCTCGTCGCCAGCGCCGACGGGAGGGCTCACAGGGCGAGCTAATCTAGCCAGCGGCGCGCTTTCCTCGCTTACCCGACCGGCTGCTTCGGGAACTCGTAGACCGGCGGCTTGCCGCCCCGCTTCGCTTTGCTCGCCGGCAGCGACTCCGTCCGCTTCGTCCACTCGTCCGGTGACCAGCCCCAGTTGCTGATGATGCGGTAGTGCGAGATGCGCCACTTGTCGCCGTCCGGCACGAACGTTCCCTGGTACAGGCCCCCGCCCAGGCCGCCGTGGCCGCCCGACGTCATGAAGTAGGCACTCAGCTCCGCGCTTGAGCAGTCCTCCGCCACGTTCACCTGCACGTTCGCCGAGTGGTGCCCGCCCGAGAGCGTCGGCTCCGCGCTCGAGTGCGGCCCGTACAGCTCGCGCATCGCCTCGCGGCCCTCGAACCGGAGGTCATCCATCGTCCCCGGCGGGAAGTTGATCACGTCCAGCACCGCGTCCTCGTGGAACACGTCCAGGATCCCGTCCGTGTAGCCGATATCCATGTTGTAGAAGTACTCGTTGAAGGTGCTGATTACCGCTCGCTCCGCCTCCAGGCGGGCGACCCGCGCGCGCAGTTCCGCAAGCTCGTCCGACATTGCAATTCGCTCCTGTTTCCGGTTGTCGCGGAGGATGGACCGCCCGCCGACCCTTCGCAAGACCCCGATCCCCTCGCGTTGCCCCTCATTGTTGCGTTGACACGCCCCGCGAGCGGCCTAGACTCGCTCTCAAGACCATCCCCCTGCGGCGAGGCGACCATGACGGCTCCAACTGAAGCTCCCATCATCGAACCCGGCGAGTTCCTCACCGAGGATCACCGCCTCGACCCCTTCCCCCTCTACAAGAAGATTCGCGACTGGGAACCCGTCTACCACGACCGCCTCCAGAACCGCTTCTTCGTCAGCCGCTACGAGGACATCTGGGACGCCTACAAGCGCAGCCGTCCCGGCGGCGACTTCACCCGCGGCGTGTACGACATGCAGGGGAAGTACGACTTCGGCTCCGAGTCGCCCCTCGGCGAGACCATCCTCGATATGGGCGAGGGCCCCGAGCACCGCTGGAGCCGCGGCATCGTCGCCGGTGAGTTCGTCGGCAAGAAGCTGGTCACCTGGCTCCCCGTTATCGAGGAGACCGCCGCCGAGATGATCGAGCAGTTTTCGCAAGAGGCTGCCGAGGACCTTGCCTCGGGCATCGCGAAGACAGGCGAGATCGACCTCGTCACGCAGTTCAGCCAGCGTTTCCCCATCCGCGTCATCGCCGGGATGCTCGGCCTCCCGCGCGAGGACTTCGACTACTTCGAGAGCATCTACAACACCCTCTTCGCCGGCATGGGTTACGGGCGCGCCTACTTCCGCTCCGCCGAAAAGGCGAAGTTCGCGCTCCACGACTACCTCACGCCCATCATCGCCGACCGTCGCGCCAACCCCCGGACCGACCTCATCTCCAAGTTCGTCCAGGCCGAGATGTCCGGCGAGATGATGACCGACCACCAGATCAAGTCGTTCGTCGCCCTCCTCCTCGTCGGCGGCGGCGATACCACCCACAAGGCCATCGACTCCATGTGGTGGAACCTGCTCAGCAACTACGAGCAGTACGAAGCTGTCCGCGACGATCCCGAGCTGATGGACCGTGTCTTCACTGAGATGCTCCGTTTCGATGGGTCGAACCACTATCAGCCCCGCCGCGCCACCCGCGAGACCCAGCTCGGCAACCGGGTCATCCCCTACGGCGCCAACGTCGCCCTCTGCCTCGGCTCCGGCAACCGCGACGAGCGTGTGTTCAAGGATCCGGACCAGTTCAACATCTTCCGCGAGGACCTCTACTTCGGGAAGGAGCTGCGCGTCGGCTACTGGCAGGATGGCGTCGCCAGCCACCTCGGCTTCGGCCAGGAGCGGCACTTCTGCATGGGCTACGCCATGGCCCGCCAGGAGGCCGTTATGGCTGGCAAGATGCTCCTCCAGGTGCTCAAGAACCCGCGCCTCAAGGACGTCCCCAACGACGGCATCGTCTTCCCGCCCCCGGGCAAGGGGGGCGTCCGCGGCGTGACCCACCTGGAGATCCAGTTCGACGTTTCCTGAGCCCGGCCGCGTCGGTTGCCCCTCTCCCGGTTCCCGCCACGAGGGGTGAAGTGGCGCCCGGTGGCCGATGGCAGGGCGCGCGACGGCAGGAGCAACCCTCTATCATGCCCGCGCGGCGCAGGCGTTCTTCCCACGCGGCGACAGCCGTCCGGGGCGCCAAATTCAGCCGGCCCAGAGAAAACATGGCGACGATTCTGGCCCACATCAAGATCAAGGAAGGCAAGGAAGCTCGCTTCGAGGAGCTCGAAGGCGAGCTCTGGCGCGATACCCACGCCAACGAGTCGAACGTCCGCCGCTACGAGTTCTGGCGCGGTGCCGAGAAGGGCTCGTACTACGGCCTGCTCTCCTTCAACAGCTACAACGGCTTCATCGAGCACCAGGCCAGCCCCCACCACGAGGACTCCGGCCTGGGCGAGGTGATCGAGGGCATCCAGCTTGAGTGGATCGACCCCGTTCCCAGCGCCTCCGACCTCGCCACCACCGACACCGAGCCCCTCTTCGAGGGCGCCAACGACCTGCAGAAGCAGTACCACGCCAACTTCCAGCCCGACGTTCAGGACTGGTGGAGGGCACTCCGCGCAGGGGCGTAACCCCGCCGAACGTATTGCCAAGCGCTATGCGCATCCGCCAGAATCGCCGCGCCTTGTGGTCAGCGATCGCTGGCCGGGGAGCGTGAGGGGGAGACATGCGGACTTACATCCTCCGCCGCCTCATCGCCATTCCCCTCATGCTGCTGCTTCTCTCCCTGGTCCTTTTCCTGCTCATCTGGACACTGCCGGGCGACGCCTCCTTCTCCGCTGCGCTGAGCATCTCGGACGTCCCCAATCTCGAAGTCGCCCGCGAGAGGCTGGGGCTGGACCGCCCCTGGTACGTTCAGTACGGGGACTGGCTTGGCGGCATCTTCGTGGGTGACCTCGGCGAGTCGCTGACGCCTCCGCACGACTCGATCATGGGCTCCGTCAAGGAGCGCCTGCCGAAGACCCTCGAGGTTGGCCTGTTGACGATCCTCCTGTCCGCGGTCCTCAGCGTGCCCGTGGGCGTGATCTCGGCGGTGAGGCGCAACAAGCCCGAGGACTACCTGCTCAGGGCGGGTACGATCCTCGGCATCTCCGTCCCCAACTTCTGGACGGGAACGCTGATCATCATCTACGCCTTCGTGTGGTTCGACTGGAATCCAATCCAGGACTGGGTCGACTTCACCGAGGACCCCCTCAAGAACCTCGCCATCGTCATCTTCCCAGCGGGCGTGCTGGCCTATGCGGGGGCGGCCTACACGGCCCGCATCATGCGCTCGGCCATGCTCGAGGTGCTCCACTCGGACCACGTACGCACGGCCCGCGCGAAGGGGTTGCGGGAGCGCGTCGTCATCTTCCGGCACGTCTTCCGGAGCGCCCTCATCCCCGTGCTTACGGTGGTGGGCCTGCAGCTCGGGGCCATCCTCGGCGGAGCCATCGTGGCCGAGCAGATCTTCGCCATTCCCGGGATGGGCCTCTTCGCCCTGGAGCGGCTTATCGCGCGGGACTACCCCGCTGTCCTCATGGTCACGATGATCTTCGCCGCGATGTTCATGGTCGTGACTCTCCTGGTTGACGTCCTCTACACCTACGTCGACCCGCGGATCAGGTACTAGCGATGAGCGACGCGTCGGAAGCGGCCACCACCTCGGCATCGGGCACACTCCTGGAGCAGGAGTACGCGATCCCGCCGCAGCAGCGGTTCAATCCGCTGCGCTGGGCCCGCCGTGAGCCGGCGGGCGCCCTCGGCGTCATCGTCATCATCATCGTCGGGTTTATGGCCGGCGCCGCGCCCGTCCTGAATACGACGAATCCGGACACGCTGGAGTCGTTCACACCGCACGTTCTCGTCGGGCCGAACAGTGACTACTACTTCGGCACCGATCGCCAGGGGAGGGATCTGTGGTCGAGCGTGCTCTACGGCGGTCGTATCTCCCTCAAGATCGGTATGGCGACCGTGCTCGTGGGGACGGTCGGGGGCACGCTTCTGGCTCTCATCGCGGGCTTCCTCGCCGGCGCCGTCGACTTCGGCCTGAGTCGCCTGGCTGACATGCTCTTCGCCGTCCCTTCCCTCCTGTTAGCAATGATCATGGACATTGTCCTGGTGGATAAGCTGCCCGACTTACCCGCCCTGCCGGCGGAGGAGTTGGCGCGCGTGCTGGCGATCGCGTTCTTCTTCATGCCGGGCGCCTTCCGCATCATGCGGGGGTCGGTGCTGGAGCAGCGCAGCGCGCAATACGTGGAGGCGGCCACGCTGATCGGCGCGGGCCAGTTCCGCATCATGCTGCGCCACATCCTGCCCAACATCACCGGCCTCATGATCGTCCTCACCACCATCAGCCTGCCCGCCGCCATCCTCACCGAGGCGACCCTCTCCTTCCTGATCGGGTCTGACGCACCGTCGTGGGGGGCCGAATTGAGTGGGGACTCGCGCCAGTTCTTCAGGCGCGCTCCCTGGCTCGCCATCTTCCCTGGCGCGGCTCTGGCGCTCACGGTGTTCGCTTTCAACATGTTTGGCGACTCCGTCCGCGATACCCTCGACCCCCGGCTGCGGGGGCGAATCTAGCCCCGCACTTCCCCGATGAACCCCGTTGAAACGCGATCCCCGCAGGGCTTATTGTGTGCGCGCCACAGCATCTGCTGAACGCTCCGGCAAACTATCGGGAGCGGGGAGGGCATTGAGATGCGCGATCGAGACAACTACTGGCTTCGCCTGCGTGGGCGAAAGCTCAGCCGCCGCCGTTTCCTGGCGAGCACCGGCGTAGCCGCTGCCGGGTCGGCGGCAATCCTCGCCGGCTGCGGCGACGACGACGATGACGACGACGACGCTGCGGCCCCGGCTGCCACGCAGGCTGCCGCAACGCAGGCCGCCGCCGCGACACAGGCCGCCGCTGATGACGACGACGCGGCCGCCGATGCCGGCGAGGCTGAAGCCACGCAGGCCGCCGCTGCAGCGGAGGAAGCGCCTGCCGCCGGCCCGAAGCGCGGCGGGACGTACCGTTCCTGGAAGCGAACGGAAGACATGGGCATGGACCCCGCGGTCTTCCACACCGACAACCAGGAGGTCGTCTACCAGGTCTACAACCACCTGCTCGACTTCCAGGTGAGCAAGGGCACCTTCTCGCTCGACGGCGTCGTCGGCTATGAGCAGGTCGACGACACCACGCTCGTCTGGAGCCTGCGCGAGGGAATGCAGTTCCACAACGGCGACCCCGTCACCTCCGAGGACGTCGCCTTCACCATCGAGCGGCCCCCCGAGCTGCTCGCCTCGCTGGGCGCCACCCACGTGCCCGCCAGCATCTACAACTACTTCGACAGCGTCGTGCCGGTCGACGCCACGCACGTCCAGGAGAATTGGACCGGGCCTCGCGCCGACGCCCTGCTCCATCGCTCCCGCCAGTACTTCGGCATGATCAACAAGAAGCTGGTGCTGGCCCAGCCCGACCAGACGGGCCAGGAGCACGTGCGCGGCATGGCCGCCGGGCCGTTCATCCTCTCCGAGCGCAGTGCCGAGGGAACCCACCTCGTCCGCAACCCGGACTACTACGCCCATCCCAACCCCGATGACGGCTTCGTCGAGGATGGGCCCTACATCGACGAGTACGACGTCCGCATCGTCGCCGACAACGTGACGGCGCGGTCCCTCCTCGAAAGCGGCGATCTTGACGCCTACGGCTCCATCGACGCCCTTGAGGCGGAGGGGCTGGAGGGTAACCCGAACGTGGCTGTCGAGGGCGCGCCCGCCGGCGGCTGGGCCGTCCTCGGCTTCGATGGCGGCAAGTGGCGCGACGAGCGGGCACGGAAGGCAATCCGCAACGCGTTCAACTACCAGGCCTTCATCAACAGCATCCACGCCGGCAACGCCAGGTTGCAGGCTCCCCTCACCATCATCAACGCCCGCTTCCAGCGCCTCACTCAGGAGGATCTGGCCGGCTACTACAATTACGACCCCGACGAGGCCCGGGCTCTCTGGGAGGCTGCCAAGAGCGATGCCGCTTCCCGCGGTGAGGACCAGGCGAAGTACGACTCCATCTACGAGTACGTCGACATCCACACCATCCAGGGGCCGGCGTACCTCGCCATCGCCGAGTTCGCCGCCACCAACCTCACGGAGGTGCTCGGCACCACCTTCGAGGTGTCCAGCGCGGATATCCAGACCTGGGTGAGCGCCGCCAACGACAACACCGACGACGTGAAGCCCTGGGGCCTGCTCCAGAGCGGCACCGGTGTCGGCGGCGGTACCGACGGCGCCCCCGATGCGTCCTACCTCTCGTGGTTCGATCCCCAGCAGTACGGCAGTGTCGCCTTCAACTTCCGAACCGACTCGCCGCACCCCGAGATCGCCGAAGGCTCCGCGCATGTGGGCGAGCAGATGCTCGCGCAGACGCAGGAGCTGGACCACGAGACCCGCGTGCAGATCATCACCGACCTGCAGCGTTGGATCCTCGATCGCGCCTGGGGCATCTTCACCATGCCGATGGCCGCCGAGTCCTACCTTGCCGTCAGCTCGCGCCTGCGTGACTACGGCAAGGACGACTGGTTCAACGGCTACTCGGGCAACAACACGCCACGCCGCGAGGCGGCCTGGCTGGACGACGCCTAGACCGGCTCCCGCCGGTAGCACCGGAATCGACCGAGGGCCCCGGGGACTTCCCCGGGGCCTTCTCTGTGGCTGCCTCCCGTGGCGGCGGCTACGTGCGAACCCGCTACACTGGCGAGTAGCCATGCCCGACCAGGTAACCCCTGTTGCGACCCCCTCCGCGGTCCCCGTCCCGCGTGCCCGCGGCATGCGTGATCTGCTCCCCGAGCAGATGCGCGCCTTCCGCCACGTCGAGGACGCGTTCCGCGAGGTTGCCCGGCACTGGGGCTACGAGGAGATTCGCACACCGACGGTCGAGAGCTACAGCCTCTTCACCTCCGCCGGCGCCCTCTCACCGGAGATGCTCGCCGGTGCCTACACCTTCCTCGACTGGGACGGCTGGAGCGGCGAACGCGTCATGCTCCGCTACGACTCGACCATCCCCGTTGCCCGCGCCGCTGCCGACGCCGGCATTGAGCCGCCCGCGCGTCTCCTCTACGTCCAGAGCGTCTTCCGCGGAGCTGAGGGGGAGGACTGGCAGTGCGGTCTCGAGTACCTCGGCGCCCCGCCCGTCGTCGGTGACCTCGAAGTGCTCGCCGTCGCCGCCGACACGTTCGCGGCGCTCTCCCTGCCGGTCGATCTCCGCCTCACGCACGCCGGCGTTGCCCGCGCCGCTGTCGATGCCGCCGGCCTCACCGATGTGCTTGCCCGCCGCGCCCTTCTCGACGATGTCGCCGGGAACGGGCTCGCGGCCGTCCAGGGCGCGTTTACCGGCGATCCTGCCGCGCTCGCCTTCGTTCAGGCGGCGCTTGGTGGCTCGGGCGAGCTCGCCCTCGTGGACAACCTGATCGCGCTGGCGCGCACCGGCCTCCCCGGCGCCGCCGCCCCCCTGGAGGAGTTGCGAGAGGTTGCCGCCGCGCTCGTCGCGACTGGCCGCGCCGTCGCCATCGACTTCACCCTGCCATTCGACTTCGATTACTACTCCGGCGTTACCTGGGAGCTGCGCGGCGAGGGTGGCGCCTGGGGACGCGGCGGGCGCTACCAGCCCGCCGGTCCGGGCGCGCCCGAGAGCGCCTGCGGCTTCGCCCTTGATGCCGACCGGCTCTCGGGCCACTTCGCCGACGCGCCTTCCCGCAGCGCCTCCGTTGCCATCGTCGCTGAGCGCGAGGCAGGCCTCGCCGGCGCCCTCCGCCTGGCCAGCTCCCTGCACCGCCACGGGATCTCCGCCGCCCTTGGCGACGCCCGCGATGCCTCTATCCGCCTCATCGTCGGCCCCGAGGGCATCTCCGCCTCGTCCTCCGGTTCCTCCCTCGACCGCGCCACCCTCGACGAGGTGGTGCAGTTCGTGCTGCAGCACAAATGAGCAGCCCCGGAGCCCCGCTCGGCCTCGCCGTGCCGACCGGTTCGCTGCGCGAGCCCGTGGGCGAGCTGCTTGCCTCGCATGGCCTCGTCATGGATGGCTACGAGGCTGGCTCCCGCCTCCTCCGCTCCGAGGTAAACGACCGCGGCTTCCGCTTCCGCGTCTTCCGCGAACGTGACATCCCTATCCAGGTCGCCCTCGGTAACTACGACCTCGGCATCTGCAGTGACGTCTGGGTGGCCGAGCTGCAGGCGCGCTTCCCCGGACAGCAGGTCGTGCGCGTGGGAGCCCTGCCTGGACCCGCGACAGAGGTCTGGCTGTGCGCCGCTCCCGGCTCCGGGCTCGCCCCCGGCGAGGTCCCCAACCCCCGTTCCCTCGACGGTGTCCGCCTCGCGACGGAACTCCCTAACCTCACCGACCTCCTCGCCGCCCGCCTCCGCCTGCCCCGCTACACCCTTCTCGACCTCTACGGCTCCGTGGAGGCCTACCCGCCCGAGGATGCCGACCTCGCCGTCGTCGCCGCGCCCGATGCCGCCGGCGTCGAGGCGCTTGGCCTCGTACCGCTCCACCGCCTCTTCCACGGCGGCGTCGCCGTCGTTGCGAACGCCGACTCCCTCCGCACGCGCGACTGCAGTGCCGTCGTCGAGCCGCTCACGCCGGCGTTCGTCCCAAGCGAGGCCGCCCTGACCCTGCCTGATCGCGCCAGCGACGTGCCTCTCGGCCGCGTCGCGCGCGATACGAGCGTGCTTCGCCTCGCCCTTCCCGACGGGCACGCCCAGCGGCACACCTTCGCCGCCCTTGCCGATGCGGGGCTCGCCTTCGATGGCTACGGCGAACGCGACTTCGTGCGTCGCCCCACCTCTCCCATCGAGGGCATTGAGGTGAAGGTCGTGCGCCCCCAGGACATGCCCGGACTTGTTGCGATGGGCGCCTTCGATATCGCCGTGAGCGGCGTCGACCGGCTGCGCGAACACCTCGCCTTCTTCCCCGGCTCCCCCGTCGAGATGGCCCTCGACCTGCGCCGCAGCCGCTACCGCATCGGTCCCGTCGTCCATAACGACTTCCCCGCCGAGACCACGCAGGAAGCGCTCGCGATCTGGTCGCGCCTCGGTCGACCCGTGCGCATCGCCAGCGAGTTCCCCGGCCTTGCCGAGGAGTGGGCGCGCGAGCTCCGGCTCCCCCACACCGCCATCATCCCCATCGCCGGCGCCAGCGAGGCCTTTGTCCCCGAGGATGCCGACATCCTCGTCGAGGGCACCGAGACCGGTACCAGCCTGCGCGTGAACAACCTCCGTATGCTCGACCCGTTCCTCGACTCCACCAACTGCGTCATCGCCGCCACGAATCCCCGGACCTCCCGCCGTGACCTGCTCGACATGCTCCTCGAACGGCTCCGCGAAGGCGTTCGCGCTGCCGCTGCCGGGGAGGCCGAAGCGGTGGCGCAGGGGGCCCAGGGAGGCGCCTGATGCCGCCCATCACCCTCCACATGATCCTCGCCCGGAGGCTCGGCGAGGCCCTCCCCGAGGACGCACTCTCCCCCGAGTCCGGGCACTACCTGCTGGGCGCAACGGCCCCCGACATCCGTATCCTTACCCGTGCCGACCGCCGCACGACCCACTTCTTCGACCTCTCCGTCTTCGAGCACCAGGATTCCGTCGCGGGCTTCTTCGAGGCGCACGGGCGCCTCGCCGACCCCGCCCGCCTCAACGAGGAGACCCGCGCCTTCGTCGCCGGGTACCTCACCCACCTCGTGCTCGACGAACAGTACATAACGAGCATCTATCGGCGCTTCTTCTTCCCCCACGACACGATGGGGGGTGCCCTGCGTGCCAACGTCATGGATCGCCTCCTCCAGTTCGACCTCGAGCGGGCCCACG
>JAPPBY010000002.1 GCA_026702615.1 Chloroflexota bacterium | reverse complement strand
CAGCGGTTCGGCGTTGAACAGCCAGCGCGACCGCGCGATCCGCGTCCCCACGAACATCCGCAGGAACGTCCGCGTCACCACGATCGCCGAGAACATGCTCACGGCCACGCCGATAGCCAGCGTGATCGCGAACCCGCGCACGAACGACGCTCCGAACTGGTCGCCGAACCAGAACAGGATCGCGCAGGTGATGAACGTCGCGACGTTCGAGTCGCGGATGGATGGCCACGCCCGCCGGAAGCCTGTCTCGATCGCCGTCGCCAGTGGCCTCCCGCGGCGTAACTCCTCCTTCATCCGTTCGAAGATGAGGATGTTCGCGTCGACGGCCATGCCCACCGAGAGGATGAACGCCGCGATCCCCGAGAGCGTCAGCGTGACCGGCCACATCTTGAATACGGTCAGCGTGATCAGCGCGTACACGATCAGCGCGAACGCCGCCAGAACGCCCGGTAGTCGGTAGTACAGAATCATGAACGCCAGCACGGCCAGCAGCCCGATCTCCGCCGCGTTCACGGAGGCCTTCACCGAGTCGTCGCCCAGGGAGGCGCTCACCTCGTTCGCCTGGATCGTGCGGAGGGGCACGGGCAGGGCGCCCGCGTTCAGCTGCTTGGAGAGGTCGTTCGCCTCCGTGAAGCTGTCCAGGCCCGTAATCGTCCCCTGGTCCTCGATCACGCCCTGCACCACCGCGTCCGAGATCAGCTCATTGTCGAGGTAGACCAGCAATCGCCGCCGCGGATCGCTGACAGTGTGCTCGGGGTCGAGCGCCCTGGTCGTGATCTGGCGCATCAGCTCGGCGCCTACGCCCGTCGTCTCGAAGTTCACCGCGTAGAACGTGCTTCGGCGCTCCGCGTACGTGTTGCTCTTGAGATGTTCGCCCGTCATCGCGATCTCGACCCCGTCTATGATCCCCGTGGCCGGGATGAGTTCGCCCGCGTCGTTGAACACGAAGTAAGCCAGCGAGGCCGTCCGCCCGATTAGCCGCTCCGCGTCGGGGAGGCTCATGCCCGGCACCTGCACGTCGAGCCGGTTCCCGCTCGCGATCTGGATCTCCGGCTCAACCACGCCGAACGCGTCGACCCGCCGCTCGATGACTTCCTTTGCGACCTCCAGCTTCGCCGTCAGGTCTCCCTCGTCCTCCGCCGTCGGCTCTGCCTGCAGCACTAGGTGCGCTCCGCCCTGCAGGTCCAGGCCCAGCCGCATCGTCTTGCGCTCGTAGTCGCCAATGCTGATGCCCCGGCCCTCCGGCCAGAAGTCGCCGGGCAGGTAGCGCGTCGGGGCGCTCGGCCAGACCGCGAACAGGCAGAAGACGCTGGCCGCCAGGATCCCCAGGAAGACGAGGGTGGTTGTAGGACTACGCATTCGGGTCGCCGGACTCGCCGGCGCCCGCCGCCACCGTCTCGAGCGCCTCTTCGGACGCGGGCTCCAGGGTCGTGAGCCGCCGCTCGATGGCGTCGGTCAGTGCGCGCACATGGATACCGGGCGCGATCTCCAGGATCAGCTCCGTTGGGCCGTCGTCCGGGGCCTGCACGTCCCTCACCTCGGCGATGATCCCGCCGGTCGTCACCACTTCGTCGCCAATTTGCAGCTCGCGCACGGCCTTCTTGCGTTGCCGCTGCTGCTTCAGCACCGGCTGCAGCAGGATGAAATAGAACGCCGCCACGGCAAGCACCGTGTAGAAGATGACGCTGAACATCACAGCCATGGCAGTTCTCCGGACCTAGCCCTCGGCCGTCAGCCGTTCGAGAGATTGGCGCGCCAGCGCGAGCGCGGACGCGCGATCGTCCACCTCACCCGCCAGCTGAGCTTCGCGAACCGATGTTAGGACAGCCCCCAGAAGCCGTCCACTTGAAAGCCCCAGCTCCCGCATCAGCTCCTCGCCGTCCACCAGCGCCGGCTCCTCCTCCCGCAGCGCCTCCTCCGCGCGCGTCACGATGTGCCCCAGGAAGGCGATGTGCCGCTCGAAGTTCTCGCGGCGATAGTTCGGTCCCCTCGTGGCCATGCCGTCTGCGAGCTGGAGCAGCAGGAGCGGTAGCGTCTGGCCGTCAAGGTCTCGTGCGAAGCGGCGCAGCGCCCGATCCGTCGGCGGCCACGAGCGCGCGAACTCCCCGGGCCGCAGGTGGTACCGCACCATCGTCGTCACGAAGTCGATGCTTGCCCGCTCGAACCCCAGCGCCCCGAGCCGCCCCTCCAGCAACTCCGCCCCCACCGGCCCGTGCCGCGGGAACCGCAGCTTCCCCTCCCGCACCTCTGCTGTCCGCGGCTTCGCGATGTCATGCACGAGGCACGACAGGCGCAGCAGGTGCAGCAGCGGCCGCCCGTCGATTTCCCGGCCCAGCCACTCCGCCACCGGGATCTCGGCCGAGGGGTCCGGCATCCGCAGCCCCTCCACCCCCTCCCCCAGCGCCCGGTCGAGCGCCCCCACTGCTGAGAGGTTGTGCTCCAGGACCGTGTAATAGTGCAGCGCCGGTTGCTCGAATCCCCGCCCCTCCTCCAGCTCCGGCAGCAGTCCCGAGGTCAGCGTGCCGTCCGCGTCCAGCGCGCGCAGCCGCGACTCCGCATCATCGCGCGCGATCGCATCAAGCAGGTCCCTTGGGGGTGTCACGCGGGCAGTCTACCGCCGTCTCGGGCTCAGGCCCGCGGGTGGGCCTGGTCGTACTGCTCCCGCTTCTGCTGGTCCGTGAGCTGCGTGTAGATCTGCGTCGTCGAGATGCTGGCGTGGCCGAGCGCCTCCTGCACGTTCCGCAGGGGCATCCCGCCCGAGAGCATGTGCGTGGCGTACGTGTGCCGCAGCGTGTGCGGCGTAATCCCATCCAGCCCCGCCTCCCGCGCGTAGTTCTTCAGGATCAGCCAGAACCCCTGGCGTGTCAGCCGTCCCCCGCGGCGGTTCACGAACAGCGCCGTCTCGTTCCGGTTGCGCACCATCTTCGGCCGCACGTGGAAGATGTACTGTCGCAGCTCGTCCACTGCCCGCTGGTGCAGCGGCAGCGCCCGCTCCTGGTCGCCCTTGCCGATGCCTCGCACCGTCACCGGGTCGCTCTCCAGCGCCACGTGGGCCACGTCCAGCGAGACCAGCTCCGTCACGCGCATTCCCGTGTGGTAGGCCAGCTCCAGCATCGCCTTGTCGCGCTGGGCGACGGGCGTGCTCTTGCGCGCCGGCTGCTCGAGCAATTCGTCGACTTCCTCGGGTGTCAGCGTGCGCGGCAGGGCCTTTCCGACCTGTGGGGAACGCAGCTCCTCCGTCGGATCGCACGTCAGAATGCCCTCCGCGGCCATGAAGCTGAAGAACGACTTCACGGCGGCCACTTTCCGTGCCACCGTCGCCGCCTTGTAGCGCCGCTCCCGCAACTCCTCGACGAACGTCAGCAGCATCTGGTCCGTGATCGCCTCCCACGAGGCGCCGTTGCCTGAGGTCTGGCCAGCCACGCTCTTTTCGAACTGGGCGAGGTCGCTGCGGTAGGCGGAGATCGTGTTTTCGGAGGCGTTCTTCTCGACAGCCAGGAACGTCAGGAACTCGTTGATCCGGGTATCCACTCCAGGCCCCCCTCCAGGACACGGTCAGAAATCGTTTCGGTGCGGAGGGCTCATCCTACGGCGGACGCGACGCTCTCCGCCACAGGAAACTGCCACCTTCCGGTGAAGATTTCGCAGGGTCCGAAAAAGTGTGTGGGAATGCTCACACCCTGCCCCACTTCGCCCGCGAAAGTGTGTCCAAAAGATCACATCGAGCGCCGCCTTGGCCCCGGTCCTCCTGGCGAACACCGCATTCGCGTGCCGCCCAGGCCGTCGGGGTCGCGCTAGCTGCCCGCCCCGGTGATTCGCAGCCAGCGACGCTTGCCCACCCGCACCCGCGACCCTACCCGCGCCGGCTCCCGCCCGTCCGAGGCCGGCTCGCCGTCCACCGTCACCGCCCCCTGGTCGAACAGCCTCCGCGCTTCCCGCCGCGACGGCGCTGCCCCGGCCTCCACGATCACGTCGATGAGCGGCTGCCCCTCGCGCGCTGCTGCCTCGGGCATCTCCTCCGGCTCCTCGCGGCGTTGCACCGTGCGCTCGAAGTGTGCCTCCGCCTGCGCCGCCGCGTCCTCGCCGTGCAGCTCCGTCACGATCGTGCGCGCCAGCCGCTTCTTTTCCGTCATCGGATCGCGCTCGTTGTTCGCGAGCCCCTCGATCGTCGCCACGACATCCCCCCGGTCGAGGTTCGTCGCCAGCAGGAAGTAGTTCGCCAGCGCCCCGTCCGGGATGGACATCGCCTTCCCGTACTGCTCCTCCGGCGCCTCGTCCAGCCCGATGAAGTTTCCCGTCGACTTCGACATCCGCATCGAGCCATCGATCCCCACGAGGATCGGCATCGTCACGGGCACGTGCTTCCGCTGCCCCGCCTGCTCCTGCAGCTTGCGCCCGGCCATCAGGTTGAACAGCTGCTCCGTTCCGCCCACCTGCACGTCGCACTCCAGCGCCAGTGCGTCGTAGCCCTGGAGCAGCGCGTACAGGAATTCGTGCAGGTAGACCGCGTCCTCCGACTGGTACCGCTGGCGGAAGTTATCCCGTGTGAGCATCTCCGCCACCGTGAACTTCGACATCAGGGAGATCAGGTCGTTCAGGTCGAGATCGCCCAGCCACTCGGAGTTGTGCCGCACCACCGTCTTCGACTGGTCGAGGATCTTCGACGCCTGGGCGAAATAGGCCGCCTCGTTCGCCCGGATCGTCTCGCTGTCGATCTGCGGCCGCAGCTTGTTCTTGTCCGAGGGGTCCCCAATCAGCGCCGTAATGTCGCCGATCAGGAATACCGTCTCGTGCCCGAAGTCCTGGAACTGCCGCAGCTTCCGCAGCGGCACCGCGTGCCCCAACGTCAGCGAGGTCGCCGTCGGGTCGATGCCCAGGTAGACCTTCAGCGGCCGGTCCTCCTCGAGCAGTTCCCGCAGCTCCGCCTCGAACGCGCGCCGCAGCCCGCCGTCCCCGTACTCCACACCGCTCATGAGCACGAATAGCTGCTCGTCGACAGGCGCCATCGTGCGGCTCACGCCAGCACCCCCCGCACGTGCTCCACATCTGCCGCAATCTGTGCCCGCAGCTCCTCCGGCCCCGAGAACGCCTGCTCGGGACGCACCCGGTCCACGATCGCGATCTCCATACGCTCGCCGTACAGGTCGCCCTCGAAGTCGAGCAGGTGCGTCTCGATTGAGACGTGCCCCTCGTCGAAGGTCGGCCGCCTTCCGATGTTTGTCGCTCCCCGCAGCTCCCGCCCGGCCACCGTCGCGACCGTCGCGTAGACCCCCAGCGCCGGCAGCGCGCGGTCCGCCGCCACGGAGATATTCGCGGTCGGGAACCCGATCGTGCGTCCCCGCTCGAACCCGCGGACAACAGGTCCCGCCAGCGTGTAGGGACGCCCCAGCAGGTCCGTCACCGCCCGCATGTCGCCTTCGCTCAGCGCCTTGCGCACCATGGTCGAGCTACACCGCTCGCCGCCCGCCATCAGCGGCTCGATCTGCACCACCTCGAACCCCAGCTCCTCGCCCGTCCGTCGCATCCGCTCGGGCGTATCCGCCGGCGCCCCCCGCCCGAAGGCCGCGTCGGGACCAAGCACCATCACCTCCATGCGTAGCAACCGGTGGAACGCCTCCGCCAGCTCCTCCGCCGTCACTTCCGATAGCTCCGACGTAAACGTCAGCGGCAGCACCCACGAGGCGCCCGCCTCGCGCATGAGCCGCAGCCGGTCCTCCAGCGAGGTCAGGTAGCTCGGCATGATGTCTGGTCGCAGCACGGTCGCTGGATGCGGGTGCAGCGTCACCACGCCCGGCGCGAGTCCGCGCGCGTCCCCCTCCTCCCGCAGCCGCGCCAACAGCGCCTGGTGTCCTCGGTGCACGCCGTCGAACACGCCCATCACGAGCGCGCTCCCACGCGCGGGGGCGGCCATCTCCAGTTGGGCCAGCGTCAGCGATGGCAGCGTCACGGTCATGGCTCTCGCGCGGGACGCCCCGGCGCCCCTGCTCCCCACTCTCGCATGATGCCGCCAGCTACACTAGCCACATGCGCCTCCGGCTCTTGCTGGCGCTCCTGTGGCTCGGCGTCATGGTCGGCCTGGCGAGCACGCCCCGCCCGGAGGACCCCTCCAGCGGCGCCCTCGCGAACGCCGTCCACGCGATCCAGTACGCCGTCTTCGTGCTCATCCTGCTCAGTTTGGCCCGAGCCGTGCTTCCGCGCCTTCCCGCGACTGTCCTCTTCGTACCCATCCTTGGGGTCGCCCTGCTCGTGGGCGCCGGTCAGGAGTGGTACCAGTCATTCCTCCCCTACCGCTCCGCTGACCCCAACGACATCCTCTACGACACGATCGGAGCCGTAGGTGGCCTGATTCTTGGAACACTCGTCGCGACCCTCTGGCAGCGTCGCCTCCAGCGTCAGCTCGCCGCCTTCTGAGCCAGCGCCCGCACGCGGATATCCCCCCACGCCTGCGACTGCTCCACCTCGCACATTCCCCGCTTCAACAGCTCCAGCAGCGCGATGAATGTCACCACCAACTCGACCCGTGACGTGCAGGACTCGATCACCTGCCGGAACGAGAACGACCGCCCCCTTCCCCGCAGCCGCCCCTCCAGCATCGCGATCTGGTCCGCCAGGCTCACGTCGCTGCGCTCGACCGTGCCGTCGGGCTCCTCGGGCATCCGCTCCAGCACCTCCATCATCACCGCGTAGAGCGCGTCCAGCGTCACTCCCGCGAGGGCGTTGCCATCCGGCGGCTCCGGCGGCGGCGCGCCCCTCGGATACGTGCGCCACCCCGCTTCCACCCGCTCCCCCAGCGCATCCGCCGCCTCCCGGTAGCGCTGGTACTCGAGCAATAGCGCCACCAGCTCCTCGCCCGGATCATCTTCCTCGGGCTCTTCTTCGTCGGCGTCCCGTCCCGGTAGCAGCGCCCGCGACTTCAGCTGCAGCAGCTTCGCCCCGATCGACACGAACTCCGCCAACGCCCCCGCGTCCAGCGAGTCGTTGGCATGAACCGCTTCCAGGTACTGGTCGGCAACCGCCACCAGCGACACTGTCGTGATATCGAGGTCGCGACGCTGGATCAGCGTCAGCAACAGGTCGAGAGGGCCCTCGAACGTCGGCAGGCGGATCTCGTGCATGGCCTCCCGAAGGCCGCTCCCCGCCAGTGCGCCTCGTACCGACTCGTCCCGCTGCACCGGCCCCGGTTCCGAGGCCGTGTGCTCGACTGCAGCGTCTCGACGAGCGGATTGCATGATCTCGCGGCTCGCGCCTATGGCAAAGCGCGAAGGCGCCTCACTCTCCCGCCGGCGAACTTGCTCCGTTCTCCGGCGCCAGGTCCGTTCGTAGTCGCGTCGCGTCCCGAAGGTAGATGTGCTGGATGCTGTGTGGGGGCGCGTCCGTGTTGACGTGCAGCAGGATGCGCACGCACTTCTGCATCGAGCCCGGCACGTTCATCTCGTGCCCGCACAGCAGCGGCACGTACTTCCACCCCTCCAGCCGTCGCGTCGCCTCCGCGGGGAACTCCGCGTTCAGGTCGGGCGATGTCGTGAAGTGACACGAGGCGATGTCGTCCGCCTCCACGCCGTTTGCCTCGACCATCGCTTCGAGGAGTTCGCGCGTCCCGTCGAGGATCGCCTCGCGGTCGTTCTCCTCAACCGTGATCGCTCCGCGGATGCCGCGAACCGTCATCGATGCCTCTCCCGGGGAACCAGCTATGCGCCTGCTCCACTGCGCCCCGTCACGCGTTCGACATACGAACGGACGCGGTCGACGCAGCCTTCGACGCTTCCCCCTTCGATGGCCGCGATGATAGCAGAGCCCACGATCACGCCCTCCGCTACCTTCCCTACCCGAGCCACCTGCTCTTCCGTCGAAACCCCGAATCCGACCGCGATCGGCAGCTCCGTGTGGCGCCGGATCGTCGCCACCAGGTCGCCCACCTCCGGCGGGACCTCCGCCCCTCCCGTCGTTCCGGTCACGCTCACGCAGTAGATGAACGAGTCCGCCACCGCCGCGACCTCTCCCATCCGCTCCTCCGCCGTCGTCGGCGCGACCAGCGGCACGAAGCTCACGTCGTTCGCCGCGCACGCCTTCCGGAACGTCCCCGCCTCGTCGGGCGGGAGGTCCACCACGATGAACCCGTCCGCACCGGCCGCTGCCGCGTCCGCAGCCGCCCGCTCCTCGCCGTACGCGAGCAGGGGATTGTCGTACCCCATCAAGACTAGCGGGACCGACAGCCCCCGCGACCGCGCTTCCCGCACCATCGCGAGGCAATCCGTGAACGTGACCCCCGCTGCCACTGCCACCTCGTTCGCCCGCTGGATCGTCGCCCCGTCGGCCAACGGGTCCGTGAACGGCACCCCCAGCTCGATCACGTCCGTGCCTCCCGCCTCCAGTCCCAGCAGCAGCGGCACCGTCTGGTTGGGCTCCGGGAAGCCCGCCATCACGTAGCCCACGAACGCCGCTCGCCCCTCACCGTTCGCCTGTGCGAACCGCGCCCGCAACCGTTCCGACATCCGCTACGCCTCCGTCACCAGCAGCAGGGAGAAGCTGGCCGCGTTGAACAACACGTGGAAGGCCACACTCTCCCAGAGATTCCCGCGCCGCCAGAACAGCCACGCGAGCACCACGCCGATGATAAAGAATGGAATCAGGCTCCCCGTGTCCAGGTGCACGCCACTGAAGACCGCCCCGGAGATCAGCGCCGCCGGCCAGAACCCCCACCGTTCCAGACCCCCGAAGATGAGCCCCCGATAGAAGATCTCTTCCGAAAGAGGCGCTGTCACGATCACGGCAATCCCCGTCAGGACGATCGTCGCCGGGTGGCGCATCACCTCGTACGGCACCGTGCTCTCCGGCTGCAGCGCCTCGATGTCGAGGGCGTTCACGATCGCCGCGTAGGCCGCCACCATCAGGTAGCAGCCCACCACCGCCAGTACCGGCCGCCACAGCCCGAAGGCGCTGAATCCCGTCAGCCTCAGCCGCTCCGCCAGTTCCCCCATGTTGTGTCGTGTAACCCCCAGCACGACCCCCACGAACGCCACCTGCAGCCCGAGCGTGATCACCAGCGCCAGCGAGAGCGCCGTTTGGTTTCCGCGGACCTGGGGAGGTTCGGGCAGATCGATGCCCTTCGCCGCCGCCTCTAGCCGCTCGTCGGCGTAAGCGGCGATCTCCCTTGCCTTCGCGAACACGTCGCCGACATCGCGCGACTCGCCCACCGTCTCCAGCACGAGCGCCGAGAGGAGAAGCGTCACCGCCAGCGCGGCCAGCCCCCCGAGAATCCCGAACGCCACCTGCGGCGGGCCCCAGGGCAGGCCGCCTTGCCGCCCCCCGACGGGCTCCGGCATCACCACCTGCGTGCTCAGAGCGTGACGCCCAGCGCCTCGGCGACCGTGTGCATGTCCTTGTCGCCGCGGCCGCTCAACCCGATCAGCACGTCACCGCCTTCGCCGAGCTCTTCCGCCAGCCGGATCGCGGGAAGGATTGCGTGTGAGGGTTCGAGCGCCGGGATGATGCCCTCGCTCCCCGTCAGCCGCTGGAATCCTTCGAGCGCCTCGGCGTCGTCCGCGGCGATGTACTCCGCTCGCTCGCTCGCCTTCAGCCACGAGTGCTCCGGGCCCACGCCCGGATAGTCGAGCCCCGCCGAGATGCTGTGCGTGTCGAGGATCTGGCCCGCCTCGTCCTGCAGCAGGTACGTACGCGTGCCGTGCAGCACTCCCGGACTCCCTGCGACGAGCGTGGCCGCGTTCCGCCCCGGAGCCGACAATCCCTCCCCCGCCGCTTCCACGCCCACCAGCCGCACCGGGTCGTCGATGAACGGGTGGAACAGTCCGATGGCGTTGCTCCCCCCGCCCACGCAGGCGACCGCCACGTCCGGTAGCCGTCCTGCCTGCTCCAGCATCTGCTGCCGCGCCTCCAGCCCGATGACCGCCTGGAAGTCCCGCACCATCGTCGGGAAGGGATGCGGCCCGATCGCCGAGCCGATCAGGTAGTGCGTCGTGCGCACGTTCGTCACCCAGTCCCGCATCGCCTCGTTGATCGCGTCCTTCAGCGTCCGGCTCCCCGAGTCCACCGGCACCACCTCCGCCCCCAGCATCTTCATCCGGAACACGTTCAGCGACTGCCGCCGGATGTCCTCCGTGCCCATGTAGACGACGCACTCGAGATTGAGCTTCGCGCACACCGTTGCCGTCGCCACACCGTGCTGCCCCGCCCCCGTCTCCGCGATGATGCGCGGCTTCCCGATTCGCTTCGCCAGCAGCGCCTGCCCAAGCGCGTTGTTGATCTTGTGCGCCCCCGTGTGCGCCAGGTCCTCGCGCTTCAGCCAGATGCGCGCGCCGCCGACCTCCTCCGTCAGGCGCTCCGCCAGGTAGAGCGGCGTCGGCCGCCCCGCGTAGTGCCGCTGCAGCTGCGCCAGCTCCTCGGTGAAGGTGGGATCGTTCCGGGCCGCGTCGTACGCCTCCTCCAGCTCCTCGTGCGCGGCTACCAGCACCTCGGGGATGTAGCGCCCGCCGAACTCCCCGAACCGCGGCGCCAGATCGCTCCTTGTCTCCGTGCTCATCATCCTGCCCCCTTCGCCGCGCGAATGAACGCGCGCACCTTCTCGATGTCTTTGTCGCCATCCGTCTCGACGCCACTCGAAACGTCGACCGCCCATGGGTCGACCGCCCCGACCGCGTCCGCCACGTTCCCGGGATCGAGCCCGCCCGCCAACATCAGCGGCAGCCGTCGCCCCACCTCGGCCGCGACGTCCCAGTCGAACGCCTCGCCCGTGCCGCCCCGCGCCGAAGCCGAGCCCGTGTCGAGCATGATGCCCGCGGCCACGCCCGGCGTTGCCGTGTCGACCACGTCCTCAGCCGTCGTCTCCGGGTGCACGTGGATGGCCTTGAGCACGGGCGGGCGGATCTGCCGGACGAACGACTCGTCCTCCCCGCCCGAGAGCTGGATCAGCTCGAGTCCCGCCGCCTCCGCGATCTCGTTCGCGTCCTCGACCTCCTGATCGGCGAACACGCCCACGAGTAGCGGCCGCCAGCGCGCGAGTGCGTCGTCGATCGCCTCGTTCCACGCCCCGAACCAGCTCGCCCCCCGCACCTCGCCCCGCCCCGGGCCCTCGATCTGCGCCACGTCGGGGCTCCGCCGCGTCTCCCGCACCGCCTCGATGATTTCGTAGCACTGCTGCGGCGTGACCTGCCGCCGCGACTCCGCGAACATCAACCCGATGAAGTCGGCGCCCGCCTTCACCGCCTCGCGCGCCGTCTCTGCGTCGCGCACCCCGCAGATCTTGACCCGCGTCATCGTCCCCGTAGCTCCGCGATCATCGCCGCCGGGTCGTCCGCTCGCATGAGCGCCTCCCCGACCAGCACCGCCTTCGCCCCCACCTCCTCGAATCGCGCCACGTCCTCGCGTGCGCTGATGCCACTCAGGGCCGCCAGCAGCGCCGCTTCGGGTGCGCCCCCCGCCAGCCGGTCCGTCGTCGCCAGGTCGACGTCGAAGCTGCGCAGGTCGCGGTTGTTGATACCCACCAGCCTTGCGCCCACCGCTCCAGCGCGCTCCATCTCCTCCGTGCTGTTCACCTCCACCAGTGCCTCCATCCCCAACTCTCGCGAGCATGCCAGCAGCCGCCCCAGCGCCTCATCGTCGAGGCAGGCCACGATCAGCAGGACCGCATCCGCACCGTGCGCACGCGCCTCCAGCAGCTGGTACTCGTCGATCAGGAAGTCCTTGCGGAGCAGCCCCGGCCGCGCGGCGCCCAGCGCCTCCACCGCCTCCCGCGTCCCCCGCAGGTCATCGAGCGTCCCCTTGAACCACGCCGGCTCCGTCAGCACCGAGATTCCCGCAGCCCCGCCCCGCGCGTAGCGCAGCGCCTGCTCGGGCGCGTCCATCCCGGGCGCGATGTCGCCCTTGCTCGGCGAGGCGCGCTTGATCTCCGCAATCACCGCGGGCGGCGCATCCGCCAGCCGCGCGACGAAGTCGATCGGCGGCGGCGCCGCGCTCGCCGCGCGCTGCAGCTCGCCGATGGGGAGCGCGGCCTTCGCTTCGGCCACATCCTCGCGGCGCTTCGCCACGATCGTTTCCAGGATGCTCGGCGAGCTCATGAGACCTCCTGCGTCAGCCTCACGTACGACTCTGCCACCACCCGTGCTCGCCCCGAGGCCAGCGATTGCCGCGCGAGCGCCGCCCCTTCCGCGAAGCTGTCCGCCAAACCCGCCGCCCAGCACCCCGCCGCGGCGTTCAGCGTGACGAAGTCCGCCACCGGACCACCCTGTCCCGCGAGCACCGCCCGCAGCGTCTGCGCGTTCTCCTCCGGCGTGCCTCCGGCGACCTCGTCGAGCGAGCACCCCTCGACTCCGAACGTAGCGGGTGTCAGCTCCTCCTCTCGCACCTCGCTCCCCTCCAGGATCCAGGCGTGCGTCGAGGTCGCGGGGCTGATCTCGTCGAGCCCGTCGTCTGAGTGCACGATGACCGCGCGGTCGAGACCGCGGATACGGAACGCCTCCGCGAACAGCGGCCCCAGGTGCGCCGACCCCACGCCCGTCAGCTGCGCCCGCGGCTGCGCCGGGTTCGAGATCGGCCCCAGCACGTTGAAGATCGTGCGCGTCCCCATCTCCCGCCGAGGACCGCCCACGTGCCGCATCGCCGGGTGGAAACGCTGCGCGAACAGGAATCCGAAGCCACACTGCTCGATCACCCGCGCCACCGCCTCGCCCCCGAGGTCGATGCGCGCTCCCAGCGCCTCCAGCAGGTCCGCCGAGCCACAGTTCGAGGACGCCGCCCGGTTCCCGTGCTTGGCCACGCGCCCCCCCGCCCCCGCCACCACGAACGCCGCCGCGGTCGACACGTTGAACGTGTCCGCCCCGTCGCCGCCCGTTCCGCAGAGGTCGACGACGTTCCCTGCCGCGCACGGCTCCGCGTGGCGCTCCATCACCGCCCAGCACGCCGCCACCACCTCGGGCGTCTCGCCGTGCAGGCGCATGCCCGCCAGGAACGCCCCGATCTGCGCTTCGGTCGCATCACCGGACATGATCGTCTCGAGCGCCGCCGCCGCTTCCCCCGGCTCGATGCCACCCCTGTCGACCAGCGACCCGATGGCCGCCTGTATTGCCGTCATCGCACCCACGTCCCTCCCTGCAGGTTCAGGAAGTTCTGCAGCAGCGCCTTCCCGTGCTCCGTGGCGATCGACTCCGGGTGGAACTGCACCCCCTCGACCGTGAACCGCTCGTGCCGCACCCCCATGATGATGCCGCTCTCCGAACGGGCCGTGACCTCCAGTGAGTCGGGCAGCTCGGCGGGATTCGCCGCCAGCGAGTGGTAGCGCACCGCAGTGAACGGCTCCGGCAGTCCCGCGAACACACCCCGCCCGTCGTGGCTGATCGACGATGTCTTCCCGTGCTTGATCTCCCCCGCTCCTACGATCTCCCCGTCGAACGCCTCGCAGATGCACTGGTGCCCGAGGCACACCCCCAGCACCGGCGTCCTCCCCGCGAAGCGCCGCACGATCTCGGTCGACACCCCCGCCCCCGCCGGCCTCCCCGGCCCCGGCGAAATGACGACCCGATCCGGCGCCAGCGCCTCGCACTCGTCGACGGTCACCTGGTCGTTCCGGTGCACCACAATGTCCGCGCCCAGCTCGGAGAGGTACTGGTGGAGGTTGTAGGTGAAGCTGTCGTAGTTATCGATCAGGAGCGTCGTCATCGGTCCAGCCCTCCCTCTGCCGCCAGGTCCTCCGCCACTTCCCGCAACGCTACCGCCAGCTCCTCGGGCGTGTACCCGTACCCCCGACGGTCCAGGTGGAACTTCTCCGCGAGGTACTCCGTGTCGAGGGCGCTGGAAGAGGTCAGGTCGAGGGGATACGCCGTTCCCGGCTCTCCCAGCAGCACGACGAGGAAGTAGCCGTCGCCGGCCCCGCGCGCGTATCGAGCCGTCTCCTCCAGGAGCGGCACGAGCGCCAGGTCGAGCGTGTTCGCCCGGTAGAACCGCGCCGCCACATGCGTGACCTCCTTCGCCAGCGCCGCGCCCGTCATGTGGTCGCTCCGGCGGCCACGCGGCGCACGTACGCCAACACCTCCGAGGGGTGCTCCGCCAGCAGGTCCGGGCCCTCCGCCCGTACCCGCTCCGCGTCCAGCGATCCCCACGCCGCTCCGATGGCGTGACAGCCCGCCGCCCGCCCCGCCTTCACGTCCGCGGGCGTGTCCCCGACGTACGCAATCTCGCCCGGCTCGTCGAGGCACATCCGCTCCATCGCCACGAACAGTGGGTCGGGCTCCGGCTTGTGCGCTTCGCAGTCGTCGTGCCCGACGACCGTGGCGAAGCGGTCCAGCAGTCCCGTCTTCGTCAGCTCGCCCGTCGCCCCCCACGAGATCTTCGAGGTCACGACCGCCAGCTCAAGCCCATCCGACCGCAGCGCGTCGAGCGTGTCGACGACCCCCGGGAACGGCTCCAGGACGAAGTCGATGGCGTAGTACCGCTCGCGGTAGCGTTCCGCGAAGCGCAGCCAGTCGTCGCCCAGCAGGTTCCTCGCCATCTGTTCGAGCGTCCGGCCGTTGTGCTCTCGCCAGAGCGCCTCGGGGTCCGCCGGCCGGATGCCGAGGCAGTCCTCGTAGGTCCCCGCGAGCGCGTCCATCCGCCCGGGAAGTGTGTTCAGCACCGTGTCGTCGAGGTCCCAGAACACCGCCTTCATGACGGCCGCTCCGGTCGCGGAACGCCCCGCTCCGCGAAGACTTCCTCCATCACCGGCCACGCCGTGAGCGCCGCCGGGAAGCCCGCGTAGACCGCTACCATCCGCAGCGTCTCGACTACCTCGTCCGGCGTTGCTCCGTGGTTGAGCGCCCCGTTGATGTGCGACCTCAGCTGGTTCGGCCTCCCCGTGAGCGCCGCCAGCATCGCCACCACCTCGAGGCTGCGCGTGCGCCGGTCCAGCCGGTCAGTGCCCCACACCTCCCCCAGCGCGAAGTCGACCACGTCGTCGGCCAGCTCCGGCGAGTTCGCCCGAAGCCCCGCATGGCGCGCGTCCGGATCGCCCCCGCCCGAGAGCGTGCGCAGCACGTCCCGCCCCGCCTCCCGTCGCGATGCGAACCCGCCGTCCGCCTCGTCGGCCTCGACCCCCATCTCCCGCTGAAGCGCTTCCAGGATTGCCGCGCTGTCGTCGCGGGGCTCGGCCAGGCCGAACGCCGCCAGCACCCCCGCCCGTACGTGCTCATCCATTGGCAGGTCCCCCAGCGCCCCCGCCTCTGCCCACAGCTGCTCGACCCCGTCCGCCACCGCCGGCTCGCCTTCCCACGCGCTCGTCGCGAACACGTTGTAGACCATGTGCCCCTCGGCCGTCGGGATGAACAGCGTCTCGTAGAACGCCTCTTCGATCCCCTCCACCGTGACCCCCATCCCGCCGAGGATCGCCGCCATCCCCACGTCCACGTCGTCGTGCTCGGGCAGCAAATCGCCGCCGGGCAGGCTCCATCCCGTTTCGCCCGGCCCGCGGAGCAGGAGGAGTTTCCCTTCCCGCTCGAGGACCGCCGCCAGGTGGATGCGCTGCGCCATCGCTAGGCCCGCACCCGCTGGGGCGCCTGCTGTGCAGCGGCCAGCTCTGCCTGGTCGATGGCCCGCTCCAGCGCCAGCATCTTGTTCACGCTCTCCTGGTACTCCGTCGGCGGCTCCGAGTCGTACACGATGCCCCCGCCCGCCTGCAGGTAGGCGTTGCCGTCCTTCACCACCATCGTGCGGATGGCGATACAGGTGTCGAGGCTCCCCGCGAAGCTCGCGTACCCGACCGCCCCCGCGTAGATGCCCCGCCGCTCCTGCTCCAGCTCCGCGATGATCTCCATCGCCCGCACCTTGGGCGCCCCCGAGACCGTGCCCGCCGGGAACACCGAGCGGAACGCGTCGTACGGCGTGCGGTCCTCGCGCAGCTGCCCCGACACGCGCGACACGATGTGCATCACGTGCGAGTACCGCTCGATCTCCATGAACTGGTCCACCCGCACCGTGCCCGGCTCCGCCACCCGTCCCACGTCGTTCCGCCCCAGGTCCACCAGCATGATGTGCTCCGCCCGCTCCTTCTCGTCCCCCAGCAATTCCTCGGCGAGCGCGTCGTCCTCCTCGGGAGTCGCCCCGCGCGGACGCGTCCCCGCGATCGGGTGCGTCGTCACCACCCCGTCCTCCACCCGCACCAGCATCTCCGGCGAAGCCCCCACGATCTGGAAGTCGTCCAGGTCGAGATAGAACATGTACGGCGACGGATTCACCGTGCGCAGCTGCCGGTAGATCGTGAACGGGTGGACCGAGGTCGGGCGCCGGATCCGCTGCGAAGGCACCGCCTGGATGATCTCCCCGCCGACCACGTCCTCGCGGATGCGCTCGACCATCAATTCGTACCCCTCCCTCCCGACGTTCGAGACCCCCTGGGCGCTTACGCGCGCGACCTCTGCCACCTCCTCCACGGGGAGCGCCAGCGGCTGGCTCAACCGTCCCAGAATGCCGTCGATTTTCGCCGACGCCTCCTCGTAGGACGCCTCCACGTCGCCGTCGAGCCGGCAGTGCGCGACCGCCCGGATCGTGTGGCGCACGTGGTCGAACACCACCATCGAGTCGCACAGCAAAAACATCGCCTCGGGAATGCCGACGGGGTCGTCCTCGTTCGCCGGCACCCGCGGCTCGAAGTGGCGGATCGCCTCGTAGCTCACGTAGCCGACCGCCCCGCCCGTCAGCCGCGGCAGCCCCGGCATCTCCACCGCTTTCAGGCCCGCGAGCGCCTCCTCGAGCGGCTTCAGCGGGTCGCCCTCGTACGCCTCCCCCGGACCCGTGCGGATCACCTGGTACGGGTTCGCGCCGATGAACGAGTAGCGCGCCAGCCGCTCGCCCCCCTCAACCGATTCGAGCAGGAACGAGTACCGACCCTCGCGCACCTTCAGGTACGCCGAGACGGGGGTCTCCAGGTCCGCCGCCACCTCGCGGTAGACCGGCGCCAGGTTTCCCCCGCCCGCCGCTGCGAGCGCCTTCACCTCGTCGAGCGTCGGGTGCAGCACGATCAGCTCTCCTGCGGAGGACCGTTCAGGTAGTTGATCGCCATGGCGTCGCGTACCAGCGCCATCGTCTCCTGCGCCGTCGCCCGCGCCCGCGCCGTCCCCGATTCGAGCGCGTCGCGAACCTCGTCCAGGTGCGCCTCGTAGTACGCACGCCGCTCCCGGAACGGGTCGAGCAGGTTGTTCACCGCGACTGTCAGCTTCTGCTTCACCTCGACGTCGCCGACCTTGCCGGCTACGTAGCGCTCCTTCAGGTCGTCCACTTCGTCCACGTCCGGGTTGAACGCGTCGTGGTACATGAACACGGGATTTCCCTCGACGTGCCCGGGGTCGGTCGCGCGAAGCCGCGTCGGGTCGGTGAACATGCTCCGCACCTTTTTCGCCACGGTGTCCGCGTCGTCCTTGAGCTCGATGGTGTTGCCCAGCGACTTGCTCATCTTCGACTGCCCGTCGAGCCCCACCAGCCGCGGAACGCGTCCCACCAGCCCCTCGGGCTCGGGAAACACCTCGTGGAACTGCCGGTTGAAGCGCCGCGCCAGCTCCCGCGTCATCTCGATATGCGGCAGCTGGTCCTCGCCGACTGGCACCAGGTGCGCCCGCGGCATGAGGATGTTCGCGACCTGCATCACCGGGTAGGTGAAGAACGCCACCGGCACCGACTTCTTCCCGAAGTCATCCATCTCCGCCTTCAGCGTCGGGTTGCGCTGCAGCATCCCCAGCGGCAGGTACCAGCTCAGCCAGGTCGTCAACTCCGCGTGTTCCGGGACAAGGCTCTCGATGACGAAGCAGCTCTCCGCCGGGTCCAGTCCCACGGCGAGCCAGTCCAGCGCCACCTCCCAGACGGACTCGCGCACACGCTCGAAGTCGTCCGCGTAGTCCGAGACCTGGTAGTCCGCGATCAGGAAGTGGCAGTCGTACTCCCGCTGCAGGCGGATCCAGTTCTCGAGCGCCCCGGCGTAGTGGCCCAGGTGCAGCGACCCGGTCGGCCGGATGCCGGTCAGGATGCGCTTTCGCTCGCTCATCAGGATCCTCCCTCGGCGGCCGGCCCTAGGCCGCCGCTCCGTAGCAGCCGTCCAGGAACCCCAGCAGCCGCTCGCTCGCGCGCTCCGCTGCCGCGACCACGGCGTCGCCGTCCTCGCACAGCTCCTCGATTGCGGACATCTCCCCGCCCGAGTGCGCCACGTCCGAGACCAGGTGCACCGAGAAGAACTCGAACTGGTCCGGGAGCAGGTCGTAGTGCTCCGTCAGCCCCTTGATCTTCTCCCACGCAATCGCTGGCACCTGCGACTCGTAGGCGAACAGCGTCGCCAGCGCTTCCGCCACCGGCGCCTTCTGCGCCATTTCCCCGAAGTGCTCGATGAGCGCCGTCGTCTCGGGATGCGGCGTCGACTCCTTGACTTCCTCGCCCGAGACGCCCAGCGCCGCCGCGAACTCCAGCCAGAGGGCGGGATGGTTCCGCTCGCCGTGCTCCTCGTCCCAGAGGTTGTTCAGTAGCAGCTGCCGGATCGCCGGCGACTCCGTGCGCGCGTGGATCGCGCTCAGGAAGCGCGGAAACGCCCGCTCGAAGTGGTAGTACTGCCGCGCGTAGTCCTGCAGCCGCTCGACCTCAAGCGTTCCTGCGCTCCAGGCCTGGTAGAACGGGTGCTGCAGCAGCGACCGCTCCGCGATCGCCTCTCGCAGGCGCGCTTCCAGCGCCGTCCCTGATTCCGTCATCGTCATTTCCGACCTCCCTGGTCCCGTGTTCGCATGTTCTTGCTCCCTCCCTGGAGCCGCTGCCTCCGCCCCTCGCGGCGCTGTTGGTACCGCTTGGCACGGTGCGGGCCGATTCCAGAAAAAAAACCCCCGGTCCTAAAGGACGGGAGTTCCCGCGGTGCCACCTTCGTTCCCCGGCCCCAATTGGGGCCGGAGCGCTCAGCGGGCGCGCCTCCGTTTCCGGACGGAGCGCCCGGGGCCGCTAACGGGGCCCATCCCGCCCCGGCCTACCCACCGTTTCCGGCTTCAGCGAGGGAGCTCCCGGGTCCATTCGCCGCTCTCGTACCTGCCGGGCTCTCACTGTCCCCGATTCGCTGCAAGGCCGCCTGAGCGGGTACTCCTCCCGATCGACGCTTCTTCGATTCAGTTGTCGTTCGAGCCTAGGTGCGCGGGCCCGACCGGTCAATACGCGGAACGCCTACTCCGCCGGCAGGAACTGGTTCAGCGCCGACATCGCGTCGGGTTCCGTGAGGAGCGGTGGATGCGCCGCCCCCGTGACCTCGACCACCTGCGCGTCCGGGTGCTCGCGACCCATCTTCGCCGCCGTCTCCTTGCTGAGGATGTCGCTGTGCTCTCCCCGCAGCACGAGGATGGGGCACTTGATCGAGCGGTACTGCCGCCAGAGCTCGTCCTGCTCCGGCACGCCCATCCCCACGTGACGCGCCGCCGGGTCCATCTTCCAGACGTACAGACCGTTGTCGCTCAGCCGCACGTTCCAGCGCGCGTAGTCCTCGACCCGCTGGTTCGAGAGCCTCGCGGCCGCGGGGAAGTGCTCTTTGTAGTAGTTCACCACCGCCTTCAGATCGGGAAAGGCCGTCGGCGTCGAATCCGTCCGATCGCTGATGCGGCTGATGCCGCCGCCATCCACGTCCGGCCCGATGTCGTTCATCACGAGCGCCGTCACGCGCTCCGGGTGGTGCGCCGCGTAGGCCATCGCGACCCCGCCACCCATGGCCGTCCCCACGATCGCCAGGCGTTGTATCCCCAGCGCTTCCCGCACCGCCTCGACGTCCGATACGTAGACGCTTTGCGTGTATTCATCGTGAGGTCCCCAGGCCGATTCCCCCCGGCCCCGGAAGTCCAGCGCGAACACCTGGAAGCGGTCCGCCAGCTCCGTAGCGGCGCGGTCGAACATCCGCGCCTGCCCTACGAGGTTGTGCAGCAGCACCACGCTTGGCGCGTTCGCCGAACCTCGCGCGATGAGGTGCTGCCGCAGCCCATTCGCTTCGACGAAAATATCCCGGACACCGAACGCACTCGTCATGGCTCACCCCTACGACTATCGCTGCCTCGATTGTACGGAATCCCCGGCCACCACCACGTAAGCCCCTCGCTCAGAGCGGCTGCCGCCCCGCGTACCCCGTCTCGACCGGATGCCAGTAAGTCAGTTCCGTCTCGCTCAGCTCGTAGCAGAGCAGCACTACGACCCCGTCCCGCTCGTGTGGGAAGTCGATCAGACCCCGCTCCGGATCCTTCAACTGGATGCCCCAGCCGTCGAGCTGTTCCATGCATTCCCGCAGCGTTTCCTCGTGGCGCTCCCGTGCCGCCTCGCCCCCCGGCGGGGGCAGCGCGATCGGGTGCCCGTCCGCCAGCGCTGCGCGCCGCTGCGCTGCCTCCATCGCGCGCGACCCGCGTAGCTCCACGAACGCGTCGCGCAGCCGTTCCAGCACGAGACGCACCTGCGGCAGCAGCGCCCGCGCCTCGTCCACGCTGAAGAGCCGCACGTCAGACGAAGAGGTGGAGCGGCATCTGCTCCGGCAGGACCGTCTCCCCCGACTCGACCGCGTCCAGCCCCGCCAGTTCCTCCTCCACCCCTGGCCCGATGATGACGTTCCGCCCGATCGTCATCCCCGCCGGCACCACCGCCCGCTTCCCCACGATCGAGATGCCGCAATTGACGATGTCGGGCCGCTCCCGGTTCACCACCGCTTCGTCCCCCGTCCCCACCGTCGCCCCACGCCCCACGTCCACGTCCTTGTCGAGAATGGCCCGGTCCACCACCGCCCCCGAACGGACGACGGCGTCGTGGCAGAGGATCGAGTCCCGCACCAGCGCCCCCTCCTCCACCACCACCCCCGGCGAGATCACCGAGCGCTCCACCGCCCCGTCGATCTGCGCCCCCGGCGAGATGACCGCGTCGCTCGGCGACGCCTTCGCCCCGAACCGCGCCGGCGTCTGCGAAACCCGCGACGTTCGCAGCGGCGCGTCCGAATTTCCCAGATTCAGCGGCGGGTACCGCTCGATCAGGTCCATGTTCGCCTGCCAGTACGCCTCGATCGTCCCCACGTCCCGCCAGTAGTCGAGGTACTGGTAGCCGAACACCCGCTTGCTCCCGAAGATGCGCGGCACGATGTCCCTGCCGAAGTCGTGCGAGCTTGCCGCCAGGTTGGAGTCCTCCTGCAACGCCTCGATCAGCACGTCCCGCTTGAAGCAGTAAATCCCCATCGACACCCACGTCGATTTCGGCTGAGGCGGCTTCTCCTGGAAGTCGACCATCCGCCCGCTCGCGTCCAGCTCCAGCACGCCGAAACGGTGCGCTTCCTCCAGCGGCACCGAGTACACCCCGATCGTCACGTCCGCCTGTTGTCGCCGGTGGTAGGCCACCATGTTCCGGTACGACATCAGGTAGACGTGGTCCGCCGAGAGGATTAGCACCTCCTCCGCCCGCGACTGCGCGATCAGGTAGAGGTTCTGGTAGACCGCATCCGCCGTGCCCTGGTACCAGTCCATGTCCGCCCGACCGAGGTACGGCTGCAGGATCTCGATGTGCCGGTCGGGCGTGTCGTAGCCCCACGCCCGGCCCGATCCGATGTGGTTCACCAGCGACCGCGGCCGGTACTGCGTCAGCACTGCCAGCTGGTCGATGTCGCTGGCCGCGCAGTTGCTCAGCGCGAAGTCCACGATCCGGTACTGCCCGCCGAACACCACCGCCGGCTTCGCCCGCTGCTCCGAGAGCACCGAGAGCCGGTCGCCCTGCCCGCCCGCCAGGATCAGCGCGAGCACGTCCTGCATGGCCCGCATTGTAGACGCCTCGACCGACGGACCTTGTCCTCTGAACGGCTATGCTGAACCGGTGAGGTCCTGCCGAGTCGCCCTCGCCCAGCTCAACACCACCGTCGGCGACATCGACGGCAACTGCGCGCGCATCCGGGAAGCCATTGCCGCCGCCCGCGAGGCCGGCGCCGCCATCGTCGCCTTCCCCGAGCTTGCCGTGACCGGCTACCCGCCCGAGGACCTTCTCCTGCGCCCCTCCTTCTGCGAGGCCTCCCGCCAGGCCACCGCCGCCCTCGCCCCCGAGACCGACGGCATCGTCGCCGTCGTCGGTTTCGTCGACCCTGCTGATGACGCTCCCTTCAACGCCGCCGCCGTGTTTGTCGACGGCCGCTGGGCCGACACCTACCACAAGCGCCTCTTGCCGAACTACGGCGTCTTCGACGAGGAGCGCTACTTCGCGCCGGGACGCACGACGCCGGTGTATCGAGCCGGCCACCTCACCTTCGGCGTCAGCATCTGCGAGGACATCTGGGAGGCGGACGGTCCCGTCGCTGGCATGGCCCTCGGCGGCGCCGAGCTCTGCGTCAACATCAACGCCTCCCCCTACCACCGCGGGCGCGGCGCCGAGCGAGCCCGCATGCTCGCGACCCGCGCCGCCGACAACGGCATCGCCATCGCCTACGTCAACGTCGTCGGCGGGCAGGACGAGCTGGTGTTCGACGGGAACTCCATCGTCCTCGACTCCCACGGCGAGGTCATCGCCACCGGCCCCCAGTTCCGCCACGAGCTCATCGTTGTCGACATCGCCCTGGACGAGGCCGTACAGCGCCAGACAGCCAGCGACCTCAGGGACATCCGCGAGGTCGACCTGGGCTTCTCGCCGGACCTCACCCCGCCCGCCGAGCCCGCCCGCCCTCACACCCCTCCCCTCCCCGACGAGGCCGAGGTCTGGGAAGCGCTCGTCCTCGGCACCCGCGACTACCTCGCCAAGACCGGCTTCTCCCGTGCCTACATTGGCCTCTCCGGCGGCATCGACTCAAGCGTCGTCGTCGCTGTCGCCGTCGATGCTCTCGGCCCGGAGAACGTGACAGGCGTCTCCATGCCGAGCCGCTTCTCCAGCGGCCACAGCCGCGACGACGCTGCCGAGCTCGCCGCCAACCTCGGCATCGAGTACCTCAGCATCCCCATCGAGCCCGCCCACGCCGCCATGCTCGAGATGCTCGCCGACGCCTTCGACGGTTCCGAGCCCGGCCTCGCCGAGGAGAACCTCCAGTCGCGCCAGCGCGGCAACATCCTCATGAGCCTCGCCAACAAGTTCGGCGCGCTCGTTCTCACCACCGGCAACAAGAGCGAGATGGCCACCGGCTACGCCACCCTCTACGGCGACATGGCCGGCGGCTTCGCCGTCCTCAAGGACGTACCCAAGACGCTCACCTACGCCATCGCCCGCTGGCGCAACGAAGTCGCCGGCCGCGACCTCATCCCCCGGTCGGTGCTCGACAAGCCCCCCAGCGCCGAGCTCCGCCCCGACCAGCTCGACGCCGACTCCCTGCCCCCCTACGAGGTACTCGACCCCATCCTCGAGGCCTACGTTGAAGGCGACAGGAGCGGCCCCGAGATCGTCGCCATGGGCTTCGACGAAGCCACCGTCCGCCACATCCTCGCCCTCGTCGACCGCAACGAGTACAAGCGCCGCCAGTCCCCACCCGGCGTCAAGATCACCCCCCGCGCCTTCGGCCGCGACCGCCGCCTCCCCATCGCCAACCGCTACCGCGACTGGTAGGGAATCGAATCGCGAGAAGTGGCAATGGATGCTGAGCAAGTAGAGCGCTTTAGACAGCCTATCCTTCGACTAGCTGAAGAGGTGCCTGACAAATACAGCGCATCCTTCTTCCCGTACATGTCGAGCTCTCCAGCCGGAACGGAAGCTCGGAATGGCGACAAAGATCTTGTCGCTACAATTCTTGAGCAATCTGAGACAGCTCTGGACTCTGCGGGCCAACATATGAAGGCCATGTCCCTCACTTTGGGTTCGCCTGACGGGGTAATGGTGGTCCCTTCATACACACTTGCTCGAACCGTTCTTGAAGCATGTGCCCGAGCCGCGTGGGTTCTCGATCCAGGCGTCACAACCCTAGAGAGATTCTCTAGGAGCCTCGTTCTACTTTTTGAGGACAGGAAGAGTGAAGTTGCGATAGCAAAGGCAAGGCATGGCCCAGCGTCAGCACTGGCGAAGGCGCAAGACACACAATGGGAGGGAGAACGCGGAAAGATATTGGCCAAAGCGGAGGACATAGGGGTCGACGTCAGGCGACGTGCGACGGGCGGGATTACCCATATCGGAAGTCAGCCCATCAGCACGAAGGCAACGGCTGTGGTCAAGAGTGCGCTCGATGCAGAGGAGGCTTATAGAAGCCTCTCAGGCCTAGAGCATCAGCGCACGTACCGGCAACGCGGCATGACGACAAGAGCTGTTCGGATCGCCGGCACGCAACAGTTTAAGCACGAGCGAAGCATGACAGAACTTCAATACCGATGGCTCGTTCAGTCAGTTGTCAGATGGTACGGGACAGCTACCTGGCGCTCCTTTGCCTATGCTGGCTACGACTTGAACTGGATGGCCAAGACGCTTGGGGAGGCTGCTGAGATCGTTGAACTGCCTGAGTGCTTTTGGGAGGCCCCTGAAGCGGTTGTCGAACCCTTTCCTGAGTGACCCCCTACCCCGCCAGCCGCCCCGCTAGCTCCTCCCCCGACAGCCCCAGGTCCTCCCAGAACGCCGGGTTCACCTCGCCCGACGCGATCATGCCCCGCGCGATAATGAGCGCGTCGATCGTCGTGCCGCCCTCCGCGCGCAGCGCCCCCGCCGTCATGTTCAGCGCCTGACGCAGGTTCGGCGCCGGCATCACCCGGTCCGAGAGCGGCGTGCTCCCCTCGCCGTGGACCGCCCGCAGCGCGTTCTCCAGCGCCCGCGGCTCCGGCAGCCCCGACCGCCCCTCCTCGCGCAGCACGCTCAGCGCCCCAGCCAGCAGGAACTCGACGCTCTCGATCGCGACATTCAGGTCGGCCGCCATCCGCTCGCCTTCGGCCAGCGCCAGCTCCCCGTCCGCCGAAAGCCGTACCTCAGCCATGCCCCGAGTCTACCCGCCGAGCCTGTCCAGCGGCCTCGCTTCCGCGCTCGGCGCGAAATCCAGCACCTCCAGCTCCATCCGGTCCCCCCGCCACTCGCGACTGAGCGAGTAGACGATGTCGATCTCGTCGGCGAGCTCCGCCTCCCCCATGCGGAAGGCGATTCCGGGCCACGTCGATGCGCCCTCCCGCACCTTCAGTTTCAGGTGGCTCCCGTCCGACCCTACCTGGCGGGCATCGCGAAGCTCGACGTTCCGGCTCAACAGCACCGGACGCCGGTTCCCGTGACCGCACGGCTCGAACTGCGTCAGCCCCCGGATCTCGACGCCCGACAGGTCACCCAGCGACGCCTCCGCGTCGATCGTGACCGACGGCCGCAGGTCCTCCGGCGCGAGTTGCTCCGCCGCCGTGTTCACGATGCGGTCCTTGAACAGGTCCAGGTGCTCATTCCGGATCGTGAAGCCCGCCGCCGCCCGGTGTCCGCCGTGGCGCACGAGCAAGTCCGACTCCTTCCGGATCGCCTTCACGATGTCGAAATCGCCGAAGGTGCGTGCGCTCGCCCGGCTCGTCTCCGGACCCTGCTCGTACACGATCGCCGGACGGCTCCGCGCCTCCACCAGCCTCCCCGCGATGATGCCGATGATGCCCGCGTGCATCCGCTCGCTCCCGACCATCGTCAGCGGGTCGTCACTCGCCCCCAGCAGCGCCTCCGCCTCCAGCAATCCTTGCTCGCACTCCGCCTGGCGCTGCCGGTTCAGCACGTCCAGTTCCTCCGCGATCTGCCGGGCTGCCAGCGGCGTTTGCGCCAGCAGGAGGTCAAGCGCCGTGCGCGCGTGTTTCATCCGTCCCGCCGCGTTCAACCGTGGGCCCAGCCCGAACCCGAGCGTCTCCGACCGGATGCGGTCGGCGCCCGTGCCCGCGATCGACGCCAGCGCTTCCACGCCCGGCCGCGGCGACTCCCGCATGAATCCGAGCCCCGACGCCACGATCGCGCGGTTCTCGTCCTCCAGCGGCGCCACGTCCACGACCGTCCCCAGCGCCACCAGGTCGAGGAAGTCGCGCTCCGGAAGCTCCCGCCCCAGCGACTCGTACAGCGCCTGCAGGAAACGGTAGGAGACGCCCACCGCCGCCAGTTCCGTGAACGGGTACGGGGACCCTTCCCGCTTCGGGTTGATCACCGCCAGCGCCGCCGGCAGTTCCGAGGGCACCGTGTGGTGGTCGAGCACGATCGCGTCCATGCCCAGGCTGTTCGCGTGCGCCACCTCCGCCACCGAGCTCGTGCCGCAATCCGCGCTGATGAGCAGCCCCGCCCCCGCCTCCCGCAACTCGTCGACAGCCCCAACGTTCAGCCCGTACCCCTCCCGGAAGCGATCCGGCAGGTACGGGATGGTGACCGCCCCGAGCCGTTCCAGCGCCAGCTTCAGGAGCGCGATCGAGGTCACCCCGTCGACGTCGAAGTCGCCGAACAACGCGATCGGTTCCCGTGCGTCGATCGCGTTTCGTGTGCGCCGCAGCGCCGCCTCCATCCCAGGCAGCAGGAGCGGATCGTGCCGGGCCTCCAGGTGCGGCTTGTAGAAGCGCTCCGCCGCCTCACGCGTCGTGATCCCGCGCGCCGCCAGCACCGTGCCTACGACGGGAGGCAGGTTGGGGAGTCGTTCCTGGTGGGCGAATGCGCGGCGCAGCTTCCAGCGCGGGGTTGGCTGCGCCGCTCCCGTCATGTTGAGCGTGCGTGCTGGCGGAAGACGAGCGAGCTGTTGTGTCCCCCGAACCCGAACGCGTTCGTCATCACCGCTCGCAGCGGCGCCGATCGCGCGGTGTTCGGGACGTAGTCGAGGTCGCAGTCCGGATCGGGAGTCTCGTAGTGGATCGTTGGGGGAATCGCGCTGTGCTGGAGCGCCAGCACCGAGATCGCCGCCTCCACCGCCCCCGCTGCCCCCAGCAGGTGCCCCATCGCCGACTTCGTCGAGCTCATTGGGAGCGTGTAGGCGTACTCGCCGAACACGCGCTTCGCCGCCAGGGTCTCGAACTTGTCGTTGAGCGGCGTCGAGGTGCCGTGTGCGTTCAAGTAATCGATGTCGTCGGGCGTCGCCCCCGCATCCTCCAGCGCCGCCTGCATCGCCAGCACCGCCCCCGAAGCGTTCTCCGCCGGCTGCGTCACGTGGAAGGCGTCGCTTGTTGCGCCGTAGCCCGCCAGTTCGGCCAGCACCGGCGCCCCCCGCGCCAGCGCGTGCTCCTCGTCCTCCAGCAGCAGCACCCCTGCCCCCTCACCGATGACGAACCCGTCCCGGTTCAGGTCGAATGGCCGCGAGGCCGTCTCCGGGTCGCGCGACTCCGTCAGCGCCTTGGCCGCCGCGAAACCCGCCACGACCAGCGGCGAGATCGCCGCCTCCGTTCCCCCCGCGACCGCCACGTCCACTTCCCCCCGCCGGATCATCGCCGCGCCCACGCCGATCGCGTCGGCGCCGCTCGCGCAGGCGCTCGTAACGGAGAAGTTCACGCCCTTCGCCCCCAGCCGGATGCTGAGTTGGCCCGAGGCCATATCCGGCAGCATCTGGGTCATCAGGAACGGGCTCACGCGGTTGGGCCCGCGCTCGCGCAGGACCTCCCCCTCGCGCGTCAGCGACAGCACGCCCCCGACCGCCGTCCCGATGATCGTCGCCACCCGGTGCCCATCGTCGCCGGGCGTTTCGTAGTCGGCCTGCCGCAGGGCCTCGTCGGCGGCCACGAACGCGAGCTGCGTGAAGCGGTCAGCGCGCCGCGCTTCCTTGCGCTGCATGAACTCGGTCGGGTCGAAGTCCTTGACCTCCGCCGCCACCACATCCCCGAAGCGCTCGTCTTCAAATTGCGTGACAAGCCCCACGCCCGAGCGCCCCCCGAGGAGCGCATCCCACGTTGCCTGTGAGTCAAGGCCGAGCGGCGTGACCATGCCCAGACCGGTAACGACGACGCGTCTGCTCATGCCTGCCCTGCCGGGGCGCGAGTATACATCAGCCCTCGCCGAGCTCCCGGACGACGCCCGGCAGCCGCGTGGCGATCTCGCCCGCCAGCAGGCCGCCATCGCCGTACTCCGTGCGCAGTGCTTCCCCCACCGCCGCGTGTAGGTACACGCCGAGGCTGGCCGCGTCGAAGGGGCTCAGTCCCTGACCCAGGTACGCGCCGATCATGCCCGCGAGCACGTCGCCGCTGCCGGCGGTCGCCAGCAACGGGTTCGCGAACGGCGAGATACGCGCCCGCCCCTCCACGTCCGCCACCACCGTGTGCGCCCCCTTCAGCACCACCGTGCAGCCGTACCGCTCCGCCGCCTCCCGCGCCGCCCCCACCCGGTTCGCCTGTACTTCGGCCACGCTCGACCCCAGCAGCCGCGCCATCTCCCCCGGATGTGGCGTGAGCACAGCGCCTGCGGGAGTGCGTTCCGCCCCGTCCTCCAGGACCGCCAGCGCGTTCAGCGCGTCCGCGTCGATCACCACCCTTCCCCCCACGTCCTCCGACGCGTCCGGCAGCAGCGCCCACACCAGAGCCTGTGTCTCACCCGTGTGCCCCAGCCCCGGCCCTACCACGCCCGCATCGAACCCGGCCCACTCTCGCCGCAGCGCCACCGCCGCCTCGCCAGTCAGTCCTCCGTCCTCCGCTGCTTCCTGCGGGAGCCACGTCGCCTCCGCCGCCCCCGCCGCGATCGAAGCGATGACGGGCTCCGGGCACGCGATCGTCACCAGTCCCGCCCCCGCCCGGTAGGCTGCCGTTGCGGCCAGCGCGGGAGCGCCCCGGTATCGCGAGCAGCCCCCCACCACCAGCACCTTGCCGAACGTGCCTTTGTTCGCGTCCTCCGGCCGCGCGGGCAGCGCTTCGCGTGTCCACCGCGACGTGATCAGCTCGAGCGCCGCCGTCTCCATCGCCTCCGCCGGAATCCCGATGTCGACCACCTGCACCCGCCCCACCACGCCGCTCCCCATCGCCTGGTACATCCCCACCTTCGGCAGCCCGAACGTGACCGTCACGTCTGCCGCCACCGTCAAGTCGTCGACTCCGCCCCCATCCGCGTCCAGCCCCGTGGGCAGGTCGACCGCGAGCACCTTCGGCGGCTGCGAGCCAGCGCGCGCCTCCGCCAGCACCGCCAGCGCTTCCCCGATCGGCTCACTCGACTCCAGCTGACGCGCCTTCCCCACCCCCAGCAGGGCGTCAACCACAAGGTCGGCATCTCGCATCCGCTCCAGCGCCGGGGCGATGTCCTCCCCCTGCACGACTCCGACTTCTCGCACCGTCAGCTGCTCAAGATTCGCGTCCTCCGAACGCCCGCGTGGCGCGACCACCGCCACCTCCGCCCCCCAGTCGTGCAGATGCCGCGCCGCCACCAGCCCGTCTCCGCCGTTGTTCCCCGGCCCCGCCAGCACGACGATCTGCCGCCCTTCGAGCGTTCCCAGCAGCATCCACGCTTCCTGCGCCGAAGCCAGCCCCGCCTCCTCCATCAGCTGCTCCTCGCTCGTCCCTGCCTCAATGGCGGCGCGCTCCATTGCGCGCATCTCTTCCACGGTTACCAGCTTCACGAGAAGCACTCCTTGCCTGGCCGAAGCTTGAAATAGCCAGTGGCGCCAACCGGCGGTGCTTGAGGATTCAACGCAGGCCCTCCTCGCGCACGAGCCGCTGCGCCGCCTCGCCCATGCGGGGCATGTCCTCCGCTTCGGTCAGGGCTCGCTCACCGACGACCGAGGCCATCGCGAACTCCTTCGAGTGCGTGAGGCTGATCTCCAGTCCTCGTAGCTCGATGCGTTCCGCCCGCCCCGCCCCGCGCCGGTAGAGAAACACGAGCGGCTTCCCCCGGCGGTTCGGCAGGATCTCGATGTCGCGCCACCCCACCCCTCGGATCCCGGTACCGAGCGCCTTCATTACCGCCTCCTTGGCGGCGAACCGGGCGGCGAGCTCCGGCACGCGTCCGCGGCAGTGGCGCACCTCATCCTCGGTGTAGACGCGCCGCAGGAAGCGCTCGCCGTGCCGGTCGAGCACGGCCCGCACGCGTGCGATCTCGATGATGTCGATGCCGTGGGCGAACTTTCGGGCCACGTCATGATCCTAGCCCCTCGCCCTTCCCCACGCCCGGACCGTACCCTTGGCGCATGACCGCCGACATCATCGACGGACGCGCCATCGCCGCTGAGCTCCGCGCCGATCTCGCCGGCGAGCTCGCCGAGCTCGCCGCGGGCGGCGTCACACCCGGCCTTGCTGCCGTCCTCGTCAGCGACGACCCCGGCTCCGTTAGCTATGTCACCGCCAAGGCCGAGGCCTGCGCCGAGATCGGCATCTTTTCCGAGACCATCCGTCTCCCCGCCGGTATCTCCCAGGACGCCTTGCTCGGCCGCATCGAAGAGCTCAACGCCGACCCCCGCTTCCACGCCATCCTCCAGCAGCTCCCCCTCCCCTCCCACATCGACGAACGCGTCATCCTCGACGCCATCGCCCCCGCCAAGGATGTCGACGGACTCCACCCCACGAACCTCGGCCGCCTCCTCCGTGGCGAGACCAGCGGCCCGATTCCCTGCACCCCCCAGGGCGTGATGCACCTGCTCGCCCGGTCCCGGGTCGACCCTGCTGGGGCGCACGCGGTCGTTGTCGGCCGCTCCTCCCTCGTCGGGAGGCCCCTCGCCGTTCTCCTCGCCAACAAGGCCGCCGGCGCGAACGCCACCGTCACCCTCTGCCACACCGGTACCGCCGACCTCGGCGCCCACACCCGCAGCGCCGACATCCTGGTCGTCGCTGCCGGACGCCCCGGCACCGTCACCGCCGACATGGTGAAGCCCGGCGCGACCGTCGTCGACGTCGGCACGAACCGTATCGACGACGCCTCCCGTAAGCGCGGCTGGCGCCTCGTCGGCGACGTGGACTTCGCGGGCGTCTCCGAGGTGGCAGGACGCATCACCAAGGTGCCCGGCGGCGTCGGCCCCATGACGATCGCCATGCTCCTCGCGAACACGGTCCGCGCCGCCCGCTTCGCCGCCGCTGGCTAGCCCCTCACCCCGATCCTTGGGACACTGGCGCCATGCACCAGCTGCTGAGCCAGGCCCGCGACCTACTCCTGCGTATCTCCGACACCCTGGTGCGTCTTTGACCTCCCCGTAGCGGAAGAACGGCTCGCCGAGCTCGAGGCCCGCTCCTCCGAAGCCTCCTTCTGGGACGACTCCGAGGCTGCTCGCGGCGTCATGCAGGAGCTCGCCTCCCTGCGCGAGCGCGTCGAGACCTGGCGCGGCCTTGAGCGACGCGCCCGCGACCAGATCGAGCTCCTCGAGCTCGCCGCCGAGGAGGACGACGACTCCTTCGCCGACCACGCCGCCGAGGACCTCGGCTCCCTCGAAAGCGAGCTGGAGAAGCTCGAATTCGAGCTCCAGCTCTCCGGCGAGTACGACCATCGAGACGCCATCCTCGCCATCCATGCCGGCGCCGGCGGCACTGAGTCGCAGGACTGGGCCGAGATGCTCCTGCGCATGTACCTGCGCTGGGCCGAGGCCCACGGTTACGGCACCGAGATCCTCGATACCACCGAGGGCGAGGAGGCCGGCATCAAGAGCACGACGGTGGAGATTCGCGGACCCCTCGCCTACGGCTACCTCGCCAGCGAGCGCGGCGTCCACCGCCTCGTCCGCCTCTCCCCCTTCGACCAGGCCCACGCCCGCCACACCAGCTTCGCCAAGGTCGAGGTCATGCCCGAGGTCGCCTCCACCAGCGAGATCGAGATCAGCCCCGACGACATCCGCGTCGACGTGTTCCGCGCCAGCGGCCACGGCGGCCAGAACGTCCAGAAGAACTCCACCGCCATTCGCATCACCCACATCCCCACGGGCATCGTCGTGACCTGCCAGAACGAGCGCTCACAACACCGCAACCGCACCAGCGCCATGAAGGTGCTCGAGTCCCGCCTCCTCGAACAGGAGCTGCTCGCCCAGGAAGAGGAGCGCGCCCGGCTCAAAGGTAAACATGTGGATATGGGCTGGGGAAACCAGATACGAAGCTATGTCCTGCACCCCTATAAGATGGTGAAGGACCACCGCACCGACTTCGAGACGAGCAACACCACCGCTGTGCTGGACGGAGACCTGGACGAGTTGATGGGAGCCTACCTGCGCGCGGGCATGGGAGAAGACGCTTGAGGCGTGCGTTCCTCCTGCCGGTGTTGGCGCTCCTCGTGGGTCTGCTGCTCGGCCTTCCCGCGCCGGCCTCGGCCCAGTCGCCCGAGTTCACCACGACCATCGAGAACGAGTTCCCGCAGTTCCTGCGTTTCCGCCTCACCGCCACCGACCCCGGTGGCGTCACGGATGTCAGCCTCCGCTACCGCATTACCGGCTCCGGTACCCTCGCCCGCGCCAAGCCCGAGGCCTTTGAGCCGGTGCCCGCCGGCTCAGACGCTCGTGTCGAGGTGCGCATCTCCACCGGCACCCTCGGCTACATCCCCGTCGGCAGCGAGTTCGTCTACCACTGGGAGCTGGTCCTTGACGACGGCACGGTCCTTGAGGGCGAGAGCCACACCTTCGTCTACCTGCCCCCGGGTGAGGAATGGCACAGCGCCGAAAATCACTTCATGCGCGTCTACTACCACGGCGACCGCGAGAGCGTCGCCCTCCGCTACCTCGAAGCTGCCGAGCGCACGTATGCGCGCATGGGCCGCCTGCTCCAAACGGAGCTTGAGGTCGTGCCCGTGAAAACGGTGCTCTTCGCCTCCGAGGCCGACCTCGAGGATGCGCAGCCCAATCGCAGCGAGGTCTACGACGCCGCTACCTTCCTCTGCGGCAGCCAGGTCGCGAACAACATCATCTTCGTCATCGACCGAAGCTGTGGCACGCGCGACCGCAGCGACACGCTCCGCCACGAGTTCACCCACATCCTCGTCGAGGCCGCGGGCGAAAGCGCGCTCGGCAAGATCCCGTCCTGGCTGAACGAAGGCACCGCCGTCTACTCCCAGACCGAGCCCGGCCGCAGTTTCACCGACCCCTTCGAGGTCGCCCTCGCCATCGATCGCCTCATCCCCTTCAGCATCATGTTCTCGACGACCGGCGACCCCAGCGACGTCGGCCTCTTCTACGGGCAGTCCTACGCAATGGTTCGCTTCCTCATCGACCAGGGTGGCGAAGAGGAGTTCGCTCGCCTCTTCGCCATCATCAAGGCGGGGAACCGCTTCGACCGCGCCATCGAAATGGTCTACGGCTGGACGCTCGCCGAATTCGAGGACGCTTTCCGCGCCCACCACGAGCTCCCGACTCGCGAGCCTGCCTCCACCCCCGAGCCCGCCCGCGAACAGCCCACCCCGACCCCCGAGGCCACCCCCGAGCCCGAGCGTCCGCAAGCCACCGCCGCCCCGACGGAAGCTCCCGAGCAGGCCGAGCCGGACCCCGCCGCCGCCCAGCCCGCGCCGGCCGCCTCCACGGGTGACGACGGTGGCCGTGACCTCAGCAACGTCGCCCTCGGCGCCATCGCGGGCGGAGCCATCCTCGCGCTCCTGGCCATCTTCGCCTTCCTCCTCTCGATCATGCTCGGCAACCGCGGTCCACAGCCCGAGCCCGAGGCTGCGGCCGTGGAGCCCCCCCAGGATCCAACGCCTTCCGGGCCAACGGCCAGTTCGTCAGCGGCATCGACCTTCGCCGCCAGCTCGCGTTCCGAGGAACCCGAGCCAGAGCCCGAGCCGGAACCCGAACCAGAGGAGCCTGAGTACGACGAGTGGGGCCCGCCCCCAACCTAGGCTTCCGCTGCCTCCCGGTCCTGCTCTTTCAACGTCCTCCCGATGATCACCCAGCGCTGGAGCGCCGTCAGGTTCGCCAGCACCGCCAGGATGATGATCACCACCGTCAGGCCGTTCGCCAGCAGACCGATGCCCAGCAGGATCACGCGTTCCTGCCGACGGAAGAGACCCTCGCGCGTCGCCACCCCCAGCGCCTCGCCCCGCGCCCGCACGTAGCTCACGGCGATGCTACCGAAGAGCGCCGCGTACCCGAACCCCGCCTGCACGTCCTCCCCCCGCTCCGTGAAATACCAGACACAGGCCGCCAGCACGAGCGCCTCCCCGACGCGATCCATCACGGCGTCCAGCAGCGCCCCGTACGGGGTGGCCTGTCCCGTTGCCCGCGCAACCGCTCCGTCTACGAAGTCCATGGCGCTGAACCCAAGGAAGACCGCCCCCGCGATCAGCAACCTTTCCTCCGTGATCAGCCACGCCGCCACCCCGCTCCCGACCACCCCCGCCAGCGTGATCATGTTCGGCGTGATACCCAGCCGCCCCACGCCCCGTCCGATGGCGGCGCTCGCCGCGGCCGGGATGCGCTCGGGCAGGAGCTGCCGCTTTCGCTGGCTCACGCGCGCGTCAGCTCCTGCTGGGTCGCCTGCGCCTCCGCCACCTGTCCCCGCTCGTAGAGCAGCCGCTCGTAGTACGCCATCACCCGCCGCGCCACGTTCTCCCAGCTGTAGTGCGATGCCTGCGCCTGGCCCTGCTCCGCCAGCGCTTCTCGCAGGTCGCGGTCGTATCGCAGGCGCAACACCGCTTCGGCGATCGCCGCGTCGTCCTTGGGCGGCGCCAGCAGCCCGTCGACCTCGTTCGTGATTACCCCCGCGAATCCCTCGATGTTGCTGGCGACCACGGGAAGCCGGGCCGCCATCGCCTCCAGCAGCGCGATCCCCTGGCTCTCGTTGCCCGTTGCGGGCGAGCAGAAGGCGTGCGCGCTGTGGTGGTACCGCGGCAGCTCGCCGTAGGGCACATTCGAACGGAACACCACATTCTCGTCCGGCCCCACGATCCGCTCGTACCGCCGGAAGCTGCCCGCCCCTACCACGATCAGCCGGCTCCGGGGCTCCGCCTCACGGATGCGCCGGAACGCCCGCAGGGCGTACTTCAACCCCTTGCGCTTTTCCGGCCGGCCGACGAACAGCAGGTTGAAGCAGTCGTCGTCGAACTCCGGCAGCGGCTCGTGCTCCGCCGCGAAGTGCCGGAAGTCGATCCCGTTTGGGATCAGGTTGAAGTACCCGGGAAAGTACCGCCCCACCAGCCTCGCCGCCGCCGGCGAGACCGCAATCTTCCCTTCCAGTTGCCGGAACCAGCGCCGGATCAGCGGCCGCGAGTACCCGTACAGACGGTTGCCGCCCTCCTTCGCCGCATGGAACGTCCCCACGTTCACCGCCTGCGAGTGGCGCAGCACCTGGTATGGCAAGAGCGGCATCAGCGGCTCGTGCAGGTGAACGATCTCGAACGCCCCCTCACCCAGCAGGCTCTCGATCGCCCGCCCCTTCCACGTGAAGCTGATGCGCGCCATCGAACCGCTTGCCGGCACGGCCCGCGGCCGCCCCATCACGATGCAGTCCCGCTCCGCTCCCTCCGGGTCCGACGCCGGCGCGAGGATCGTGATCTCGTGTCCCCACTCGCGGAACTGCGCGCCCAGCTGGCCGATGTGGCGGTTGACCCCGCTCGGCACGGACCAGTCGTACGGCGATACGAGCGCGATCCTCATCGTCCGCTCACCCAGGTTCCTCGACGCAACATCTTACGGGGCGTCGCCGAGAACCCCCACGCCAGCCCCAGCAGCGACTGTCCCAGCCCGATTTCCCGCAACGACGGCGGACGCGAGTGCCCCTCCCGCACCGCCCCCGAGGTCAGCGCCGCATACAGTTCCTCTGCCGTGCTCCCCTCGAACTCCGTCCAGCCCGTGCCCAGCTGCGGCAGGTGATGGCAGTCGCTTCCCCCGCACACCGGCAGCTTCCAGAGCGAGGCGTTTCGCTCCTCCGTCTGCCGTGCCGTGACCCGACCCGCCGGGCTCAGGTTCGCTTCGATCGCGTCGAACGTGATCCCCTCCTCCGCCCGCTCCACCACCCGGTCGATCGTGCGCCGGCTCAGCGAGCGCGTCAGCCAGCTCATCGGGTGCGCTGCGATCGCGATCCCGCCCTGCGCGTGGATCGCCTCGATGGTCGCTTCCACCGATCGGAAGATTGGCGGCGTCTCCTCGATGAAGAGCGCCAGCAGGTGACCGTGCCGTGTCGTGATTTCAGCGCCCGGCACCACCTCCACCTTCAGCCCCCGCTTCGCTGCAAGCTCCCGTGCCTCGAGCCCGCCCCGTGCGTCCTCGTGGTCGGTGATCGCGATCACGTCCAGGTCGGTGGCGTGCTCGGCCCGCTCCAGCACCGTCTCGACCGAGGCCATCCCGTCCGAGATGCGGGTATGGATGTGCAGGTCCGCCTTACCCACAGGCATGCACCTCCCAGTACGCCTCCAGCACTGTCCACTGTGACGGATCGCGCCGCAAATGGGCGCCGAACAGGTCTGCCCAGCGCTGCGCCGCCGCGCGAGTAACCTCCTCCCGGTCTCCCTCCGACGGTACCGTGAACGGCTCCTCGATCCATGCCGTCTGATCGCGGGTACCCCGCCGCGAGAGGAACAGCGGTATCACCGTCGCCCCCGATCGGCGCGCCAGCTCCCAGGGTCCGCGCGGGAGCCGAACCCGCCTCCCCAGGAGCGTCGTGCAGATGCCCCCACCCGCCAGGTCGCGGTCCGCCAGCAGCGTCACCATCCCGCCCGCCCGCAGCTCTCGCAGGGCCTCCCGCGTGCCGCCCACGTCGACTTCCACCACGCGCCCGCCGGCAAGCTCCCGTAGCCGCGCCATCTCCCGCCCCAGCGCGGGGGGCTGCAGCGCTTCCACCATCTCCACCCAGCGCCGACCCCGCTGCGCGACCGCCACCAGCGCCAGTTCCGGGTTCCCCGTGTGTGCGCTCACGACGAGCACGGGGCCGGGCTCGAACAACGCCGGGACGTGCTCCTCGCCGACGACCTGCAGATGCTCCCGCTCATAGCTGGCGTGGTCCCGGTAGGCCAGCGTGGCCAGGTCGACGTGGTAGTTCGCCGCGTTCCGGAACGCCCGGCGGGCTGCTTCTCTGGCCCGTGCCCGATCCCCGTCACAGGCCGGCAGCAGCGTCTCCTCGATCCGCGCCCTCGCGTTGGCCCGTAGCGTCCACAAGACCCACCCGGCAGCTCGCGCCAACGCATACCCCAGCCGCGGGAAACGTCCGGCCAGCGGCGCGCCCACCTTGAGAGCCGTCAGCGTCAGGGTCCCTTCGAAGGTTCGTCCGAGGTATGTGCTTCCCAAAACTCGCGGAACATATACCACTGCTCGGGGTACTGGCGCACGAATGCTTCGTGGGCGGTCATGATCGCCTGCGTCAGGGCCTGCACGTCCTGCGTGGTCTCTCCGGTCGGCTCGAAGCCAAGGTCGAAGTTCGCGAGCACGTCGATACGGCCCGGACCCCGCCGGGGAAACGCCACCGCCCCGATCGCCGCCCCGGTGTGGATCGCGAGCCGCGCCGGGCCCGCCGGCACCTCGACCTCCTCCCCGAAGAACTGGACGCGCACGCCCCCCTCGTGCAGAGGCCGGTCGATGAGCGTCGCCACCATCTCGTTCCGTCTGAGCGACCGCACCAGCGACGGGCCTACCTTCTCCATCTTCACCAGCCGTACGCCCAGTGCCTCGCGTCCGCCGACGACCAGGTCGTCCAGCCGCGGGTTGCCGAAAGTCTCCCCCACCACCGTCAGCTTGTAGCCCCGCGCTGCGGCGTTCGTCGCCGCCAGGTCCCAGTTCCCGAAGTGCATGGGCGCCACCACCACGCCCCGGCCCCGTTCCATCCCACGGTCGACTCCGTCGAAGCCTGGCGTCTCCACCCCCACCGCCAGCCGCTGCTCCGGCGAGAGGTTCGCGCTCGCCGCGAACTCGACCATGTACCGCAGGTAGTTGGCCAGTGACTGCCGAGCGACCCGCTGGCGCTCTCGCGCGGTCGCCTCGGGCAGCACGTGTGCGTAGTTCCGCAGCATCGTCTGCCGCCCCTGGGGCCAGCAGTAGTACATGGCGCTCCCGACCAGCCCCGCTATCGCACAGAGGAGGGGCAGCGGGACCACACGCGTGACTGCCAGTAGTGCTCGCCACCCGGCGTAAGCGAACGTTCCCGCTCCCCCGGCCTCGACGGCTACGCCTCCGCGATGAACGACTCGACCATGTCACGCGCCTCGTCGTCGTGATACTGCACCGGCGGCGACTTCATGAAGTACGCGCTCGGCGCCAGCAACGGCCCCTTCAGCCCCCGGTCCAGGCCCAGCTTCGCGCAGCGGACCGCGTCGATCACCACGCCCGCGCTGTTCGGGCTGTCCCACACCTCGAGCTTGAGCTCGACGTTCAGGGGCACGTTTCCGAAGGTCGTGCCCTCCATGCGGATGTGGCACCACTTGCGGTCGTCCAGCCACGGCACGTAGTCGCTCGGCCCCACATGCACGTCATCGGCCTGCATCTCGTAGTCGATCTGGCTCGTCACCGCCGAGGTCTTCGAAATCTTCTTCGACTCCAGCCGCGACCGCTCGAGCATGTTCATGAAGTCCGTGTTCCCGCCGAAGTTGAGCTGGTACGTCCGGTCCAGGTGCACACCCCGGTCGGCGAACAGCCGCGCCAGAGTCCGGTGCACAATCGTCGCCCCGACCTGGCTCTTGATGTCGTCCCCCACGATCGGCAGCCCCGCTTCCTCGAAGCGGCGTGGCCAGTAGCCGTTCTCGTCCCGCGCGATGAACACGGGAATGCAGTTGATGAACGCGCAGCCCGCCGCCAGCGTCTGCTCCACGTACCACTTCGTCGCCTCTTCCGATCCGACGGGCAGGTAGTTGATGACGACGTCGACGTCGTTGTCGCGCAGGAGCTTCACGATGTCGGCGGTGCCCCCGGGCGCCTTCTCGATCACGTCGCCCAGGTACTGGCCCAGGCCATCGTGCGTCATCCCGCGCTCGACCTTCACGCCTGCGTGCGGCACCTCGGAGAACTTGTAGGTGTTGTTCTGTCCGGCGAACACCGCCTCGGACAGGTCCTTGCCGACCTTGTCGGCGTCGATGTCGATCGCCACCGCTACGTTGATGTCGTTGATGTGATAGCCCCCCACGACGGGGTGCATGATGCCGGGAACCTCGTCCCCTTCCTCAATGTGCCGGTAGAACTCGAGCCCCTGCACGAGTGAGGAGGCGCAGTTACCCACGCCGATGATGGCCACGTTGATGCTCAAGGTCGAAATCTCCAGAGAAATGGTTCAGTGAGCGCGCGGAGACTCGCTCAACGGCCACGCTCTTGCGGCTCACCGGCCGCAACGTAGTACTGCAGCCTATCACGGTCCCCGCCCGCGCGCGTCCCACGCCCAGCCCCATCCCCTCTCCTACAATGGCGCTGGGCCCCCGTAGCTCAGCGGACAGAGCAGGCGTCTTCTAAACGTCTGGCCGCAGGTTCGACTCCTGCCGGGGGCGCCACGCCTCCTTGCAACCCCCACGCTCGCCCGCCACCATCTCCGCCGAGGCAACCCATGCAGGTCTCCCCCAGCGTCCGCGCCGTCCAGGTCCCCGACGAGAGCCCCATGCGCCCCGTGTCGACCAACATCTACCTCGTCGGGCGCGACCAGGTCCTCACGATCGACTCCGGCGAGGCCCTCGACCGCTACCGCTGGATGCTCCGCGGCTACCTCGCCGCCACCGAGAAGGCCGAGATCGCCGTCGCTGCCGTCACCCACCACCACGCCGACCACTCCGGCAACCTCAAGTGGACCCGCGAGATCTTCGATGCCGAGATCGCCATCCCCGAGAATGGCCGCCCCCTCCTCAAGGGCCGCCTCCCCGCGAAGGGCGTCCGCAAGCTCGTCGATGGCCAGCTCGTCGAGCTCGATGGCGGCGTCAACCTCCGCGTCATCACCTCCCCCGGCCATTCTGTCGACTCCATCTGCTACTACCTCGAGGATGAAGGCGTCCTCTTCACCGGCGACACCATGCTCGGCTCGACCACCACCACCATCGGCGACCTTGCCGCCTACCGCACCACGCTCCAGCGCCTCGTCGAGCTCCCGAACCTCAAGGTCATCTGCCCCGGCCACGGTCCCCTCGTCCACGACCCCCGAGAGCGTCTCCAGTCCTACATCGACCACCGCAACGGCCGCGAGGCCCAGATCCTCGACGCCCTCAAGGAGGGCGGCCCGAAGACGAGCTGGGAGATCATGCTCGCCATCTACGACGACATCGACACGCGCCTGCGCCGCGCCGCCGATAGCAACGTCCGCACCCACCTCGCCCAGCTCGAGGCCGAGGGCCGCATCCTCGCCTCCCTCGGCAGGCCCCGCCGTCCGACTGCTCGCAAGCGCACCCGCGAGGAGGCCCGCAGGCGCGAGCGTGATCGCATCATCAAGCGCGCCCGGAGACTCGAGGCGGCCGCCCGTCGCGCCGAGGCGCGGGCCCAGGAGAACCCCCCCACGGATGAGTGGATCGAGCCCCCGCGCTACGAGCTGACCTGAGCCCGTCGGCCGCGCTGGTGTGCTTGTACTCCCCACGTTGACCGTAACGCGGTAAGATCGCGTTGCCGCCATCGGGCGGCTTTGTGATCCAAGATGCCAGAGACCCACCTCGTTCACCGCAAGCTCGATATCGGCGTTCAGAAGGTCCCCAAGCAGGACGCTGAGGAACGCGTTCGCAACTGGGACGAGACCTACCTCGGGTTCGACCTGAACTCCGCCAAGATCGAGGCGGAGCGCTGCATCCAGTGCCCCTCGGCTCCCTGCCAGGAAGCCTGCCCCGTCAGTAACGATATCCCCGGCGCCTTCGCTCTCGTCGAGGAGGGCGACATCATCGGCGCGGCGGACAAGTTCCGCGAGACGAGCAACCTCCCCGAGATGTGCGGTCGCCTCTGCCCCCAGGAGAGCCTCTGCGAGGGCGCCTGCGTCGTCGGCTTCGCCATTCGTGCCGACGGCCGCGCCGAGCCCCCCGTCACCATCGGCAAGCTCGAGGCCTTCGTCACCGATTACCAGCGCCGCGAAGTCGGCGGCTACCCCCGCTCCCCCTACCCGCCCCCGCCCAGCGGACGCAAGGTCGCCGTCATCGGCGCCGGCCCCGCCGGCCTCGCCGTCGCCGAGCTGCTCGCCGAGATGGGCCACGCCTCCACCGTCTTCGAGTACTGGCCCGAACCGGGGGGCGTCCTCGTCTACGGCATCCCCAACTTCAAGATGCGCAAGCAGATCGTCGACGACTACATCGCCCACCTCGAGGCGCTCGGCATCGAGTTCCGCTGCAACACCTACGTCGGCAAGGACATCACCGTCGACGAGATGCTGGACGGCGAGTACGACGCGGTCTTCCTCGGAACGGGCGCGGGCGTCGGAAACGAGCTCGGCATCGAGGGCGAGGACCTCGAAGGCGTCCATCGCGCCACCGACTACCTCGTGCGCGGCAACCTCCTCCCTCACCAACTCCCCGAGCATCTGCAGGAGCCCCTGCCCCAGCCCACGAAGGTCGCTGTTATCGGCGGCGGCGACACCTCCATGGACTGTGTCCGCACCGCCGTCCGCATGGGCGCCGAGACGGTCACCTGCGTCTACCGCCGCACCGAGGCCGAGATGCTTGGCCGGGGCGAAGAGCGCATCAACGCCCGCGAAGAAGGCGTCCAGTTCGAGATGCTGACCGCCCCCCTCCGCATCCTCGGCGACGAGAACGGCAAGGCCACCGGCGTCGAGTGCATCCGCATGCGGCTCGGCGAGCCCGACGACTCAGGCCGCCGCCGCCCCGTCCCCATCGAAGGCAGCGAGTTCGTCATCGAGGCCGACACCATCCCCATCGCTATCGGCTACGGCGCCGACCCCGTCGTCCCCGAAACCACCAGCGGGCTCAGCACGAGCTGGGGCGCCCTCATCGAGATCGACGAAGGCGGACGCACCTCCCGCCGCGGCGTCTTCGCCGGCGGCGACAACGTCAACGGCGCCGACCTCGTCGTCACCGCCCTCGCCGACGGCCGCGTCGCCGCCGAAGCCATCGCCGCCTACCTCGACACCCTGGACTAGCCACCCCTCAGGCCCCACTCAGCCGCCCGCAGGCGGCGCTCCACTCAGCGCGGCAGCGCCGCGCGCTCTCCTCACCACTCAGCCCCGCGACAGCGGGGGGCTCTCCTCATCTATGGAGCGGGCGAAGGGAATCGAACCCTCGTCTCAACCTTGGGAAGGTCGCATTCTGCCATTGAACCACGCCCGCCCGCGCCGCCCGCATCCTATCATTGCCCGTACTTTCACCGGAGGACGCCCGTGCCCATTCCCAAAGAGCTCGCCCTCACCCCCGACGAGATCGACGAGATCATGACCACCAGCTGGAACATGCGTATCGCCACCGTCGGACCCGGCGACCGCATCAACCTCACCCCGCTCTGGTTCGGCTGGGCCGGAGGTAAGGTCTACACCATGTGCCGCGGCCAGAAGGTCGCCAACCTGCGGCGCAACCCCGTCGCCACCGTCCTCGTCGACAAGAACGAACGCTACCCCGAACTCCAGGGCATCATGCTCCAGGGCCGTGCCACCGTCCTCGAAGACCCGGACGCCGAGAACGCTGACCCGCACCTCGAGGAGGTACGCCTCCAGATGGGCGAGAAGTACGGCCAGCCGGACGGACGCCACGCCGGCACCGCCGCCGGACGCACCCGCCGCTGGGTCGTGCTTGAGCCCGACCGCGTCGTCACCTGGGACAACTTCAAGCTGGGCCAGTTGCAGCGCTAGCAACCGCTACAGCTTCGCCGTCAGCCACTCCTCCGCCGCCCCCACCACATCGTCCCCGACGGCGAAGTGGCCGCCGGGCAGCGTCACGAGGTCCCGTTCCCCGGGAAGCCCTGCGTACAGCTCCATCGTCGCGTCGGGTGACACCACCTCGTCCCGCTGCTTCGCGATGACCCGCACCGCCACGTCCCCCAGCCCTGCCAGGTGGCTCCCCTCCCCCTCCGCCGGCCCGCTCAGCGACCCCGTTCCCGCCGCCGCGAACACCGCCGCCCGGAAGCGCCCGTTTCCCGCCACCGCCGGCACCCCCAGCATCGCCCCCAGCGAGTAGCCGTAGTACCCCAGCCGCCCGACGTCGATCGGATAGCGCTCCGCCAGCGCATCGACGGCCCCCGCCACCTCCCCAGCGAACTGCGCCGCCATCGCCGCTGCCTGCTCTGGGTCGCGCATCGCCGCGAACGGGTCGGGTACCGCCCGCTCCCCGTGACCCGGCGCGTCCAGCCCCAGGCACGCCCAGCGATGCGTCGTTGCCCACGCCCGCGCCGGTCCAGCGACGAGCGCGTCGTCCTTGCTGCCCATGCCCGGGTGCTGGATCAGCACCAGGGGCAGCGGCCCCTCCTCCCCGTCGGGCAGCCACAGCAGCCCCGGCGCCTCCCCCAGCCGGAAGCGGACCTCCCGCAGACCCCCGTACTCCCGCTCCGTCGCCTCGAACGCCGCCATCGCCGCGAGCTTACGCGCTCCCGCTACCCGTCGCGCCCTTCCGCCCCCACAGCAGCAGCCGCTTGAAGGGGTACAGGTGGGGACGCTCGTCCGGAAGCTCCGCAAGCAGCCGCTCGCGGAAGTCCGCCAGGTAGGCCTCGTAGTCCTCCGGCGAGAGCCGGTTGCGGTAGTCCGTCAGCAGCGAGCCCTTCACCCACTCCACCACCTCCTCCGGACCCGCCAGCCGGTGCAGGTAGGCCTGCAACCGCACGTGCTGCTCCTCGAACCCCATCCGCGCGAGCAGCTCCGTGTACCACTCGACCTCCCGCAGCGGATACCCGCGAACGTACCCGCCAAGCGCCTTCGCGTGCCGGGGCTCCCGCGCGACCTCGTGCGCCACCGTGTGCGACGGGTGGTCGTGATTCATCGGCATCTGCACCGCCAGTTGCCCACCCTCCCGGAGCGTGGCCGCCAGTCGCGGGAATAGCGCCTCGTGCCCGTCGACCCACTGCAGCGCCGCGTTCGAGAACACCACGTCCAGGTCCTTCTCTGTGAACGCCTCGATCGCGCCCTGCTCGAAACGCACCCCTCCCCCTGTGTGCTGTGCGCTCTGCGCCAGCATCTGCTCCGATCGGTCGACCCCAACCGTCTCCGCTGCCTGCGTGTGCTCGTGCAGCACTCGCGTCAGCACCCCCGTCCCGCATCCCAGGTCCACGACTCGCCCCCCCGGGACCGGTTCCACCAGCGCCAGCAGGTCGTGGAACGGCTGCTCGCGCTCGGCGCGGAAACGCGCGTACTGCTCCGGTTGCCAGGTGTCGCTCACCCGCGCGAGCCTACCAGCGCCCCCGCACCGCCGCGTACTTGACGCGTGCCCCCCGCCTCCCCAAGGTGACCCGGCCATGGTCCGCTGGGACGAACGCACCGCTCTCGTCGTCGTCGACGTCCAGAACGACTTCGCCGACCCCCAGGGCGGCCTGTCCGTCTCCGGTGGCGACGCGATCATCCCAACCGTCAATGAAGCCATCGCCGAGGCCGGGGCGGCCGGGGCCTGTGTCGCCTACACCCAGGACTGGCACCCCCCCGATACGCCCCACTTCGCCAAGGACGGCGGAATCTGGCCGGTCCACTGTGTGCAGGACACCTGGGGCGCCGAGTTCCACCCTGACCTGCGCGTTGCCGGCGAGGTCGTTCGCAAGGGAACGGGTGGCGAGGACGGCTACTCCGGCTTCACCGTTCGTGACCCCGCCAGCGGCGACCCCTCCGATACGCTCCTCGACTCCCTCCTGCGCGACCGCGGCGTAACTACTGTTGCCATCGCCGGCCTTGCCACCGACTTCTGCGTCCGGGACACCGCCCTCGACGCCGTCGGTCGGGGCTTCGCCGCCTTCGTCCTCATCGATGCCGTCCGCGCCGTCGACCTCCAACCCGGCGACGGCGCCCGCGCCCTCGAGGCGATGCGCCGCGCCGGCGTGCGTTCCGCCCTCGCATCCCCGTGACGACTGAGGACCGTCTCCGCCGCTGGCTCGCAAGCGAGCACGGCATCGCCGACCCCCGCCGCCTCGCCCGCGAAGACGAAGACAGCATGCTCGTCTCGAAGTTCCCGCCCGGCTTCATCGCCCGTGTCGGCGAGACAGTCGAGCGCCTCGGACTGCTCGCCGACCCCGATCCCCTCGCAGCCGCCACCGCCGACCGTGCCCGCCGCTTCCCCCGGGAGCCCCGCGTCGAGGGCTGGCGCGCCGCCGCTTGCGACCTCGTCCGGGAGCGCGCGGCCGGTCGGGGCCTGACCGAGGAGGACGCCGAGCTCGTCACGGCCGGCATCGAGTCCGTCGCGGTGCTCATGCACGCTGTCCTCTGGAGCGAGCCCCTCGCCGGCGACCCCTACGAGCCCGCCGAGGCCGAGCGCGACGCCTGGCGGGACGCCCTCGTCCGCACTGAAGGCGCGGGCGACATCTTCACCCGCCACTACGGCGCCTTCGAGGGACGCGCCGTCGTCGCGCACTGTCCGGGAGCGCCCTACGCTCGCGCCCTCCTCGAATCCGCCTGGCGCGCCTGCACCGGCACGCCCCCGCCCGCCTAGCGCGGGGCGAGCGCCCTGATCGTTTCCAGCATCGCCTCCTGCTTGCTCGCCACCCCTCCCGCCGCGATCGGGTACAGGAACGCCTCGTCGAGCCCCGCCCCCACCAGCTCCGCCGCCAGCTCGCGGCACTCCTCCGCGCTCTGCCCCACCACCGCGTGCGCCCGCACGAACCCCTCAGAGATGCCCTCGATCGCCTCCGTCCGCTCTCGCGCCATCCAGCGCCGCTCGAAGACCTCGCAGTCCTCCTCGAATCCGTCCTCGATGAAAATCTTCCGGTAGACGGGGGCCATCAGGTAGGCCAGCAGTTCGTTCCTGATCGGCTCCGAAGCCCGCTCGTACGACTCGTCGATCACCGTCCGCAGGAACGCCACGATGCGCACCTCCTCCCGCTTCCGCCCCGCCTTCGCGATGCCCCGCTCGATCGCCCTGACCGACCGCTCGATCACGGTCGCCGTCGGGTAGTTCAGGATGACCCCGTCCGCGATCTCCCCCGCCAGCTCCAGCATCTTCTCGCCCAGCGCCCCGATGTACACCGGGATCGCCGGCTCCGCTGGGTCCATCGCCGGGGCTCGCGTCTCGTACAGCCCCTCGTGCCGCAACCGCTCCCCGGAGGTCAGCCGCCGGAACACGTCGACGTATTCGCGCATCCGCGCTACTGGCTTGTCCCAGGGCAGCCCGTGCCAGTTCGACACGATCACTGGCGTGCTCACGCCGAAACCTGCCGAGACCCGCCCCCCGCTCAGGTCCTGCAGCGACCAGAACGACATCGCCGCCAGGTACGGGTCGCGCAGGCCGATAGGCAGGATGCCCGTGCCCAGTCCGAACCGGTCCGTGCTCGCCGCCGTCGCTGCCAGCACCGTGATCGCGTCCGGCGCGTTCACCTCGGTCACCCAGCCGCCACTGAAGCCGTGGCGCTCGCCCTCCTGCGCCTGCTCAACGTGATCGCGCACGTGTTCGCCGTGCAGCACCAGTCCGGAGTAGCTCATCGCCTTCCCCCTGCGTGGGTCGCGGCATCATGCCACAGCCGGGAGCGTCCCAAGGTCAGCGGCGCCTCGCCTGGGGTTTGATGATCCCGCGCTGCATGAGCAATCGCATCACGTAGCGGGAAACGGAGATGCCCAGCATGCCCGCCACGATCAGGAAGATGACCGTCGCCGCGATCCCTGTCCCCGTTGCCACCATCCCCAGGTAGAGCCCCACGAACAGACCCGCCGAGAGCGCGATGAACACCGGCATCGTGCGCCACTTCCACTCGGGCAGGGGTGGCGGCGGCGCCTGCTGCTTCGTGGCCGCCTCGCTCCCGCCCTCCACGGGACCCCGGATACGCCGTCGACGCCGTCGTGAAGGACTCATGCCGTTCCCCTTGTCCGCAGGAGGGCCTCGACCGCCTCTCGATCGAACAACAGCGACCCGCCCGCCGTGCGCCGGTGCGAGATCTGCCCCGCGGCCGCCTCCGCCTCCAGCTCGCCCTCGCTCAGCCCGGTCGCCAGCGCTGCCTCCGAGAGGTCCAGCACCGCCTCCAGGGTCGGCGCGACCGGTTCCGCCGCCTCCAGGCAGGCGTTGCACGCGAACACCAGCGCCAGGTGCGTCTCGCTCAGCGAGACCGTGCCGCAATCACGGCCCGGCAGATCCTCCCGCTGATTCAGGTGGAACAGCCGTCCGCACGCGTTGCAGTACGACTCGGTGTGGGGCTCGACGGGCTCGGTGCAGATCGAGCACGAATCGGATGAAGCAGTCTCAGTCATGGATGGACCCTGAGAATAGACAATTTCTTGACACTTTCAAACGCCCGCCGATATGATCAAGGAACCCTAACAATTGAGATGGTGGGGGCATCTTGGAGAGCACGGCCACCGTGGTCCAGTCGCCCCCGCGCAGTGGCGACCTGGCGGAGAGGCTTGGCATCAAGCCCCTCCCCGATGATCTCCTCTGCGAGGCCCTCACGCACGCCTCCTACCCCAACGAGAGTTCTTCCCAGGCGACGCCCAACGAGCGTCTCGAATTCCTCGGCGATTCCATCCTCGGCATGGTCGTCGCGAACGAGCTGTTCCGCGCCTATCCCGAGGCCGCTGAGGGCGAACTCACCCGTATGCGCGCGGAGATCGTTCGCGGCAGCACCCTCGCCAAGGCCGCCCGCCGCCTCGACCTCGGCGGCTACCTGATCCTCGGTCGTGGCGAGGAGGCCGCCGGCGGTCGTGACCGCGAGCGCAACCTCGCCGGCGCCTTCGAGGCGGTTGTCGGAGCGGTCTACCGCGCCCACGGGCTCACGGTCGCTCGCGCCCTCGCTCTCCGCCTGCTCAAACCCGAGATCGACTCCATGCGAGACGGCGGTCCTTCCCTCGATCCCAAGTCCGCGCTCCAGCACCTCGTGCAGGCGCGCTGGCACCAGCCCCCGGACTATGTCACTGTCGCGGAGCAGGCCGAGGAGGAGGGGCGTCGATTCGTGGTGGAGGTTCGCGTTTCCGGTGAGATGCTTGGTCGTGGAAGCGGGTCGAGCAAGCGCGCCGCCCAGCACGAGGCGGCCCGCCAGGCCCACGCCGCCCTCTCCGTCGAAACCGCCACCAGCGTCCCCGTGGGAGCCTGACCCGTGTACGTCAAGCGCCTCACGCTTCAGGGATTCAAGAGCTTCGCCCCGGAGACCACCTTCGAGTTCGGCTCCGGCGTCACCGCCATCATCGGCCCCAACGGCTCGGGCAAGAGCAACGTCGCCGATGCCGTTCGCTGGGTCCTCGGCGAGCAGGGGTTGCGTCTCCTCCGCGCCCGCAAGCAGGAAGACGTCATCTTTTCCGGCGCCGGCGACCGCCCTCCCCTCGGCATGGCCGAGGTCACCCTCACCCTCGACAACAGTGACGGCTGGCTCCCCCTCGACTACAGCGAGATCCAGATCGGTCGCCGCGCCTATCGCGACGGCGACACCGAGTACCTCCTGAACGGCTCCCGCATCCGCCTGCGCGACCTCAACGACCTCCTCCAGAAGGCCAACGTCGGCCAGAACAGCTACGCCATCATGGGCCAGGGCATGGTCGACGAGGTGCTCAGCCTCTCCCCCCAGGAGCGCCGCTCGCTGATCGATGAGGCCGCCGACGTCAAGCCCTTCCGCACGAAGATCGCCGACGCCCACAACCGCCTTGAGAGCACGCGCGAGAACATGGCGAAGGTCCAGATCATCATCGACGAGCTGGAACCCCGCCTCCGCCTCCTCCGCCGCCAGGCTAACCGCGCCAGCGAGCATCGCGATCTCTCCGCCCGCCTCGCAACGCTCCTCCGCCAGCTCTATTCCTCCCGCTGGAGCGAGACCCGCACCGCCATCGCCCGCGCCCAGGCCGAGCTCGACCAGCGCGGCGCTGAGGACGAGAACGCCGAGTCGCGCGTCACCACGCTCGAAGAGCAGCTCCAGGCCCTCGGCGAGGAGATCGGGAGGCGCCGCGAGGCAGTCGCCCGCCGCGATGGCGCCCGCAACGACCTCGAAGGCCGCACCCGCTCCCTTGAGCACGCCCTCATCCTCGACCGCGAACGCCACAGCATGACCACCACCCGCCACGGCGAGATTCGCACCGAGGTCGAAGCGCTCGAAGGCGAGAAGGCCACCCTCGCCGCCGCCGACCTTGAGAGCGGACGGCGTGCGATGGAGCTGACCGACGAGATCGAAGCCCTCCGGGTCACCCTTGAGCGCGCCCGCGAGGCCCTCACCGCTGCCCAGCGGGAGGACTCGGCGCTCCACCGCCGGGCCGAGGAGCTCCGCGGCCAGCTCGCCGCCCTCGAAGAGCGCATTCGGGAGCAAGGCGCCGCCGCGGAGCGTGCCGTTCGCGGCCCTGCCGAGGGCCCCGAGGCGGAGACTATCAACGAGCGTCGCAGGCAGCTGCTCCTCGACTTCGTCGCCTACCGCCGCCGCCGCGCGGAGCTGAGCGAGCGCGCCGCCGCGGCCGAGTCGAGCCTCCTGGAGGCTCGCCAGGCCGCCGCGGGCGCCCGCGAGCGCCTCGCCCGCGTCCAGAACGAGTTGCGTGAGCTCGAAGAGGCCGGGAAGGGACCCCTTCGCCAGCTGGACCATCTCCAGGGGCGCCTCGAAGTGCTCAAGCGAGTCCAGGCCGAGAGCGAGGGCATCGCCACCGGCACGCGCAACGCCCTCATCATGGGCCAGGTGCTCATCGAGAACGTGAAGCCGGGCAGTCTTGGCGAAGCGCCCGAAGTGACCGGCGTCGTTGGCCTCTTCTCCCGACACCTCCGCGTTCCCGCCGGCCTTGAGGCGGCAATCAACGCCGCCCTCGAAAACCACCTCCACGCCATCATCGTCGAGCACGAAGCCGAGGCGCTTCAGGCCATCGATCTTCTGCGCGAGGGCGCGCGCGGACGCGCTCAGTTCCTCCCCCTCGATGGCCTGCGCAAGGTCTACCCGCTGAACCTCCAGAAGGAGCGCGGCGTCGTCGGCGTCGCCTCCCGACTCGTCCGTTGCGAGGCGCGCTTCCGCGACCTCGTCGATACCCTCCTCGGCCGCATCATCGTCGTCGAGGACATGCGCGTCGCCAGGCGCATGCTTACCCGCGGCCTCGGCGCCGTCGTCACCCTCGACGGCGTCTTCCTCGACCCCTCGGGCGTCATCACCGGCGGCCTCGCTTCCGACTCCGAGAGCCCTTTCAGCTTCACTCGCCAGCGCGAAATCGACGAGCTCCCCGGCCAGATCGCCGACCTTGAGGAAGTCGTCAAAGCCAACCGCGACCAGGTCGAGAGCGCCCGCGAGACCGTCGAACGCCTCTCCCGCCTCGTCGAGGAGAGCGACCACGCCCACGAGGAGAGCCGTACCGCCCTCGATGACGCCCTGCGGGCCCGCGAGCGGGAGCGGGATCGCCTCCACCGCATCCGGCGCGAGATGACCCACGTCCTTGCCCGCCGACGCGAGCTCGCCGGCAGTTTCGTCGATGAGCAGGCCGCCCAGGACGCGCGCGCCCTCCTCGCCCAACTCACCGCTCGCCGCGAGGAGCTGGGCGCCGAGCTCGAGTCCCTCGCCCCCGACCTCGAAGCCGCCCCGACCCGTGCCGAGGAAGCGGTCGAGGAGGTCTCCGGGGCCAGCGCCCGGCTCGCCTCCGCCGAGGGCGAGGCCAGGGCCCACGCGCTTGCCCGCGAGCAGCAGAAGCGCGCCATCGAGCGCCTCTCGTCCCAGATCGCGCAGCGCATCCTCCGCGCCCAGAACCTCGAGCTTGAGGCCGGCAACTTCGCCGAGGCGATCGAGCGTCAGACCGAGGAGCTCGAGCAGCTCAAGATCGATCAGGAGAACTCCACCGACGACAGCGCCCCCGACCGCGACGAGCTGCTACGCCTCGAGACGCACGAGCGCGCCGTGCAGGCCGAATACGGCGAAGCGCAGACCGCTCTCCTTGAGTCGCGCCGCCGCCATCTGGATCTCGAAGCTGCCCTCGACCGCGCTCGCGAGCGGCTCGAAACGCTGCGCACCGAGATGGCTCGCGAGGGCCTGACTCCCGGCGGTGGGCTCGACGCCCCCGCCTCGGGCGACGACGCTCCCGACCTCGACGCCACCGAGCGCGAGATCGAGGAGGTGCGGGCCGCCATCCGCAAGTTGGGGCCCATCAACCAGGAGGCGCCCGACGACTTTCGCGAGAGCGAGGAGCGCCACGCCTTCCTCACCGAGCAGGTCCAGGACCTCACCGACGCCGAGGCCCAGCTCCAGAGCGCCATCGCCGAGCTCAATGGCGAGATACGGACCCGCTTCCGCGCCACCTTCGCCGAGGTCGACTCCGCCTTCGGCAACTACTTCACGGCCTTCTTCGGCGGAGGCGCTGCTCGCCTCAAGCTGCTCGACCCCGACGACATCATCGATTCCGGCATCGAGATCGAAGCCCAGCCCCCCGGCAAGCGCCTCAGCACCCTCAGCCTCCTCTCCGGCGGCGAGCGCTCGCTCACGGCCGTCGCCCTTCTGTTCTCCCTCCTCTCCGTGAACCCCGCTCCCTTCTGCGTCCTCGATGAGGTCGATGCGGCCCTCGACGAGGCGAACGTCGGCCGCTTCGTCGCCGAGCTCGCCCGTCTTGCCGACCGCACCCAGTTCCTCATCGTGACCCACAACCGCCGCACGATTGAGTCCACTGACGCCATCTACGGCGTCTCGATGGGCCCCGGCGGCGTTTCCAGCACGCTCTCCCTTCGCCTCTCAGATCTCCCCGGGGGCGTCCCGCCGAGCGAGGCTCAGGAAGTGGAGACCTCGGATGGCGAGGCCCCTGAGGAGGCTCCCGCCGGGCCGCGAGCGGCCGTGGAGGCCGGGAGCCGCTAGCACCGGTCTGGGGCCTTGGGGGAGAATCCGGGGCGGCGCCGGGCTGGCGTTCGTGGAGGGGCGATGCGGTTCTGGCGAAGACAACAGGACCCCGACGGCTCCCCGTCCCCGGAAGATTCTGCCTTCACCCCGGAGCAGGTCGAGGAGATCGAGGCCCAGTCAGGACGCGCCCTCGCGCGCAGCCGCTCTGGCCTCCTCGGGCAGATCGGCCGCCTCTTCGACCGTCCCGACTTCGACGACGACCTCTGGGAGGAGCTTGAGGAGATTCTGATCACCGCCGACACCGGCATCGCGACCACCGAGCGCATCCTCGAGAACGTTCGCGAGCAGGTCCGTGAGACCCGCGCCACCACGTCCGCCCAGGTCCGTGACATTCTCCGCGCGGAGCTCATCGCCATCCTTGAAGCCCCCGCCGGCGACCCGCCTCGCTGGGACGCTCCCTTCCCGGACCTGCTCGTCATCCTCGTCGTCGGCGTCAACGGCGCCGGGAAGACCACCTCCATCGCCAAGCTCGCATCCGCCCTCAACGCCGGCGGCTACACCCCCATCCTCGCTGCCGCCGATACGTTCCGCGCCGCCGCCATCGACCAGCTCCGCACGTGGGGCGAACGCCTCGACGTGCGCGTCGTCGCCCATCAGCCCGGCGGCGATCCCGGCGCCGTCGTCTTCGACACCCTCTCCGCCGCCGAAGCCGATGGCGCGGCCGTCGCCATCATCGATACCGCGGGCCGGCTGCATACCAAGTCGAACCTGATGGAGGAGCTGAAGAAGGTCACCCGCGTCATCCAGCGCCGCCATCCCGACGCCCCCCACGAAACCCTCCTCGTCCTCGATGCCACCACCGGCCAGAACGGCCTCCTCCAGGCCCGCGCCTTCACCGAGGCCGTCGGCGTGACCGGCCTCGTTCTCGCCAAGCTCGACGGCACCGCCCGTGGTGGAATTGTCTTCGCCATCGCCAGCGACCTCGGCGTTCCCGTGCGGCTCATCGGCACCGGTGAGGGTCTGGGCGATCTCGCCCCCTTCGATGCCGAAACCTTCGTCGACGCCCTCCTTGCGTGAGGCTCCCCCATGACTGAGGCCCTGGCTTTCTGGGGTGTCGCGCTCGTCATCGCGGCGTTGGCCCTGCCCCTCGCCTTCCGCCTCTTCGCCCGCTTTCCCGATGCCGGCGCGGGCCTTTCCTTCACCCTGGGGCTCACCCTCATCTCCACCGGCTACTTCCTCCTCCGGGTCGTGGGCGCCCTCCCTGCGGGGCGGGGCGGCTTCATCCTCGCGATCGCCCTCTTCGCCGTCGCCATGGTCGTGCTCGCCGTCCGCGACCGCCGCTTCCTCGCGACCCTTTGCCGCTCCCTCCGTGGCCTCACCGTCGCCGCGGTGCTCTTCTCGGTGCTCTTCTTCGGCTACGCCTTCGTTCGCGCGCACTCGCCCGATATCGCGCACACCGAGCAGCCGATGGACTTCCTCTATCTCAACGCCATGCTGGTCTCCCCCGACTACCCCCCGCACGATCCCTGGTTTGCCGGCGAGAACGCGAGCTACTACTACGGCGGCTACCTCCAGGCCGCCGTGTTGACGGGCGCCGCCGACGTCTGGCCGGCGACCGGCTACAACCTCTCCCTGGCTGCCGTTTTCGCCAGCGCCGGCGTTGCCGCCGCCTCAATCTGCGCCGCGCTTGCGCGCTGGCTCCTCGGCGCCCGCGCCCGGCGTTGGATTCCCATGGCCGCGGCAGGCGGCGTGCTTCTCCTGCTCTTCGCCGGCCCCCTCGCGAGCATCTTCGAGCTCGCCTCCGCGCACGGCGCCTCCTCTGAGGGCGTCTACACCGCTTTCGGCGTGGAGGGCCTCGTTCGCTGCGGCGTCGGCGCCGGCGACTCCTGTATCGGGCAACCCCTCGACTCAACAGAACGCTGGTTCCCCACTGACCACTGGGCCTGGTGGCGCATGTCCCGCATGTCCTACTGGGGCCCCCAGCCGGGCTACACCGACGTCATCACGGAGGTGCCCTTCTTCAGCTTCCTCCTTGGCGACCTGCACCCCCATGTGATGGCCATCCCCGGGATCATCCTCGCACTCGCCCTCAGCGCCGCTCTCTGGCGGGGACGCGGGCTCCTCTCCTGGCGCGAGCACCGGCGCCGTCCCCTGTGGCTCCTCGTGGTGACGCTCGTCTTCGGCAGTCTCGCATTCGTCAACACCTGGGACGTCATCACGTTCTCGACGGTTCTCTTCGCCGCTGTGCTGGCCAGGAACCTTCGAGCCGGCGCGCCCGCCCCCGCGATGACGGGTGCCATCTCGTACCTTGCCGTCCCCGCTCTCCTCGCCCTCGCTGCCTACTCTCCCTGGATCGTCGATCTCAGCAGTGGCTCCGTCGGCGGCCTCTACGCCTACAGCGACTCCGGTACCCGCATCCGGCATGTCCTCCTCTTCTGGGGCACGATTGTCGTCCTCAGCCTTCCCGTGGTCGCCTGGGCCCTGCCCCGCCCGGGTCTCTCCATCCGCCTCGGGCATCTGGCCCTGGCGTTCCTCCTTCCTGCACTGCCGTTCCTTCTCTGGATCATCCTCGCCGGCGCCGGCCGTGCCGCCGGCATCTTCGCCGAGGAGGCCGGGCTCGGCGACGCCTTCTCCAGTCGCGGGGCGGGTGGATGGCTCACCCTGGCCTTCTACGCCGCCGTCCTCTGGCTGCTTGCCTTCGCCACCATCAGGCTTGCCGAACGACGCCACTCGGCCGCGCCCGTCGCCGGTCTCGCCACCCTCGGCCTCCTCCTCTTGTATGGGACGGAGCTGCTGTTCATCCGCGATGCGCTCTTCTTCGTCCCGCGACATAACACGGTCTTCAAGCTCTCCTATCAGGCCTGGATCGTCCTCTCCATCGCCTCCCCGGTCGTGTTCGTCGCCGCTCTCCGTTTCGTTGCTCCCCGGCCCCGGTTGTTCCTTGCTGCCCCCGCCACACTGCTGCTCGCCGGGTCGCTCGTCTTTGCCGTGACGATGATGCCCAACCGCACCGATGGCTTCCGCGAGGCCGTTAGTCTCGACGGCCTCCACTTCGTCGACTTCTACTACCCCGACGAGTACGCCCTCATCGAGTGGCTTGCCGAGAACGTCGAGCCCGACGCCGTCGTTGTGGAGGCGTCCGGGCGGGTCTGGAGAACGGGCGACGAGGGTCAGGCCCTCCTTGAGGACCCTGGCGGCTATGGGTCGTTTGGCCGCGTGGGCTTCCGCACCGGTCTCCAGGTGCCCGTAGGCTGGCCCGGCCACGAGCGCACCTGGCGCGGGAAGGAGGTCGCCCCCGAGGTGGACCACCGCCGCGATCTCGTCGATTCCGTCTACACCGCCACGGGCCCGGAGGAGGTGGTCCGCGCCCTCGAGGAGCTTGGGGCCACCTACGTCGTCGTCGGGCGCGAAGAGCGGGAGCGCTACCGGGGCAGCCTCATCCCCGCGTTCGAGACGTTTCTCGATACGGTCTTCGCGGAGGGTGAGGTGAGGGTCTACCGCGCGCCCACGCTCGAGGAGGTGCCGACGCGATGACCTCCCCGCCCGCTCCTTCCCGCCTCCCCACCGTCTCCGTCGCGGCCATCGCCTGGGTGCTCGTCGTGGCGCTCTTCATTCTGCTGCGCGTCGGGCTGGTCTGGAGAGCCCCCGTCGGCGGCGCCGAACTCGCGCATCTCTCCGGCGCCTGGCAGGCGCGCATCGGCGTCGAGGACGACCGCTACGGTCCGACCCTCTACCAGGCGGTGACCGCCCTCACCCTGGGCTGGACCGAGTCCGAGCAGCCCGCGCGAGCAATCGCCCTTGCCGGCGCCCTCACGATCCCCCTGGCGCTCTTCATGCTCCGGCGGCGGCTCGGAGAAGGCGGCGCCCTCCTCGCCCTCCTGCTACTCGCCCTCGACCCTGCCGGCATCGTCCTCGGGGTGACCGCCACAGCCGCCGCCTGGGATGCGGCCATCGCCCTCTGGCTTGTCGTCGCCCTCGTCGCCGGCCGGCCACCACCCTGGGGATGGTTCCTCATCGCCTTCCTCGTAGCCACCGCGGGACCGCTGTGCCTCACCGTCGTCCTTGCGGCGACGGTGAGCGCTGCCCTGCACCGCCACCGCCCCACCCGCGGGGCTCTCCTCTGGGGAGCCGCCGGAACGGCCCTGGGCGTGCTCCTGACGAGTCTCCAGTTCGGCGTCGATGCCGACGGCCTCCGCATCGCCGCCTTCTCGCTCATTGCCGCCGGCTTCGACGAGCCCTGGTCGACCCTCTCCGTCGCCGAGCTCGCCGCCCTCTACGGGCTGCCCCTCCTCGTCGGCGGCGCGGCCGCTGTCGTCTGGCTGGCCGTCCGGCTCCGCGACGAGGGCCGGTCCCCCACTCCAATGGAGACTCTCTCGCTCGGTGTGGCTGGTATCGCCGTGGTCTGGTTCCTTGTGGCCCTGCCCACGCACTCACCCTTCCCTCTCGCCGCCGCCACCTTCGCCTCCTGCCTGCTCCTGGGCCCTGCCCTTGCCCGCCTGGCCGGCCGGCTGATGGCGATCACCTGGCGCCGGGAGAGCTGGCTTCTGCTCCTCGCCCTTGCCCTCGCGGCTATCGCCTGCTTCGTCCTCAGCGACTGGGCCCGACAGGGACACGCCGGCGGCGCTTATGAACGCGCGCTTCTCGTCGTGGCCGGTATCGGCGCCGTCACGGCCCTCGCCACTCTTGCGACCTATCGCGAGTCACTGCCGCTCACGCTCCTGGCTCCCGTCGCGATCGGAGGCGTTCTGCTGCTGGCGGGCTCGAGTGGCATTGCCCTGAGCGCCGCCGGTGAGCCTCTCCCCGGGCCGACAAGTCCATCGTCCGCGCGCGCCATCCGCGATGTTGCCCTCTCGGCGAACACCTCCGGGGGTTCCATCGTTGTCCACGAACGCTACCGCGAAGCGCTTACCTGGCCCTTCCGCGATTCAGGCACGCTCCTGCTTGCGAGCAACCTGCCCGCCGGTGCCGGTGTCGTGATCTGGCCCGCCGGTGCTCCCCCGCCGGAGGGCTTCGTGGCCCTTGACGGTCGCTGGGTGTTTGAACGCGAGATCGACGGCCCGGATGGCTTTCTTGGGTTCGCCCACTGGTTCGCGGAGCGGAACAGTCTCGATCAGCGGCTGGAGATTGTGGCCGTCTACGTGAGGGCGCCATGACCTCCGGCCCCGGCCCAGCCACCGAAGGGAATGCCTTCGACCGCCTGCTGGCCCGCCGCATCGAGGTGGATTGGGTGCTGGTTGCCTACGTCCTCGTCTTCGCGGCCGCCTTCGCCCTGCGCTTCTGGGATCTTGGCGCCCGCGCCCTCCACCACGACGAGAGCATCCACGCCAAGTGGGCCTGGGACTTCGCCCAGGGCTCCTACACCCACAGCCCTGTCTTCCACGGCCCCCTGCTCTACCTGGCGCAGGGCTTCACCTTCATCGTCTTCACCGCCACCGACTACACCGCCCGCATCTCCCCCGCCCTCTTCGGCATGGCCGTCGTCGCTGCCCCCTTTGCGTTCCGGCGCTGGCTCGGCTCCGGGGGAGTGTTCGCGGCGGTCACCTTCCTCGCCTTCTCCCCCACACTCGTCTACTACAGCCGCTTCCTGAGGATGGACATTTTCCTGGCCTTCCTCTTGCTCGTCCTCGTGGCGGCCATGTGGAAGTACCTCCACGACGGCCGAACGCGCTGGCTCATCACCTTCGCCGTCGCCCTCTCCCTCGCCTTCGCTACCAAAGAGGCGGCCTTCCTCTTCGTCGCCTTCCTCCTCCTCTACCTGAACGGACAGTTGGCACTCGACCTTGTGCGGCAGCCCACGGAGGAGTCAGGCGCCGGGGCAACCTGGGCGCGCTTCTTCCGGGCCGCCGCGCTCTACCCCTTCGCCTGGATCATCGCCGCCCTCTGGCCCCTCCTGCGCGAGGCCGGCGCATGGCGACGGCTCCCTCGGGCCGGGGATCTCGTCGTCCTGACCGGTACGCTCACGCTTCCCTTCCTCGTCCCCTTCGCCAAGCCCCTCCTTGAGGCCTTCTCGTCGGGCCCGCTGGACTTTCCCGAGATCTGCGCCGCCGCTTCAACGCGTGACGCCGCCGCGCTGGTGACCGGCTTCGCCGTCGTCTGCGCGATCGCAACCGTGGCTGGTCTCCTCTGGCGCCCGCGCACCTGGTTGATCGCCGCGGGGGTCGCCGTCTTCATCTACCTGACCCTCGTCACCAGCCTCTGGACGAACCTCGACGGGTTCTGCACCGGTCTCTGGGGCTCCATCGATCACTGGCAGGCCCAGCACGACTACCGCCGCGGGATGCAGCCCTGGTTCTACTACCTGATGGTCATGCCCGCCTACGAGTTCCTCCCCCTCCTGCTGGCGCTCGCAGGCGGGGCCTGGGCCCTCCTGAGAGGCTCCTCCTTCGCCCGATTCCTCGTGCTCTGGTTCCTTATCCTCTTTGCCGCCCTTTCCTTCGCCGGCGAGAAGATGCCGTGGCTCAACACGCATCTCGCCGTCCCCGCCGCCCTCCTCGCCGCCTGGACCATCCAGCGCGCCTGGGAACACTGGCGTTCCCCTCCCCTCGATGCCCGCGCGCTGCTCACGATCGCGTTCGCCCTCGCGACTGCCGCGCTCACTCTGGTCGCCTTCGTCCTCGACTGGGGACCCCCGCTCGCCGTGCGCGTCACCTGGGGCGCCGTCGCGCTCCTGATCACCATCGTCACGACCGGCTTTGTCGTCTCGAGACTCGGGTGGCGCACACTGCCCATGCTCGTCGCCCTCATCGTCGTCGCCTCGCTGGCCTTCTTCTCCGTTCGCACCATGATCGAGGTCACCTTTGAGCGTGGCGATGTCCCCAAGGACATGCTCATCTACACGCAGAGCTCTCCCGAGATCACCCGCATGGCCGATGAGATCGACGCCCTTGCCGAGGTCACGGGGAAGGGCGCCGATCTGCGAATCGCTATCGATTCGCGCACGTCCTTCGCCTGGCCCTGGGTCTGGTACCTGCGCGACTACGACAAGGTCGTCTTCAGCGACATGGAGTCGGGCCCCCCGCAGGGAGAGTTCGACGTCGTACTCGTCAACGCCACCAACGCTGCGATCGTCTCCCAGGACCTCGTCTCCCGCGGCGTCACGAGCTTCGCCCCGCCCACCCGCTACCCGCACCGCTGGTGGTTCCCCGAGAACTACAAGAGCGCCCTTACGGCCGGGCCCTTCGAGGGCGAGGCCTGGCGCCAGATTGGCAGCGGCATCTTCAAGGGAAGCTGGGCGAAGGATGCCTTCCTCTACTGGCGCGACCACGATCCACGGCAGGAACCCGGGCGGGTTGCCGGGATTGCCTACTTCCCCCTCGACTTCGACCGGGAAACCGGCCGGCTTACGACCCAGACCCTAGAACCGGCCCCTCCCGGCGTCGATGACGCCGGCCGCCCCATGTTCGGCGGACTCGGCGTCCGCCCCGGCCAGTTCTCGGCTCCCGTTGACATCGAGGCTGGTCGCGACGGCAGCCTCTACGTCATCGACAGCACGGCCCGTCGCCTGCAGCGCTTCGACGCTGAAGGCAACTTCCTCGCCGCCATCGAGCTTCCCACCGATGATGGCGCCGGGAGCCAGCCCTGGGGACTCGCCGTCTCAGACGACGGCAGCGTCTATGTGGCTGACACCTTCGGGTGGCGCATCCTCGCCTTCGATGCCGAGCTCCGCCGGCTCACGCTCTCCTTTGGCGAGCGTCCGCTGTTCGATGGAACCCCTCCCGGCCCGTACCACCTCTACGGGCCTCGTGACCTTGCTATCGACTCCGATGGCAACCTCTGGGTCACCGATACGGGCCATAACCGCATCGTCGTCTACACCTCGATGGGCGAGTACGTCCGCGAGATTGGCGCTCCCTTCGACCCCGCCACGCTGGGCCGGGGCAGCGGCTCGGCGGAGTTCAGCGAACCCGTTGGCATCGATATCGCCCCCAGCGGCGAGATCGTCATCGCCGACATGTGGAACGCGCGCGTCCAGGTCCTCGATCCGTCCGGCGCCCACCTGCGCGAATTCCCCGTGTCCGGCTGGGGAGGCGCCGACCACCTCGATAAGCCCTACCTGCGTGTGCTCCGCGATGGCCGTATCGCCCTCTCCCTGCCGTCGCTCGGCCGGGTGCGCATCTACGCCGACACCGGCGTCCTCGTCACCGTCATCGATCCCGAGGACGAATCCCTCCGTTCCCCGTACGGAATCGTGGAGACCCCCGGTGGTAAGCTCTGGATCGTGGAAGGCGGGGCCGGGAGAGTGCGCCTCTTCGACAGCGCCGAGGCCGGGGAGCGCTGATCAGCCGTGTTCCGCTCAATCCGCTTCTGGGTTGCCGTGGCGATTGGCACGTTGCTCATCGTGCTCTTCGTGCTCGCCACGGACCTCGGCGAGATCGCCGATGCCTTCGAGGGCGCCACCTACTGGTACCTCGCCCCCGCCGTCGTCGTGCTCTTCGCCTCTTTCTGGCTCCGCTGTTATCGCTGGTCCGTGCTCATGCGCCCCGTCGTTTCCATCAGCGCGCGGCGCCTCTTCTCGTACTCGATCATCGGCTACATGGCGAATAACCTCCTCCCCGCCCGCGCAGGCGAGCTCATCCGCGCCTATGTGCTCGGTGAACGTGAGCGTGTGTCCACCATGGGCACGCTCGGCGCCATCGCCGTTGAGCGCCTCTTCGATGGCTGCGTGCTCGTCCTCATGCTCCTCACCGCCGGAGCTGTTACCGGCCTCGGCGACAGCCGCCTGCAGGCCATCGCCATCGCCGCTTCCGCGCTCTTCTCCGTCGCCCTCGTCGTCTTCTACTGGATGACTCTGCGCGAGGAGCGCGCCTACCGCCTCGCCGAGTTCCTCCTCGCACGCCTCCCCCGGCGGCTTGCCGAGCGCCTGCGCCCCCATGTCAACTCGGTCATCGGCGCCCTCCGTTCGGTCCACGACTGGCGCAGCTTCCTCCTTGTCGCCTTCTTCAGCCTCCTCGGCTGGACCGTCGAGGCAGGCGCCTACGCCATCGTCGGACTCGCCTTCAACATTGATCTCGGCTTCGCCCACTACGTCCTCCTCCTCGCCGCCGCCAACCTCGCCATCATCATCCCCACCTTCTTCGGCGGGGCCGGCCCCTTCGAGTGGGCCGCCAAGCTCGTGCTGGTCAACGCCGGACTCGCCGGCGGCCTCGCCGCCGCCTACGCCATCGTCGCCCACGCCGTCGTCGTCGCTCCCGCCACCGTCGTCGGCCTGATCCTGCTCTGGACTTTCGGCATTCCCATCGCCCGCCTCGGACGCCTCACGAGGGTGCCCGTCGAAGAGCGCAGCGCGGTGGCCCCGTGAGGGCCGGCATCGTCGGCGCTGGCGTCGCGGGCCTCGCCGCAGCCCGCCGCCTCCAGGAGCTCGGCCACGAGGTCACCATCTTCGAAGGGCGCGATGAGCCGGGCGGCCAGGTCGTCACCTTCGAGGTCGGGGACGAGCCGATCGAGTGCTTCTACCACCACATCTTCACCAACGACACGACCGTCGTTCGCTACTTCAACGACCTCGGGCTGGGCGACCGCCTCGAGTGGATCGAGCCCCATAACGGGCACTTCGTGAAGGGCCGCGTCTATCCCTTCGTGACTCCCCTCGACCTCCTCCGATTCGATGCGGTCAGCCTCCCCAGCCGCATCCGCCTCGGCCTCGCCAGCCTCTGGCTGAAGCGCCAGGCCGACTGGCGCGTGTACGAGGACGTGACCGCCCGCGCCTGGATGGAGCGTGCCGTCGGCAAGCAGGCCTTCGACGCCTTCTGGGGTCCCCTTCTCCGGGGCAAGTTCGCCGAGCACGCCGACGAGATCGGCATGGCCTGGCTCCACTGGAAGATCCGCCTTCGCTTCGGCTCCCGCGAGGGACGGCTCGGCGCCAAGGAGACCCTCGGCTACCCTCGCGGCTCCTTCCGCTCCTACTATTTCGCCCTCGCCGACCACATCCGCCAGGCCGGCGGCCAGATTCACCTCAGCACCCCTGTCGAGTCGGTCGTGACCGAGCTCGGCGCCGTCACCGGCATCCGTGCTGACGGCGCCTTCCACGAGTTCGACCAGGTCCTCATGACCACCCCCAACATCATCACCAAGCGCATCGCCCCCGACCTCCCCGCCTCCTACGTCGAGATTCTCGACCGCGTCCGCTACCAGTGGGCCTCCTGCCTCGTCCTCGCCCTCGACCGCCCCCTCAGCGACGTCTACTGGCTCTCCATCGCCGACGACCTCCCCTTCGTCGCCTGCGTCGAGCACACCAACCTCGTCGGTCCGGAGCGCTACGGCGGCAATCACCTCGTCTACCTCTCCAACTACGTCGCTCCCGACCACCCCGTCCTCCAGATGGACGCCGAGGAGGCCCTCACCGCCTACGAGGACAGCATCCGCCGCATCAACCCCGCGTTCGACCGCTCCTGGGTCCGCGAGAAGTGGTTTTTCCGCGACCCCGGCGGCCAGCCCGTCATCACCACCAACTACTCCGCCTCAATCCCCTCCATGGAGACGGGCATCGGGGGTCTCTACCTTTCCAACACGACCCAGGTCTACCCCGAGGACCGCGGCCAGAACTACAGCCTCCGGCTGGGCGAACAGGCCGCGGAACTCATGGATGCCGACGCCCGCGCGGTTGCTGGCGCGCGAGGGGCCCGCATATAGTAGTGCCGCATTTCACAAACGGGATCTCTCCATATGGCGGCTGAGCCGACCACTCGTGAGCTGCGAGAACTCGTCGCCGAATACGAGTTCGAACGCGGCCATCTCCTCCCCGCCCTCATCGAGATCCAGGAGCGATACGGCTACGTCTCGCCCGCCGCGATCGAGGTGCTCGCTCGCCAGATGCGCACGACGCCCGCCCTCGTCTACGGCGCCGTTTCCTTTTACGCCGACTTCCGCACCGAGCCCCCGCCGGAGCGCGAGATCGCCTGGTGCAGCGGCCCCGCCTGCCGCCTCCGCGGCGGCGACCGCATCCGCGAAGCCCTCCAGCACACCCTCGGCCTCCCGCTCGATAGCCAGAGCGAGGACGGCGCCTACGGACTGCGCCTCGGCCAGTGCAACGGCACCTGCAGCGAGGCGCCCCAGGTATGGGTCGATGGCGAGGTCGTTGGAGACCTCACCGTCGCCGGGGCCGTCGCCATCGCCCGCGACGTGAAGGGAGACGCATGAACGACCGCTTCACCGCAATCGCCGCCGAGGCTCGTGAGGGCTGGGAAGCTTCTCGCGCCAGCGGACGCGAGCAGGTCAACGTCTGCCTCGATACCTCCTCGCTCGCCCGTGGCGGCGCCGAGACGCTCGCCGCCCTCCAGGAAGCGGTAGCCGCGAAGGGCCTCAATGTCGATATCCAGACGACCGGCTCGTGGGGCTTCTGCTGGCTCGAACCGACCGTCTCCGTGCGCTCCGCCGCCGGAACGCGCACCGTCCTCTACCACTCCGTCACGCCCGACCGCGTCGAGGAGTTCGTGCAGGCGACCCTCGTCGAGGCTGGCGAGTTCCCCGAGCTCGCCCTCGGCGTTGTCGAAGGCGCCCCCAGCGACGCAATCGGCGCCCTTGAGGACCACCCCTTCATGCGCGGCCAGATTCGCCGTCTCATGGCCAACTGCGGCCAGATCGACCCCGAGAACATCGACCACTACCTCGCGAACGGCGGCTACGAGGGCTTCGTCGAATCCCTCGACATGGAGCCCGAAGCCATCATCGAGCTCATGCTCGAGAGCGGCCTCGGTGGGCGCGGCGGCGCCGGCTTCCCCGCCGGCCGCAAGTGGGACTTCCTCCGCAACGCCACGGCCGAACCGCGCTACCTCGTCTGCAACGCCGACGAGGGCGACCCCGGCGCCTGGGTCAACCGCATCCTCATGGAGGGCGACCCCCACCTCATCATCGAGGGCATGCTCATCGCCGCCATGGCGACGAACTCCATCGAGGGCTATATCTACATTCGCCACGAGTACCCCCTCGCCATCGAGCGCATGAACGTCGCCGTCGAGCAGGCCCGCGAGCGCGGCCTCCTCGGCGAGGATGTACTTGGAAGCGGCAAGGCCTTCGACCTGGTCGTCTTCGTCGGAGCCGGCTCCTACGTCTGTGGCGAGGAGACGGGCCTCATCAACTCCATCGACGGCTACCGCGGCATGCCCCGCATCCGCCCGCCCTTCCCCGCCCAGGCCGGCCTCTGGAATCTCCCCACCAACGTCAACAACGTCGAGACCTACGCCAACGCCCCCCTCGTCCTGCGCCACGGCGCCGAGTGGTGGTCCGGCGTCAGCGACGACGAGGCCAAGGGCACCAAGATGTTCACCATCTCCGGCGCCGTGAACCAACCCGGCTGCGTCGAGATCCCCTTCGGCCTCAGCGTTCGCGACCTGCTCGAGAAATACGGCGGCGGCACGCCCGGCGGCGCGCCCCTCAAGGGCTACCAGCCCGGCGGCCCTCTCTCCGGCGTCCTCTCCGCCGAGGAGGCCGACCTCCCCCTCACCCTCGCCCCCTTCCGCGACCGCGGCCTCTTCCTCGGCTCAGGCGGCATCGTCTTCTTCGACGAGACCACAAGCGTCGTCGACCTCTGCACCTACTTCCTCGGCTTCGCCGAGGACGAGTCCTGCGGCCGCTGCACCACCTGCTTCCAGGGCACCCAGCGCGCCGTCGAGATCCTCCGGCGCATCGGCAACGGTGGCGGCCGGGACAGCGACCTCGACAAGTTCGAGGACCTCATCCAGACCATGACCTGGTCGAACTGCCTCCATGGCTCCTTCGCCATGACGACCGTCAAGCTCGCCCTCCGCTACTTCCGCGACGAGTTCGAGACCCTCATCCGCGAGAAGCGCGACCCCACCCGCTCCCTCCCCGGCATGATCACCTACGAGATCACCTCTCCCGGCGACCCCGCCCTCGCCGAGGCCGCCGCCATCTGCCCCACCGAGGCCATCGTCGACGCGGGCTCACGCTTCGAGATCGTCGACGAGCTCTGCATTCGCTGCGGCGCCTGCGCGGAGGTCGCCCCCAACGCTGTCACCGTCCGCGACCGCTTCGTCTAGCTGTCGATCTCCCGCGTACACTGCCCCGATGCCCTTCGCCGACCTCGACGGCTCCCGCATCTACTACGAGCAGCACGGAAACCCCGACGGCAACCACGTCGTCTTCGTCCACGGCGCGGGCGGCAACGCCCTCTCCTGGTGGCAGCAGCTTCCCGTCTTCGGTGAGCGCTACCGCTGCACCGTCTACGATGCCCGTGGCTGGGGTCGCTCCCTCGCCCTCGGCGAGCACGACCGTGGCGCCTTCGGACGCGACCTTGCCGGCCTCCTCGAGCACCTCGATGTCGACCGTGCCCACGTGATCGCCCAGTCCATGGGCGGACGCGCCGTCGCCGGCCTTCTGCGCCTCGCCCCCGAGCGCGCCCGCTCGCTGGTGCTCTGTGGCACCAACGCCGGCGCCACCAACGACCGCGTCCGCGAGCTGCAGGCCGCTCTTCGCGTTGAGCGGGGCGACGGCGGCCTCCGCGCCCATGCCCTCGCCCCCCACTTCCCCGACGCCCACCCCGACCGCGCGCTCCTCTACCACCAGATCCGGCGCCTCAACCCGCCCCGCGAGGCCAACGTCCTCGGCCCCCCACCCGCCAACTACCGCGGCAGCACCCACCAGATGCTCATCGATTCCGGCCTCCCCATCACCTTCGTCGTCGGCGAACACGACCGCATCACCTCCCCCGAGCTCATCCGCGAGGCCCACTCGCTCGTCCCCGGCGCGGACCTCCTCGAGATGGCCGGCGCCGGCCACTCGACCTACTTCGAACAGCCCGAGGTCTTCAACGACTACGTCCTCGCCTTCCTCGCCCGCGCCGAGCAACGCGAGCGCCAGTCCGCCACCTGACAGAGTGATCAGGCATCTGATCTTGAACCCCGCGTGGTGATGCCCTAGCGTCTCCCGGCCATGCCTCGCTGGTCCCTCCGCCGCCCCTCTCTTCCCCGCCCCCGCCGCGGCGGATGGGTGCAGCCTGGCAACCTCATCACCCGCGCAATCGAGCGCGAGATGGAGACCGGCCTCCCTCCCCACCTCCCCGCCGAGCCCGACCCCGTTCCCGCCCCCGTCATTGCCGAGAACCGCGACGAGCAGTCCGGGCGCCGCCCCTCCAGCGCCGCCTGACCGTCGACGCCCGCTATACTCCCCACATGGCGATCTACGAGTACTACTGCCCCACCTGCCGAGAGACATTCGAGCTTCGCCGCCCAATGTCGGAGGCCACTGCCGCGGCAACGTGCGAATGCGGCGACCCCGCCGAGCGCACCATCTCGAACTTCGCCATTGCCGTTGTCGCCGGTGACTCCGCCGTCGCTCAGATGGAACCGGAGTTCGGCTCGTCCGGTGGCTGCGCCTGCGGTGGTGGTGGCTGCGGCTGCGCCTCCTGAGCCTCAGGCTCCTCCTCATCCGCCGGTGATTCGTCCACCTCTTCGAGCTGTGTCTCGTCCGTGGGCTCCTCGTCCTCTGGACTCTCTTCCGCTCGCTCGTCCTCTACCGTCTCGCTGACTTCCGCGACCGCCTCCTCACCGTCGTCGTCTGAATCGGCGACCTCTTCCTCTTCGCCCTCATCCTCGGCTGCTTCGTCGTCGTCCGTCGCTTCTTCTTCCGGCTCGTCCTGCTCCGCGCGTGGCGGACGCGTGAACCAGAGGTACCCGCCTGCGGCCCCGACCAGCACGACCGCCTCCGCCAGCGCCATCCCCACCACGATGAACGTCGCCTCTGCCCAGAACGTCTCCGGGAACATCTGGATGAGCCGGTCTGTTCGCGGGTCCAGCAGCCACAGGTCGTTCGTGAAGAGAATCTCGTGGAGCTGGTTCCACGCCCCGTCGAATCCCACCAGCGCCACGATCCCCACCGCCACTCCCACCAGCGCCCCCGCGCCCACAGCCGCCAGCGTCTCTTTCGCCAGGGTCCGTCCCGACCGCTCCCCTGCCCACAGCACGGTCGCCGCCACGTAGGCCAGCACGAAACCAAGCGCCACCTCGTTTGCCCGGAAGATCGTGCGCATGAGGCCCTTCACGTCCTCCATGTGCAGGGTCTCGTCCTCGCTGAAGAGCGCCGTCTCCTGCCCGCCCGTGAACACGAGGATGCGCAGCGTGTCCGCGTCGTCCTCGAAATACCGCACGATCGCACCCACGGCGTAGTCGAGCTCGTTCAGCGCGATCCCCGTGTTCTCCGCGGCGTCGTGACGCCGCAGACCCCCCTCCAGGTACCCTGTGTCGCTCGCCAGGAAGCGGATGTTCGTCGTGAAGAGCAGGATCGGCACGGCCAGCACGAACCCGACGCTCGCGATCGCGGGGAGAATCCGCATCCCGCTCATGCGCGTCATGGTGGGGCCCCTCTGCGAGACCGGTCAAACACCGTCACCGGCCGAACTGCCGTGCGAGCGCTTCCTGCCGCACGTGGACGAGCGTAGGCCGCCCGTGGGGACACGTTCGCGGCGAGGTGGTCGCCCCGAGGTCCTCGATCAGCTGCCGCATCTCCTCCAGCGAGAGCGCCATCCCCGCCCGCACGCTGCTGTGGCACGCCACCGAGGCCGCCGCCCGGTCGAACGGGTCTGCTACGCGCCGCTCGTCCCCCAGCTTTTCCAGCATCGCCCGCAGCCCCCCGGCGATGTCGCCGTCGCCGAACCCTGCCGGGGCCGCCCGCACGAGGCAGGCCGCATCCCCGAACGGCTCCAGCGCCAGCCCCAGGCGCCCCAGGTGCGACCCGTGCTCCTCGAACACCGCCGCCGCCAGCCGGTCCAGCTCGACCAGTACCGGCTGCAGCAGCGGCTGCACCGCGTCCTCGGCGTCCTGACGGGCCTTCAGCCGGTCGAACACGACCCGCTCGTGCGCCGCGTGCTGGTCGATCAGGTACATCCCGTCCGGCCCCTCCGCGACGATGTACGTCGTTGCCACCTGGCCCACCACTCGCAGAAGCGGCAACGTCTCCCGTTGCGTCCCCGACCACGCCCCCTCGCTCGCCGGCGCAGCCCGGCCAAGGTCGCCGGCCAGAATCCTCTGTGTCTCCGCGGCCTCCGGTGGCTGTAGCCGCTCGCGGAGCGACGGACGCGGCGCCTCTGCTGGAGCCTCCTCCGATGCCGGCGCGTCCCCCAGCGCCCACCCCACCGGCCCCGCTCCCTCCAGCGCTTTCAAAATCGCGTGGCGCAGGACCCGCGCCACCCCTCGCTGGTCGCGGAAGCGCACTTCGGCCTTCGCGGGGTGCACGTTTACGTCCACCGCCTCCGCCTGCACGTGCAGGGCGATGCTCGCGACCGGATAGCGCCCGCCCGGCAGCTCCGACTGGTAGGCGTCGCTCACCGCGAACCGCAGCGCCGCGCTCTGCACCCAGCGACCGTTCACGAAGAGCGCGATGCCCGTGCGGTTCCCCCGGTGCAGCGAAGGCGGTCCCGTGAGCCCCGCGACGGCGATGCCGTTCTCTTCGTGCGCCACGTCGAGCATCGCGTCCCCCTGCTCCGCCCCATAGACCGCCGCCACCGCGTGCCGAAGGTTGCCGTCGCCGCTCGTCTGGAACGGTCGCCGCCCCGCTTCCAGCCGGAAGGCGATGCCGGGGTAGGCCAGCGCGTAGTGGGAGACCAGCGTTGTGATTTGCCGTCCCTCGCTCGATGCGGACCCCAGGAAGTTCCGCCGCGCGGGAACCTTCGCGAACAGCTCCCGCACCGCGATGGTTGTCCCCACCGGCGCCGCCCGTGCGCTCCGACGCACGACTTCGCGGTCCACGAGCAAGGCCGCCACCCCCACCGGCTCCCCCTCCGCCCGTGTCACGACGTCGACTTCCGCCGCCGCCGCGACCGCTCCCAGCGCCTCCCCCCGGAAGCCGAGCGTCTCGACCCGCTGCAGATCCCCCGCCCCCGCGATCTTGCTCGTCGCATGCCGCTCGAACGCCACCTCGATCTGGTCCGGTGGGATGCCCCGGCCGTCGTCGTTCACCTCGATCGACCGCAACCCGCCTTCCGCGATGGTCACGCGGATGCGCTTCGCCCCCGCGTCGATGGCGTTGTCGAGCAGCTCCCGCACCACGGAGACGGGCCGTTCGATCACCTCCCCCGCGGCGATGCGTGCCGCTACCTCGGGCGGAAGCTGACGGATGCGCCGCTCCCCGCTCATTCGTTCCCCCGTGCTCGCTCGCGCATCTCTCCCAGCACGCGCATCGCCTCCAGCGGCGTCATCGACTCCAGGTCCAGCTCCGCCAGTTCCGCCTCGATCCCGCTCACCCCGCCGAACAGTGCCGCCTGCACGATGGGCGCCGTCGGAACCGTCGCCGCTGGCTCCTCTCCCACCTCTACGGGGTCGCCCTCAAGCTCGTCGAGCAGGGTCCGCGCGCGCTCGACCACCGACGCCGGCAGCCCCGCCAGCCGCGCGACGTGGATGCCGTAGGAACGGTCGCTCGGACCCGGCTCGATGCGGTGCTCGAACACCACCTCGCCGCCCTCGTCGTGAACCGCCACGTGGGCGTTGTCCGCGCTTCCCAGTTCGGCTGCCACCGCCGTGAGCTCGTGGTAGTGCGTCGCGAAGAGTGTCCGGGGCGGTCCCTCCGGCCGCGCGTCGAGAAACTCGAGCACCGCCCGCGCGATCGCCATCCCGTCGAACGTGCTCGTCCCCCGCCCCACCTCGTCCAGGATCACGAGCGACCGGTCCGTCGCCCGGTGCAGGATCTGGGCCGTTTCCACCATCTCCACCATGAACGTCGAGTGCCCCGCCGCCAGGTCGTCGTGCGCCCCGATGCGCGTGAAGATCCGGTCGAACAGTGGCAGCTCCGCCACCTCCGCCGGCACGAAGCTCCCAGCCTGCGCCATCAGCGCGATCAGCGCCACCTGCCGCAGATAGGTCGACTTGCCGCTCATGTTCGGACCCGTCAGCAGGAGGATGCGCGACTCGCCCTCCAGCAGGCAGTCGTTTGGCACGAACCGCCCCGGCCCCAGCGCCGCCTCCACCACCGCGTGCCGCCCCCCGCGGATGCTCAGCCGTGTCCCCTCCCCGAACTCCGGGCGGACGTATCCCCGTTCCGCCGCCGTCTCCGCCAGCCCCAGCGCCACGTCGATGGTCGCCAGTCCCTCGCCCGCCCGCTGCAGCGCATCGAGCTGCCCCGCCAGCCGCTCGACCAGCGCTTCGAACGCCTGCCGCTCCCGCGCCGCCAGCCGCTCACGCGAGGTCGTCATGCCGCTCTCCAGCTCCTTCAGCTCCTCCGTCACATAGCGCTCCGCCCCTACGAGCGTCTGCCGCCGCTGGAAGCGCTCCGGCACAAGCTCCGCGTTCGCGACCGAAACCTCCAGGTAGTAGCCGAAGACCTTGTTCTGCCCCACCTTCAGCGAGCGAATGCCCGTCCGCTCCCGCTCCTCCGCCTCCAGCGCCAGCAACGCCTCCCGAGCCGACCGCGTCCGCCCCCGCAGCGTGTCGATTTCGGGGTCGTGCCCTGGGGCGATCACGCCGCCCTCATCGAACGTCGGTGGCGGATCTTCCGCGAGCGCCCCATCCAGCGCCAGCAGCGCCTCGACCACGTCCGCCAGCGCCACCTGCGCTTCCGTCAGCAGCGCCGGCGGCTCCGATGTCTCCAGCAGCGCTCCCAGGTCGAGCGCGGCCCGCAGCCCGTGCCGCAGCGCCGCCAGGTCGCGCGGCGACGCCGCCCGCGCCCCCAGCCGCCCGCAGAGGCGCGCGACATCGGGGATTCCCTTCAGGATCGTCTGCGCTCGCTCCCGCTCGATCGGGCGCTCCAGCGCCCACGCGACCGCGTCGTGCCGCGCTCCCAGCGAGTCCGCCTCGCGCAGCGGCTGCGCCAGCCAGCGCCGCAGCAGCCGCGCCCCCATCGGCGAGCGCGTCCGGTTGAGTACATCGAAGAGCGATGGCCGCCCGTCGCCCGCCGGGAGCGCCTCCAGGTTCGTGAGCGTGCGCCCGTCCAGCGACACCGTTTCCTCGCTCGCGAGCGTGCGCACCCGCCCCAGCGCCCCGGCTGCCTCCGGATACACCTCGCCGAGGTAGGCGAGCACCTGCGCCACCGCCGCCACCGCCGCCTCGCTTCCCACCAGCGTCTCCGGCGCCGACTCCCCGTACTGCTCCGCCACCAGCGCCGAGGCAACCGCCGCGCTCAGGCGCGGGCGCTCCACCTCGCAGCCCGCCGCGCCCAGCCCCGCGCCCTCTTCCTCCACCAGCAGCTCCGCCGGTGCCGCCCGCGCGAGCTCCGCCGCTGCCCCTTCCCCCGCCGCCACCCGCACCTCGCCCGTCGTCACGTCGGCCAGCGCCAGACCCCGCTCCCCGCCCCGCTCGACCAGCGCCGCCAGCTCGTTCGGCGTCTCCGCCGAGAGCGCCGCCTCGCTCGTGACCGTCCCTGCCGTCACCGTGCGCACCACCTCGCGCGGCACGATCCCCTTCACGCTTGCCGGATCGGCCATCTGCTCGCAGATCGCCACGCGATGCCCGCGCTTCACCAGCTTTGCGACGTGCCCGTCGATGCTGTGGTACGGAACCCCCGCCAGCGGTACGCGGATGCCTTTCCCCATCGGCTTCGAGGTCAGCACGATGTCGAGCTCGCGCGCCACGAGCTCCGCGTCGTCGTCGAACGTCTCGTAAAAGTCGCCCAGCCGGAAGAAGAGGATCGCGCCGGGGTGCCGTCGCTTCAGCTCCAGGTACTGCTTGCGAATCGGCGTCGTCACGCCCCCAACACCCCTTGGCCTGCGCGGCCCTGCCTATTCTACGGACATGTGTTCGGGTACGTATCCCCTTGCGGTCCTAACCTTCACAACCGCGCCCGGTTCCTCGCCACGATCCCGTATCCGAACCCCACCAGGTCTCGCAGCGGCCGCAGCCAGAGCAGCCGCGCCAGACTCCTCCACCCCAGTGTGTGCAGCGTGAAGATCGTCGCGTCCCCGCCGCGCAGCACCCGTCCCCGGGGCGTGACGGCGTGCAGCGCCTCCGCGCACGCCTCCCGCAGCTCCGGCGTCATCGGCGGGCTTGGCGCCTCCTGGTAAGGGACCACTCGCAGTTTCCGCCAGCGGTCACGTTCCTCGACCCGCGCCGCCAGCCTGGTGCAGAACCCGCAGTCGCCATCGAAGAGCAGCCAGGCGCGCTCCCCGCTGCTCCCCTCCCCGCTCATCGTTCCCTACGCGTCGACCGCGTTGGCTCGCAGGTACGCCTCGTCGAAACGCAGGCCCAGCCCGGGCTCGTCACCCAGCACCACCATCCCGTCCTCCACCTGCGGCACTTCCTCGAACAGAGGGAACGCCCAGGGCACGTGCTCCAGCAGGAGCGTGTTTGTGCCCGCCGCCGCGTGCGCGAACAGCTCCGTCGCCAGGTGCGTCACCACCGGCAGGTTGAACGCCTCCGCCAGGTGCGCCGCCTTCACGTACTCGGTGAAACCGCCAACCCGGAACAGATCGACCATCATGATGTCGATCGACTGCGCCTCCACCATGTGTCGGAACGGGACCAGCCCGTAGTGGTACTCACCCGAGCAGACGGGCGTGTCCAGCGCCGCCGCGATGCGCGCCATCCCCGCGTAGTCCTGGTGCTGCGTCGGATCCTCGAGCCAGTACAGCCGGTGCTCGCTCAGCTGCCGCCCGATCGTCGTCGCCTGGTGCACGGTCCAGCCCTGGTTGATGTCAATCATGATGTCGACGTCCTCCCCCACCGCCTCCCGCAGCACGCGCATGCGCTCCACCTCGTCCGCCGCCGAGGACTCCGCCCCGCAGCGCAGCTTCATCGCCTTGAAGCCCGCCTCCACCAGCGTCGGACCCCACTGCTGCAGCTCTTCCAGGTTGTAGTGCCGCCACAGGTGACCGCTGCCGTAGGCGTTCGCCCGCCCCTCGCTGCCGCCGAGCAGCTTCCAGCAGGGCATTCCCAGCGCCTTCCCCTTGATGTCCCATAGCGCCACGTCGATCGCCGAGCTCGCGCGTGTCACCAGCCCCGCCGGCGCCGTGCCTCCGTTCCCCATCCGCAGGTCCCGCCCGATCGCGTCCGTCTCGAACGGGTCGCGCCCAATGACCTGTTCACACAGGCCGTCGAGCGTTGCCTTCAGCGCCGGCGCCACCGCCCGCGAGACGTACGCCGCGTAGGCGATCCCCTCGATCCCGTCATCCGTGCGCAGACGCAGGGTCACGTACCAGGGCGTCACCTGCCCCGGAATCTCGCCCAGCGTCACCCGCTCCTTGGACAGCTCGATCACCTGCGTCTCGAACCCGGCGACCTTCATGTGGTGCTCCTCTCGGCCCGCCGCATCGAGGTGGCGAGCAGCCTTAGTCCAGAACGCCCTGCTTGAGCGCGATCGGCTCCAGCTCCCGCTCTCCGGCGGGACCGCCGCCTTCGACCTCGAAGCCGGCGTCCGCGATCATCGCGAGGTCCGCCTCCGCCGCCTGTCCCTTCGTCGTCAGGTAGTCCCCGATGAAGATGGAGTTCGCCAGGTAGAGCCCAAGCGGCTGCAGCGACCGCAGATGCACCTCGCGACCGCCTGCGATCCGCACCTCCGCCCGCGGGAACAGCAGCCGGAACACCGCCAGGATGCGCAGGCAGCGCTGCGGCGTGAGCTCGTTGAGCCCCGCCAGCGGCGTGCCATCAATGGGAATGAGGAAGTTGATGGGTACCGAGTCCGGGTCGAGCTCCCGCAGCGCGTAGCCCGCGTCGAGCACGTCCGCGTCGCTCTCGCCCATCCCAAAAAGGGCGCCCGAGCAGGGCGAGAGACCGCCCGCCTTCGCACGCCCCACGGTCTCCTGCCGGTCCGCGAACGTGTGCGTGTCGCAGATCGCCTCGTAGAAGCTCTCGCTCGTGTTCAGGTTGTGGTTGTAGGCGTAGACCCCCGCCTCGCCCAGCCGCTCCGCCTGCCCCTCGCTCAGCAGCCCCAGGCACGCGCAGATCTCCATCGCGCCGTCTGCCGCCTTCACCGCCTCCACCCCGCGAGCCACGTGGTCCACCTCCCGTTCGGTCGGACCGCGCCCGCTCGCTACCAGACAGAGCCGCGTGGCCCCCAGTTCCCGCGCCCGCTCCGCCGCCGCGCAGAACGTTTCCTCGCCCACCATCGCGTACGACGGGATCGCCGCCGTCGAGTCCCGCGCCTGCGAGCAGTAATGGCAGTCCTCCGGGCAGAGCCCGCTCTTGATGTTCAGCAGCAGATTCAGCTTCACCCGCCGCCCGAACGCCGCGAAGCGCACGCGGCTCACCGCCGACACGATCTCCAGCGTCCGTTCGTCGGGCGCCTGCAGCAGCCAGGCCAGCTCGTCGCGGCTGGGATCGCGCCCGTCCAGGCTCGCCTCGACCAGCCTCTCCAGCCGCGCCTCGAAGGTCGTTTCCATGGCCTCGAAGCATACCCCGCCCTCGCGCCACACGGCAGTCGCGGTACGATCCGCGGATGCCCGCCGACTCCGCCCCCGCGGACTACCCCCTCTGGCACCCCTTCACCCAGATGGCGCGCTTCGAGCGCGAGCCCCAGCTCGTCGTCGCCCGCGCCGAGGGCAACCGCCTTATCGACACCGCCGGCAACGAGTACGTCGACGGCGTCGCTTCCCTCTGGGCGAACGTCCACGGCCACAGCCACCCCCACATCGTCGGGGCCATCCAGGAGCAGGCGGCGAAGCTCCAGCACAGCACCTTGCTTGGTATCACCCACGAGCCCGCCGTCGAGCTCGGCCGCCGCCTCCTGCCCCACCTCCCCGGCCGCTCGCGCGTGTTCTTCAGCGAGAACGGCGCCTCCGCCGTCGAGGTCGCCCTCAAGATGGCCGTCCAGTACTGGGCGAACAAGGGCCGCCCCGAACGGAACCGCATCGCCGCCCTCGACATGGCCTACCACGGCGACACCCTGGGCGCCGTCAGCGTCGGCGGGGAAGGCCCCTTCCGCGACGTCTACGAGCCTCTCCTCTTCGAGCCGCTGCGCTTTTCGCCTGCCTCCCCCGACTCCCTCCGCGAACTCCTCGAGAGCCACGGCGAAGAGGTGGCGGCCGTCATCATCGAGCCGCGCGTCCAGGGCGCCGGTGGCATCATCGTCGCCCCCGAGGGCCACATCGCCGCGGTGCGCGCCCTCTGCGACGAGTTCGACACCCTCCTCATCGCTGATGAGGTCGCCACCGGCTTCGGCAAGACGGGGGCGATGTTCGCCTGCGACCTTGAGGGCGTAACCCCCGACATCACCGTCCTCGGCAAGGGCATCACGGGCGGCTACCTGCCCCTCTCTGCCACCGTCACTACCGAGGAGGTCTACCAGGCCTTCCACGGCGAGGAGGGCCGCAAGCTCTTCCACGGCCACACCTACGCCGGCAACCCCATCTGTTGCGCCGCCGCCCTCGCCAGCCTCGATCTGTTCGAACGCGACGACCTGCTCGCCCGAACCCGCGACCGCGCCGACCTCCTCGCTACGCTCCTCGCCGAGCGCATCGCCGACCACCCCCTCGTGGGCGACGTGCGCCAGCAGGGCCTCATGACGGGCATCGAGCTCGTAGCCGACCGCGACACCCGCGAACCCCTCCCCCCCGACCGCGAAGCCGGCTGGCGCGTCTGCCTTGCCGCCCGCGACCGCGGGGTCTTCATCCGTCCCCTGGGGGACGTTATCGTCCTCATGCCTCCCCTCTCCATCGAGGAGGACGAGCTCGCACAGATCTGTGAGGCGGTCGCCTATGGCCTCGACCGAGTCCCCCGCGGCTAGCGGCTGGCTCGGCGAGCTCCGCGACGAGCTCGACGACCTCGATCGCCAGTCCCTCCGGCGCACCGTCCTCACCCCCCGCGATGGCCAGGGCGAGACGCTCAGCATTGACGGGCGCGAGCTGCTCAACCTCACCTCCAACAACTACCTCGGCCTCGCCGCCGACTCCCGGGTCGTCGAGGCCGCCGCCGAAGCGGCCCGCGCCTACGGCGCAAGCGTCAGCGCCTCCCGCCTCCTTTGCGGCTCCACCCCCCTCCACGAGGAGCTTGAGGGGCGCTTGGCCGCCCTCAAGGGCCAGGAGGCCGCCCTCCTCTACTCCTCCGGCTACCTTGCCAACCTCGGCGTCCTCACCGCCCTCGCCCGCCCCGGCGACGTCATCTTCAGCGACGCCCTCAACCACGCCTCCATCATCGACGGCTGCCGCCTCTCCGGCGCCGGGACGCAGGTCTACCGCCACTGCGACGCCGGCCACCTCGCCGAGCTCCTCGCCGCCACCCCTGCCCGCCGCCGCCTCATCGTCAGCGAGACCGTCTTCAGCATGGACGGCGATGTCGCGCCCCTCCCCTCCCTCGTCGAGCTCGCCCGCGCCCACGATGCCGTCCTCGTCCTCGACGAGGCCCACGCCACCGGCGTGCTCGGTCCCAACGGCGAGGGCGCCCTCGCCCGCCTCGGGCTCGACCCCGAGGGCATCGTCATCGTCGGGACGCTCTCCAAGGCGCTCGCCTCGGCTGGTGGCTTCGTCGCCGCGGACGCCACCGTCATCGACTACCTCGTGAACCGCTCCCGCCCCTTCATCTTCAACACCGCCCTCCCTCCCGCCAGCGTAGGCGCTGCCCTCGCCGCCCTCGACATCGTCGCCGCCGAGCCAGAACGCCGCGCCCACCTCGACGCCCTCGCCACCCGCCTCCGGGACGGCCTGCTTGCGGCCGGCTATCCACCCTCCGGCTCCGAGACCGCCATCGTTCCCCTCCTCCTCGGCTCTGCCGACGCCGCCCTCGCCCTCGAGCAGCGCCTGCGGGACGCCGGAATCCTCTCCCGCGCGATCCGTCCTCCCACCGTCCCCGAAGGCACGGCCCGCATCCGTTTCAACCTCATCGCTACCCACACGACCGACGACGTCGATCGCGTCCTCGCCGCCGTCCCCCCGCCCGCGTGACCAATCGCACCATCTTCGTAACGGGCACCGATACGGACGTCGGCAAGACCGTTGTCGCAGCCTGGCTCGCCGCCACCCTCTCTCCCCACCAGCGGGTCACCCTCGTCAAGCCCTTCCAGACGGGCGCCGTCGATCCCTCCAGCGATGGCGACGAGGCCTTCTACCGGGCCGCGCTCGGCGAAGGAACCGTCGAGATCCGCACGCTCGTTTCCCTCCCCGAACCGCTCGCGCCCTCGATCGCCGCCGAGCGTGCGAACGCGCGTATCGATGTCGCCGCTGCCCTCGTCGAGTGCCGCGCCATCGCCAAGCAAAGCGACATAACGCTGGTCGAAGGTGCTGGCGGCCTTCTCGTCTCCATCACCGCCGAGCACGACATGGCCGGCTTCGCCGCCGCCCTCGATGCCTCCCTCGTCATCGTCGCCCGGCCCTCGCTCGGCACGCTTAACCACACCACCCTCACCCTCGAGGCCGCCGAACGCCGTGGCTTGCCGGTCGAGGTGATCGTCATTAGCGGCTTCCCGAGGGACGCCGGCGTCACCGAGTGGGAGAACCTGCGCTGGCTGCGCGACCGCTACCCCGCCCTGCCCCTCCTCGTCCTCGCCGAGGCGCCCCTCGCCCCCTCCGACCCCCTCGCCGGCCTCGATCCCCACATCCTCGGTCCCCTGCCCCCGCTCCTCGGAGGGCAGGACATCCCCGCCCTCGACCTCGCCGGTCAGCCCAGCGAGTCGTAGACAGCCCGCATCAGCCGGGCTGCCCGGGGATCGTCCTGGTCCAGCGTGTTCGTCCACATCTGGTTCATCGCGTAGCCGAACCCGAGACCCGCGTCCGGGTCGCAGAATCCGAGCGACCCGCCCATCCCGGCGTGCCCGAAGGCGTTGTCGCCCCGCGGGTCGGGTACGGCAGGCACCGGCATCATGTAGCCGAGCGTCCGCCGCACTGGCGTCTGCAGGATGATGTCCCGGCCCTGCGTCTGTTCCGTCCCCGCTAGCCGGATGCCTGCTTCGCTTAGCAGGCGGTGGCCCTGCCACTCGCCCCCGTTCCCCAGTGCCCCGTAGATCGTCGCCAGTGCGCGGGCGTTCGAATGCCCGTTCGACCCGGGCTGCTCGGAGCCCCGGTAGGCGCGGCTGTTCCGGCCCTTGTTCGGCCCCCGTGGCGCGATGTTGAACGAGCGCGCCGCCAGTGACTTCGGGTCGAGCAGCGCCGCCGCTGCCAGGCTTGGCAGCTCCTCCGCGGGAACCTGCGCCAGATGCAGGTCCGAGACGCGGTGGTCTTCCTCCGGGCCGAACCCGAGCAGGAAGTCCACCCCCAGCGGCCCTGCAATCTCTTCCCGGATGAACGTCCCCACGGACCGCCCATCCACCCGCCGGACCACCTCCCCCACGAGCCAGCCGAAGGTCGCTGCGTGGTAGCCCTGCTTCTCGCCCGGCTCCCAGATTGGCGCCTGTCGCGACAGCGCCCGGGCCATGGTGTCCCACTTAAGCTCCGCTCCCATCGGCAGCTCCTCGTCGATCGCTGGGAGCCCTGCCTGGTGCGTCAGGAGGTAGCGCAGCGGCAGTGTTTCCTTGCCCGCCTGCGCGAACTCCGGCCAGACGTCCGCCACCGGCGCTTCGAAGTCGATCAGGCCGCGGTCCGCCAGCATGTGCGCCGCCAGCGCGACAACTCCCTTCGTCGAGGAGTAGATGAGCACGACCGTATCGTGCTCCCACGGCTGCGTGCGCTCCCGGTCCACATGGCCGGCCCACAGGTCGACCACGATCTCCCCGTGCAGCGCTACCGCTACCGAAGCGCCCATCTCGCCCGACTCCGTGAAGTTTCGAGCGAACGCCTCGCGCACGCCCTCGAAGCGCGGGTCGCACACGCCCTCGATGGCCGGGACCGGTGCGTCGCTCACAGCGTCTCGCTGAACGCCGTGGCGATGTGCCCCTCAGCCTCCAACCGCGCGCACTCCTCGTCGCTCATGCCTAGCAGCTCTCGGTACACGTAGTCGTTGTCCTGTCCGAAGGCGACCGGCGGACGTCGGATGCCGCCCTCCGACTCGGGGAAGTCGTAGACGGGGCGCGGGTAGCTGTAGACGCCGATGTCGTCCTGCAGCTCCTGAGGGATGTAGAGGTTCCGCGCTTGCACGTGCGGGTCGTCGAGCACGCGCGAGGCCTCGAGCACCGGCGCCGCTGCCACGCCCGCGGCCTGAAGCCGCGCGAACAGGTCTTCGTCCTCGAAGCCCGCCGTCCATTCCGCCAGCTTCTCGTCGAGCAGGTCCTGCGCTGCCGCCCGGCCTGCCGCTGTCGCCAGATCGGGCGCCTGCGCCCACTCGGGATCGCCCATCACCGTCCGCAGCGCCTCCCAGGTGGGGTTGCTCGTCACCGTGATCGCGATCCAGCGGTCGTCACCCGTGTCCGCCCCTCCCGGCGAGAGGCACGGGTAGACGCCCGACGGCGCCTGCCCGTCCGACGCGTAGATCGAGCGGTTCCCGATTGCGTTCTCGACCTCGCCCGTCAGGCTGTAGTTCATGTACGCCTGCGCGAACATCGCCGCCGCGTTCTCCGCCTGCGCCATCTCGATGAACTGACCCTTGCCGGCGTTATTCCGGTGCCAGATCGCCATCATGATCGCGAGCGCGATCTGCGTCGCCGCGATGTAGTCCGCCGCGAAGATGCCGCTGTTCGAGTTCGGGTCGAGCCCTTCGTAGCCGCGCAGGATCTGGTGGCCCATCGTCCCTTCCAGGTGGGCGCCCATCGTGCGCGCGCTTGCGTACTCGCCCGTGACGCCGTAGCCCGGCGCCCGCAGGAAGATGATGTCGTCGCGCTGCTCCCGCAGCCACTCGTACGAGATGCCCAGCTTCTCCATCGTGCCCACGGCGCTGTTCTCCAGCACCGCGTCCGACATCGCCGCCAGACGCCCCAGGATCTCCCTGCCCTCGGGTTGCCGGATATCCAGCGTGAAGCTGCGCTTGTTTCGGTAGAGGCTCACGAACATCGGGTGGTAGTTCCAGGGACTCTCGCCCGGATCGCTGTTCGGTAGCCCCGTGATCCAGCCTGCCCCCGCCTGCGTCATCGCCTCCGGGATGCGTGGCCCCGGCACCGCTCGCGTGTTCGGCTGCCACACGAACTGGTTCTCCTGTTTCAGCACCTCCGCCCCAAGGTCGGCCAGCAGCACGGTCGAGAACGTACCCGCCCACACACCGCCCAGGTCGAGGATGCGCACGCCTTCAAGCGGTTGGTTCGCCATCAGCGCACCTCCGCCACGCCGGCCGAGGCCAGCTCGGTGATCGCTCCCGCGTCGTAGCCGGCCTCCCCCAGCACCTCCGCCGTGTGTTCGCCCAGCAGCGGCGCGGGCCGGCGCAGCTCCCACGGCGTCTCCGACATGAGGAAGGGGCGCCCGGGAAGCTCCACCTGCCCGAGCTCCTCGTGCTCAGCCAGCTCCCAGAACCCCCGTGCCCGGAAGTTCTCGTCCTCGAACACCTCGTCGATCGTAAACAGCGGTCCGCAGAGGAAGCGCACCTTCCGCGCCGCCTCCCAGATCTCCCGCTTCGTGTGCTCGAGCAGCCACACGTAGAAAAACGCGTTGAACTCCTCGATCGCCTCCGGGTTCATCTGGATGGCTGGGTCGTCCCACTTCGGGTCCTCCATCCAGTCCGGGTAGCCGAGGAATTCGCGCGCGTTCGTGAAGCGCGGCCCTCCGCCCTGCAGGTCCACCCAGCCGTCCTGGCAGGGGAACACGCCGTTCAGCATCCCGATCGCCGCCCCCGGCGAGCGCAGCGACTTCCGCCCCGAGTACTGGTACCCCATCACCGTCGCGTGCCGCCGGTCGACCCCCACCAGGTGGCTGTCCGCGATCGAGAAGTCGACGTGCTGGCCCACTCCCTGGTAGCGGCCCGCCATTAGCGCGCCCATCAGGGCCGTCGCCGCCGCCGAGCCCGACTGCACGAGAGCTGCCGTCCCGTACATCTTCACCGGCTCCCGCTCCAGCAGCCCCGTCGAGAACATCTCCCCGGCGAAGGCATAGAGCACCAGGTCAGAGCCCTTGTAGTCCCGGTACGGGCTCTCCTGCCCGAAGTTCGTGATCGATACGAGCGGCACGTTCGCCCGCCGCTCGTGGATCGCGTCGAAGCCGATCCCGAGGTCGTCCATGACCCCTGGCCGGAAGCTCTCGACCACGAGGTCGGCGCTCTCAAGGAGCCGCCAGAATACCTCCTGGCCGCGCTCGTCCTTGAGGTCCAGCACCACCGACCGCTTGTTCGTGTTGAAGTAGAAGAACGTCCCGCTCTTCTCCGGGTGTGGCTCACCGCCCTTGTACGGACCCAGCCGCCGCGAGGGATCGCCCCCCGGACGCTCGATCTTGATCACGTCGGCCCCGAAATCCGCGAACAGCTTCGTCGCGTAGGGGCCCGCGATGTGCTGCGTCAGGTCCAGCACCCGGACATCGTTCAGAGGACCGGTCATCGCCTCCTCCGTTGCTCTGCGAGTGGCCCGCACCAGCGGGCGCAAGGGCGCATCTTACGGCCTTCGCGCCCTGCCGGGTCCCCGGCAGGCAAACAGGGGGCGCGGCGTCGAAGCTGCGCCCCCCGGCGTGGGGACGGCTGCGGCCGTCGGGGCTAGTTGATGTGCGGAGCGATCTTGGCGAACTGCTCCGCAAGCAGGTCGGCCGGCATGGTCACGTAGCCGACTTCCGGCACGATCGCGTCGCTCTGCTCAAGGAAGAACTGGATGAATCCGGCAAGCTCGGGGCGCTCGCTCAGGAGGCTGGCGCGGGTGTAGATAAACAGCGGCCGCGAGAGCGGCGTGTACTCGCCCGAGAGCGCCGCCTCGAAGCTCGGAGCCACGCAGCCGTGGCCGTCATCGACCGCGACCGCCTGCAGGCCCTGCCCCGCCTCGAGGAAGTAGGCGAAGCCAAAGTAGCCGATCGCGTTCTTATCGCGCCCGATGCCGAGGGCGAGGATGTTGTCGTCCTCCGAAGGGGTGCCGTCGCCGCGGTGCGTCGACCCCTCGAACTCCTCGATGATGGCCTCATTGAAGTAGTCGAACGTGCCCGAGTCGGCGCCGGGGTAGTAGGCGACAATGTCGTCGTCCGGCCACTCGGGGCGGAGGTCGCTCCACTTCTTGGCGCCGTCGGCGCGGAACGCCTGGTTCAGCTCCGGTACGGTCATGCACTGGGCGAAGTCGTTATCCGGGTGGATCATCACGGTGAGGGCGTCGATCGCCACCTGGATCTCTACGATGTCATCGATGCCGTTCTCGGCGCAGGACTCCCGCTCCGAGTCCTTGATCGGTCGGGAAGCGTCGCTGATCTGGGTCTCGCCCCGGCAGAACTTCTCGAATCCGCCGCCGGTACCGGAGAAGGCCACGTTCACCCGAACGTCCGAGACGTACCCGAACTCCTCGGCCATCGCCTCGGCGATGGGGAACACCGTCGAGGACCCGTCGATGCGGATCTCTCCCGAGAGTCTCGAGTAGTCGGTCTCCACGGGTGCGGGGGCCGGAACCTCCTGGCCCAGGAGGACGTACGGCGGCGTGATCTTCGTGAACTGCTGCGCGAGCAGGGCGGCCGGCATGGTCACGTAGCCGACTTCCGGCACGATGGTGTCCACGCTCTCCAGGAAGAACCGCGCGAACCCGGCAACCTCCGGACGGTCGTTCAGGAAGCTGGCGCGGGTGTAGATAAAGAGCGGCCGGGAGAGCGGCGTGTACTCGCCCGAGAGCGCCGCCTCGAAGCTCGGAGCCACGCAGCCGTGGCCGTCATCGACCGCGACCGCCTGCAGGCCCTGCCCCGCCTCGAGGAAGTAGGCGAAGCCAAAGTAGCCGATCGCGTTCTTATCGCGCCCGATGCCGAGGGCGAGGATGTTGTCGTCCTCCGAAGGGGTGCCGTCGCCGCGGTGCGTCGACCCCTCGAACTCCTCGATGATGGCCTCATTGAAGTAGTCGAACGTGCCCGAGTCGGCGCCGGGGTAGTAGGCGACAATGTCGTCGTCCGGCCACTCGGGGCGGAGGTCGCTCCACTTCCTGGCGCCGTCGGCGCGGAAGGCCTTGTTGAGCTCCGGCACGGTCATGCACTGGGCGAAGTCGTTATCCGGATGGATCATCACGGTGAGGGCGTCGATCGCGACCTGGATCTCGACGATGTCATCAATGCCGTTCTCGGCGCAGGCCTCACGCTCCAAATCCTTGATGGGGCGGGAGGCGTTACTGATCTGGGTCTCGCCACGGCAGAACTTCTCGAAGCCGCCGCCGGTACCGGAGAAGGCCACGTTCACCCGCACGTCCGACACGAGCCCGAACTCCTCGGCCATCGCCTCGGCGATGGGGAACACCGTCGAGGAACCATCGATGCGGACCTCGCCCGAGAGGCCGGCGTAGGCGTCTTCGTTTGCCGGCCCTTCGGTCGCTGCCGGTCCAGGAGCGTCGTCGCCGCACGCGACCGCGACGAGCGCGAACGCCGCCAGGCCGGTGATGAGGAGCAACAGCCATCGCCGCTGCGTCGGGTTGAGGATGTCCTTCTGGAAGGTCACGGAAGTAGTGATGCCCCCTGAGTGATTGCCGATCCGATCCGGTCCGGCTCTCGTCGCGACGGAAGCTAGCCCCTAGGGCTTAAGTGGCCGTTAACAGAATTCTCCGGCCCTGCGTTTGCGGGCCAGGGCGTACGATCGCGCGTGCGTTCTTATGGCTATCAACGTCGTCGCCCTGCTCGTCGCCCTCTTTGCCGGCTCGATTCCCTTCTCCTGGCTCCTCGCCCGTTTCCGCTACGGAGTCGACCTGCGAACCATCGGCGACCGCCACGTCGGCTCCGGCAACCTCCTCCACGTCGGCGGCATCTCCGCTGTCCTGATCGCCACCATCCTCGATCTCCTCAAGGGCGCCATCGCCATCACCATCGTCATTGCCATGGCGAGCGACGAGTGGGTCGTGCTCACAGCCGGCGTCCTCGTCCTCGTGGGCCACGTCTTCCCACCGTGGCTGTCTTTCAAGGGCGGTCGCGGAGCCGCCCCTGCCATCGGCGTCGCCTGGGCCCTCTTCCCCCTGGCCGGCCTTGCCATGCTTGGCTTTGGCCTCGTCGCTCTCCTCGCGACCAGGCGAACCGTCCCCGCCATCGCCGCCGCCGTGATCGCCCTCGTCGTCGTCGCCTACTTCGTCGCCGGCGACCTCAGCCGCCTCCTCTTCGCTGTGCTCCTCTTCATCAGCGCCGGCCTCAAGGACGTCGTCGACCGCCTCTGGCCCCGCCGGTCCTCAGACTAGGCCCGCTCCACCACCAGCGGTAGCGAACGCACGCCCCGGTGCTGCAGGCTCGGCATGCGCGGCAACATGCTGTCGTCCGCCCGCCGCATGCCGCCGAACCGCGAGAGCAGCGCCTCGATCGCGATCGCGCCCTCGAGCCGCGCCAGCGGCGCCCCCAGACAGAAGTGCGTCCCGATCCCGAATGTCAGGTGCCGGTTGGCGTTCTCCCGGCGGATGTCGAAGGCGCCCGCCTCCGGGAACACCTGCTCGTCCCGGTTCGCCGAACCGAACCACAGCACCGCCTCCTCCCCCGGCTCGATGCGGGCATCCCCCACCACCGTCGCTGCCTTCGCCCGGCGCGACATGTACTGCGCCGGCGCGCTGTAGCGCAGCACCTCCTCGACCGCGTTCGACCCCAGCGACGGCTCCGAGCGCAGCAGCTCCAGCTGCTCCGGGTGCTCGATCAGCGCCAGCACCGTGTTCCCGATGAGGTCGCGCGTCGTCTCGTTCCCCGCCACCAGAAGCAGGATGAGTAGGTGGATGAGCTCGTCGGGCGTCAGCCGCGACCCCTCCACCTCCGCCCGCACCAGCCCGCTGATGAGGTCGTCCCGTGGCTCCTGGCGCCGCGCCTCGATCAGTTCCGTGAAGTACGACCGCAGCGCCGGAAACGCGCGCCCGCCCAGCGGGTAGCGTCCCGGCCCTCGTCCCCGCGTCTCGATCGCAATGATCGCCTCGTCCGACCACTGCTTGAACTTCGCCCGGTCGCTGCTGGGCACCCCCAGTATTTCCGCGATCACGATCACCGGCAGGGGGTGGCTGAACGCCTCCACGAGGTCGAAGCTGCCGTTCGCGGGCACGGCGTCGAGCAGCTCTTCCGCAATCTCCCGGATGCGCGGCGCCAGCTGCTCGACCGTCTTCGGCGTGAACGCCTCCGCTACCAGCGACCGCAGCCGCGTGTGCTCAGGCGGGTCGCTGTTCAGCAACCCCACCGTCCGTGGCAGCCGCTCGCCCGTCTCCGGGTCGAGGTCGTACTGCCCCGCCCGTGGCTCCATCGTCCAGTGGTCGTGGTCCCGCGAAATCTCGACGCACTGGTCGTGCCGGAACACGAACCAGACCCCGTGCCCCCGCCCGAACTGGACCGCCACCCGCTCGTTGATGCGCCCTACCTCTTCGCCCCACGCCCCGCTCCGCGCCGTGTCGACCCGCAGTGGACTGTGCTCCCGCCCCCAGGCGTAGAAGTCGTACGGATTCGCGAGGAACGGGTCGTCCTCGCGCCAGGGCGCCTCCGATGGCGTGAACGTCTGCGCCATGCCGCCCCTCCCCCGCGATTCTAGTCCCGGCGGCTAGCTCCGGTCGGGCGCCGGGCGCCCCTTGATCGCCTCGATCTCGACAATCCGCTCCTTGAAGCGCCAGAGCCCGTCCTCACAGCGATGCACGGTATCCAGGTAGCGCCCGAACACGAGCACGTACGGCTCCTCCGTCTCATCCTCGTCCAGCCGCGTGAAGAAGCTCTCGACCTTCGCCGTATCGCCGTCGAGCGCGATCCGCGGCTGCACCATCATGTGCTTGTGCCACGTCTCCGGCGCCCGTGTGTGTGTCGCGATGAACGCCGCCAGCGCCTCGCGTCCGTCGATGCGGTTTCCAGGTGTGTCGAAGTCCGGCGGCCGGCGCATGTCGAAAGCGCCGTCCTCCGTGAAGCAGTCGACCCACTCCGCCTCCAGCCCGTAGTCGATGCTGTGCGCGTAGCGGTACATGTTCGCGACCACGCCCCGCTCGTCCTCGAGCGCGGACAGCCGCGCCTCCAGCTCCGCCAGCCGCTCCTCAGTGCTTGTCATGGTTGGCTCCCTGCCAGCGCACGGCTGACAGCGCGACTCTAGCCGAAGGCGTAGACCGCCGTCGCGTAGTACGTCAGTCCGGCGAGCGCAGTGAGCAGGTGGAACAGTTCGTGGTAGCCGAACACTCCTGGAAACGGATCCGGCCGGCGACGCGCGTGAACCACGCCCCCGAGTGAGTACAGAACCCCGCCCGCCAGCAACAGCGCCAGCACGGTCGAGGATGCCGCCGAGGCGAACGGCGCGATCGCGACCAGCCCGATCCACCCCAGTCCCAGATACAGCGCCAGGTTGAGCCACCGGGGTGGCGTCGGGTGGACCGCTTTCGAGGCGATCCCCACGGCCGCCAACCCCCACACGAGCGAGAGGATGAGAGTGCTCCAGCCGTCTTCCAGTAGCACCAGGCAGAACGGCGTGTACGTCCCCGCGATGAGCACGAAGATCATGGAGCGGTCAATCCGCTGCAGAAGCGCCTGTCCTCGTTCCACAAGGTGATAGACGCTGCTTGTCGAGAAGAGGAGTAGCAACGACACGCCGAAGATCGCTCCGCCCACGTATTCCCTGGGGCTGTCGGCGATGAGAACGAGCACCAGCAGCGCAGCCGGAGAGACCAGCGCCATCAGGAGATGGAACTGACCGCGAAGCGCGGGGCGTGCCTCAACCATCACCCTTCCACCGTAGCTGCCGGTGGACTAATCCCGGGGAAAGACGCCATGGCCGTCTAAGGCAGTACGATCGCGGCAAATCGATGTCGCCTTCCGAGGGTCGCATGCCGCCCGATAAGCCCGAGCGCCCCCGCGACGAACTTGGACGCCCGCTCCCCGCGGGCTCCCGCAACCGCCTTGCCGCCGACGACCTGGATGGCCTCTCCGCCGCTGAGGCGAATGCCCTCGCGCTCGCGCACTTCGACGCGGGCCGCTACTTCCTCGCCCACGAGGCCTGGGAGGCGGCCTGGCTCGAGAGCAAGGGCACCGCAAGCGAGGCCCTGTTCAAGGGACTTGCCCAGCTCGGAGCCGGCTACACCCATGCCGCTCGCGGGAATGCTCACGGCATGCGCGTTCTTCTGCAGCGCGCCCTCGACGCGATCCGTGAAGGGCCTGCTGCTGCCTGGGGTATCGACCTCTCCGCGCTTGGTTCGCTCGTCGAGCGTGACCTCGATCGCGTACGGAACCTCGCGGCGGGCGCACCCCTGCTGCCGCCAGCGCCCCGGCCGCTACCCCGGGCCTGACTCAGCCGGGGCGCCCGCCGGCGGATCCGGGTGCGAGTGCATCCGTCGCAACCCCGCGTTGGTCAGCAGGAAGAACGCCCCCACCGCCACGCTCGCTACGCCGCAGATGGAGAACCACCTCCCCGCCCCGACCCATTCCGCACCCAGACCGCCCAACAGGCCCCCGAGCGGCGTCCCTCCCAGCATGATCAGCGTGAAGATCGCCATTACCCGCCCCATCACCGGCTGGGGCGTGTACGACTGGATCAGCGTCAGGTTCAGGTTCGTAAAGACTCCCGCGCTCAGGCCGGTCAGCGAGAGCAGCAGCGCCGTCAGCAGGTAGCTGTGGGAGAACCCGATGATGATTGCGAAGGTGCTGCTCGTCATCAGCGCGCAGATGAACCAGCCCCCGGCGCTGCGCAGGCTGCCCTGTAGAGAGGCCAGCGCGAGCGAGCTGCACGTCAGCCCGATGCCGAGGTAGGCGAACAGCCAGCTCGCCGCCGGGCCGTCCGCATCGAGCTGCAGCTGCGCAACCCGTGGCAGCAGCGTTACCCATGGGCCGTTGATAACCAGCGAGGTCACCAATAGCAGCACGAACAGCGAGCGGATGTTGTCGTTCCTCACGATGAAGCGGAAGCCCTCGACGATGTCGGTGGCCATCACGCGCAACCCGGAACCTGCCGCCGTCACCGGGTCGAGAGCGCGCGCGGGGATGCGGAGTGGCACGATGAAGATCAGCCCCGCGCCCATCAGGATGGCCTGCAGGGCAAAGTTCCCCTCCAGCCCGGCGACCGCGATAGCGGCTCCGCCAAGCGCCGGCCCCACCATCTGCGAGACCGTCTGTCCGGCGCTGTTCAGCGTGATCGCGTTCATCAGCCGGTGAGGCGGCACCACCGCCGGAATGAGCGCCTGCCGGACCGGCTGCCCCACCGCCACCCCCGTCCCCACGAACAGCGCCATCCCCAGCGCGACCCGCAAGGTCATGAGGTCGACCCAGATCAGGACGGCCGCCAGCGCTGCCCCGACCAGCACGATCACCTGGCTTGCGACAAGCAGCAACCGCCGGTTCCAGCGATCGGCGAGCACCCCCGACGGAAGCGAGAAGAAGAACACCGGGATGCCCAGCGCGAAGGCTGAAAGCCCCAGGTAGAAGTCCCCCGCCTGGAGCGTGTCGATCACGAGCCAGGCGAAGGCGAAGCGCTCGATGCCCTGCACCAGGGCATAGCTGAAGTTGTTCGCCCAGAGAAGCCGGTAGTCGCGCAGCTCGAAGGCCGCAAACGTCTGGAGGCTGATCCGCCCCCTTGGGCCTGTCCGCTGCTCGCCGCCCGCTATGGCCACCGGAACCCCTCCGCTGCGTGGCCGCAGGCCGATGCTACCCCGATCCGGCGTCCGCCGACGCGGGGGCAGGGGTCTCCGGGTGCGACGGCATCCGTCTCAGTCCCGGCTGCGTTATCAAGAACACCAGCGCGACCGCCGCGACTGCCCCGCCGCAGAGCGCGAACCATGCGCCCGCGCTTGTCCACTCCGCGCCGACCCCGGCCAGCAGCCCGCCGAACGGCGAACCCCCCTGGAGCATCAGCGTGTAGATCGCCATCACCCGGCCCATCACGTCGCCTGGCGTGTGGGACTGGATCAGCGTCAGGTTCAGGTTCATGAAGAACCCGGCGTTGAAGCCGCTCAGAACCATGAACAGGACGGTGAGCGGATAGCTGTCCGAGAGCCCGATCCCGACCGCCAGGCTCCCGCCGATGACCAGCGTCAGGCTGAACCAGCCGCCCGCATTCGCAATCCGCGGGATCGACGCGAGGATGAGGGAGCTGACGATCGTCCCCACCCCCATGAACGCGAACAGCATGCTCGTCCAGAACGCGCCCTGCTCGAGCTGCTCCTGCCCGATGCGGGGCAGCAGAGTCTGCCACGGCCCCATGATCACGAGCGCTGAGGCGAGCAACAGGATGAACAGCACCCGGATCTGTGCGTTTCCGAAGGTGATGAAGCGGAAGCCCTCGAAGATGTCGCTCAGCATGACGCGGAGCGGGGAAGGGCCTGCCAGCGCCGCCGCGGCTGCCGGAACCGGCGCCGCCCGCTCGGGAATCCGCAGGGGAATGATGAAGAGCACGCCAACCCCGACGAGGATCGCCTGGAGGCCGAAGCTCCCGCCGATCCCCCAGAGCGCGATGACCGCCCCCCCGAGCGCGGGCCCCGCGATCTGGGAAACGTTCTGCCCCAGACTGTTCAGCGTGATCGCGTTCATCAGGCGCTCGGGTGGAACGACGGCGGGAATGAGCGCTTGCCGCACGGGCTGCCCCACCGCGATGCCCACGCCCGCGAACAGGGCCATCACCATGGCCCACGGCACCGTCATCACGCCGATCCAGATCAGCACCGCCGTCAGCACGGAAGCGGCCAGCACGAGGAACTGGCTGACGAACATCAACATCCGTCTGTCCCAGCGGTCCGAAAGCACGCCCACGGGCAGCGCGAGGAAGAGCACGGGCACGCCGAGCGCGAAGCTCACCGCGCCCAGGAAGAAGTCCCGCGCCAGTAGCGTCTCGATCAGCAGCCACGGGAAGGCGAAACGCAGGATCCCCTGAACCAGCGCGTAGCTGAAATTGTTGAACCACAGCAGCCGAAAGTCCCGCAGCTCGAAGGCCGCGAACGTCTGCAGGCTGAGGCCTCCCCCAGCCCGCCGTACGGGGCCCGCCCGCGCGCCGCGCTCAGTCGTTTCTGCCAATCCCCCCACCGGCGCGAGCGCGGCTCTTCTGACGCTCCCGCGAACGTCAACGTACGCGCCGGGCCCGTGCCGGGCAAACCGTGCCGCCCCTCGAGCGCGTACCATTCCCCCGCCCGGGTACGACCATGACAGCGCCAGCTGACCCCGCCGCCGCACCCCTTCCCCTCGAGGGCATCCGCGTCTGCGACTTCTCCTGGATCGTTGCCGGCCCCCAGTCCACACGCATCCTCGCCGACCTCGGCGCCGAGGTGATCAAGGTCGAGAACGAGGACCACCTCGACACGGTTCGCCTCCAGGCCGGCCAGCCCGGCCCGAACCGCCGTGGCATGCACAACAACTTCAACCGCAACAAGCTCAGCATCACCGCAAACCTCGGCCACCCCCGCGGACGCGAGCTGGTCGAACGCCTCATCAGCGTCTCCGACCTCGTGGTCGAGAACTTCAGCCCCGGCGCCTTCGCCCGTATGGGCTTCCCCTACGAGCGCCTCCGTGAGCTCCGTCCCGACATCGTGTACCTCTCCGTCTCCGGGTATGGCCACGCCGGTCGGGACACCACCTACGTCACCTGGGGCCCCACCGCCCAGGCCGTCTCCGGCTGCACCGCCGTCTCCGGTCTTCCCGACGAGCCCCCCGCCGGTTGGGGTTTCTCCTACCTCGACCACACCGCCGGCTACTACGCCGCCGTCGCCGCCCTGATGGCTCTCTACCATCGCGCCCAGACCGGCGAGGGCCAGCACGTCGACCTCTCGCAGGTCGAGACCGGGATGCTGATCCAGGGCCTCCACATGCTCAACTTCCAGGTCAACGGGCGCCCCTCCGAGCGCATCGGCAACCGCTCCCGCTTCCCCGCTGTCGCGCCTCACGGCATCTATCCCTGCGCCGGCGACGACCGCTGGATCGCCATCGCCGTGGAGAACGACGCGGGCTGGCGCGCCCTCTGCGCCGAGCTCGGATTGCCCGCGCTTGCCGCCGACGAACGCTTCGTCACCAACGAGGCCCGCGTCGCCAACGAGGACGTTCTCGATGCCGCCATTGCCTCCTGCACCCCCGAGCGTGAGCCCCACGAGCTCATGGAGGCCCTCCAGGCGCGCGGCGTCCCGGCAGGCGTCGTCCAGACCATGGAGGACCGCATGGAGCGCGACCCCCAGCTCGCCGACCGCGGTTTCTACCCCGTCGCCTCGCACCCCGAACTGGGCGACCACCGCTTCGAGGGCGTCCCCATGCGCTTCTCCGCGGCCCGCTGGCGCCTCGACCGGGGCGCGCCCCTCCTCAGCGAGCACTCCCGTCACGTCGCGACCGGGATTCTCGGCTATAGCGAGGACGAGTTCGACGAGCTCGTTGCCGAGGGGGCCGTCTGATGCCGGGACCCCTCACCGGCCTCACCGCCCTCGAGATTGGCGACCGTGGCGAGGTCGCCGGCAAGCTCCTCGCCGATGCCGGCGTCGAGCTGATCCGTGTCGAGGCCCCCGAGGGCGCCCGCACCCGCCACACCGGCCCTTTCGTCGACGACCGCCCCGATCGCGACGCCAGCCTCCGCTTCGCCTACCTCAACACGAACAAGCGTGGTGTCACCCTCAACCTCGCGGAGTCCGCGGACGCCGCCCGCTGGCGCGCTCTCGTCGCCCGAGCCGACATCGTCGTCGACAGCACCGACCCGGGCGCCCTCGATGCCCTCGGGCTCGGCCACGACGCGCTCGCAGGGGATTCGCCCAGCATCGTGTGGTGCGCGATCACGCCCTTTGGCCTCACCGGTCCCCGCCGCGACTGGACCACGACCGACCTCGTCAGCATGGCCCTCGGCGGGCCACCCATGAGCACCGGCTACGACGACCACGATCTGCCCCCTATCCGCGCCGACGGAGAGCACTCCTTCTGGATGGCGGGCGAGTACGCCGTTGCCGGAATCGTCGCCGCCTTGCTGCAGCGCACCCTCACCGGCCAAGGGCAGCTCATTGATGTCTCCATCCACGAGGCCGTCGCCTGCACCACCGAGGGCGCCTTCGAGAGCTGGGAGTACCGCGGGCGCATCAACCAGCGCCAGACCGGCCGCCACTCCGCCCCCGACCCCACCCCTCCGTCCCAGTTCCTCAGCGGCGACGGCCACTACATGCAGATCCTCGGCGGCGGTGTGCCCCGCCGGAAACACCTCTACCCCCTCCTCCTCGAGTGGCTCGACGAGCACGATGCCGCTCAGGACCTCCACGATCCCGTCTACAGCCGCGCCCTCTACGACGGTGAAGGCGATGCCGCTGCCGCAAACCGCCACGTCGGCGAGGTCATCCGGGACTTCGTCGCCACCCAGCCCGCCGAGGCCCTGTACCGGCGCGGCCAGTCCATGCACCTTCCCTGGGGCATCGTGCGCTGGCCCGAGGAGAACCTCGACGACCCCCACTGGGACGACCGCGACTTCTTCGTCGAGGGCCCCGTCCCCGGCTCCCCCGATCCCGCCCGCTACCCCCGTGCCGGCTACCGCTTCACCGCCACCCCCGTCGAGTTCCGCCGCCCTGCTCCCCGCCTCGGCGAGCACAACGCAGAGGTCTTTGGCGAACTCGAAACCGGCTAGGCCCGCGACCGGCTACTCGGCTCGCTTCAGCTGCGTTCCCGCCAGAAACGTCTCGAACTCCGCCCGGTTGTCGCTCTCGATCGCCGCGAGCTGTCCGATGTCGATCAGGTGCCGCTCTGTTCGCACCACAAGCGTCCGCAACAGGTCCGACTCCTCGCACGGCGCCTCGTGTTCGATGGCCTCGTACCCCTCGAACGGCCTCGGCGTCGTCGTGACCGCTTCCAGCGGAACGTCGTGCACCCGCTTCCAGCGGTCGGGGACGTCGTCCGTCTCGCCCGCCCCCCGAACCCGGACTGCGAACGCCGAGGCCCCTTCCTTCCGGAAGAGGACCACGTAGTCCGGTGTCGACAACCGCTCCCAGCCGGACGCTGTGAGGTCCGGGATGCCAAGTTCTCCCTCGTCACCCAGCCAGATCCGCGCTTGCTCCCCTGCTCCGGTCACCCGGGCCTCCTGTCGCGACGGCCGGTCCCGGCCCTCGTATCGCGCTAGACTACCGCCCGCCGAAGCCGGCTGGAGGGGTGAATGGGACGCTTGGACGGAAAGGTGGCGCTCGTCACCGGCTCCGCGCGCGGGCAGGGTGAGGCCGAGGCCCGGCTCTTCAGCGCCGAAGGCGCTTCCGTCATCGTTGCCGACGTACGCGTCGATGAAGGCACGAAAGTCGCCGCCGAAATAGCGGAGTCCGGCGGCAACGCCGAGTTCGTCCACCTCGATACCACCGAAGCCGACGGCTGGAAGGAAGCGGTCGCGCACGCCGTCGACCGTTACGGGAAGCTCGACGTCCTCGTGAACAACGCCGCCATCTGGCGTGGCGAGGGAGGCATCGAGGACATCACCCCCGAGAACTGGAACGACCTCTTCGACGTCAACTGCAAGGCCGGCTTCCTCGGCATGCGCGCCGCCATCCCCGAGATGCGTCGCGCGGGGGGCGGTTCCATCATCAACGTCGGCTCCACGCTCGCGATGCACGGCGCGACATCTAGTGCCGCCTACTCCGCCGCCAAGGCCGCCCTCGCGCTCATCACCCGCTCCGCCGCCCTCCAGTACGCCCCCGAGAAGATCCGCGTGAACATCATCCATCCCGGGTCCATCAACACGCCCATGCTGCGCGAAGGCACCCACGGACGGCACCTCGATATCGCCAACCGCATCCCCATCGGGCGCCTCGGCCAGCCCATTGATATCGCCTACGGCGCCCTCTACCTCGCCTCCGACGAAGCATCGTTCGTCACCGGCATCCAGCTCGTCATCGACGGAGGGACACAGGCCTGATGACCGCGCAAGTCCTCGTCGAACGCAACGTCATGGTTCCCATGCGCGATGGCGTCCGCCTCGCCGCCGATATCTACCGCCCCAACGACGACGAGCAGTACCCGGTCCTCGTCCACCGCATCCCCTACGACAAGTCCGTCGCGCAGAACATCGGCAGCCAGATGGTGAACCCCGTCGTCGCTGCCGAGCACGGGTACGCCGTGGTCGTCCAGGACTGCCGCGGCTGCTTCCAGTCCGAGGGCATCATGACCCTCTACGGCGACGAGCGTGACGACGGCTACGACACCATCGAGTGGGCGGCCGTCCAGCCCTGGAGCAACGGCAAGGTTGGGATCTACGGCTCCTCCTACATGGGCGTCACCACCCTCCAGGCCGCCGCCGCCGCCCCTCCCCACCTCAAGGCCGCCATGGCCTACCTCACCGCCGCCAACCTCCACGATGGCTGGGTCTACAGCGGCGGCGCCCTCGAGCTGAGCTTCAACCTCGGTTACACGCAGGGCCGAGCCCTCCCCGCCATGATGCGGATGGGCGTCGATCCCGAGCGTCAGCGCGAGCTCCGCCGCCAGATGGCCGCGGGCGCCGCCGACCGCGCCGCCTTCCTCCGCACCATGCCCCTCAGCGAGGCCCCAGTCCTGCGCGAGCGCGACATCCTCCCCTACTGGCACGAGTTCATCGACCACGACAGCTACGACGACTACTGGAAGAAGCTCGATGCCCGCGCCGACCTGATCCAGGTGCCCGTCATGCACATCGCCGGCTGGTACGACCAGTTCCTGAAGGGGCACCTCGGCCTCAACCTCGGCCTCCAGCAGCACCCCGACGAGCGCATTCGCGATACGCACCGCTTCATCATTGGTCCCTGGGACCACAACTCCTACATGGGCTACAACCTCTCCCGCGCCGGCGACCGCGAGTTCGGCGGCCGCGCCCTCAGCGGCGTCGCCGTCGTCAGCGACATCCTCCTCCAGTGGTTCGATCACTGGCTCAAGGGCGAGGACACCCCCCTCATGTCCCGGCCCCGCGCTCGCTGGTTCCTCATGGGCGACAGGAACGAGTGGAAGGAGACCGATACCTGGCCGCCTCCCAGCACCCCCGCCCGCTACTACCTGCACAGCGGCGGTCACGCCAACACCCGCTCCGGCGACGGCGCTCTCTCGGAGGAGCCCCCCGCATCCGAGGTTCCTGACAGCTACCAGTACGACCCCGAGGACCCCGTCCCCACCATTGGCGGCCGCGTCTTCGCCACCGTCACCGGCCCCGGCGGCGTTCGCGATCAGTCCGAGGTCGAGACCCGCGACGATGTGCTCGTCTACACCTCGCCCCGCCTCCTCGAGCCCCTCACCATCGCCGGCAACATCACCGTCGACCTCTGGATCGCGAGCAGCGCCCCCGATACCGACTTCACGGGCAAGCTCGTCGATGTCGAACCTGGTGGCTACTGCGCCGTCGTCGCCGATGGCATCCTGCGCGCCCGCTTCCGCAACTCCTTCGAGGAAGCCGAGTTCCTCGAGCCCGGCCAGCCCACCAGGCTCACCATCGACCTCTGGGACGTCGCCTACACATTCAAGCAGGGGCACGCCCTCCGCCTCGAGATCAGCAGCAGCAACTTCCCCCGCTTCAGCCGCAACGCCAACTCGAAAGTCCGGCCCGAGTTCGCGGGCCCCGAGGACGTCCGCGTCGCCATCCAGCAGGTGTTCCACGACAGCGACAGGCCATCACATGTCACCCTCCCCGTGGTCATGGAGCCGGCAGGGGACTAACGTTGCCGGTCAGACCCCATAGACTTGCGCCCCGTAGAAGCTGAGGAGCCCCCGTGTTCACGCCCCCACCGAGCCGCTGGTCTGTCCCCTTCGATGGCTCCTTCGACGTGCGTGCCCATCCCACCGCCCCCGCCGCCGACCCTCCCGCCAAGAAGGAGCTCCGCAGGCAGCTCGGCGAGGTCATCAAGGAGATCGATGACCTCCAGTACCGGCTCTTCGTCGAAGACAGCCGCTCTCTCCTGCTCATCTTCCAGGCCCTTGATGCTGCCGGAAAAGACAGCACCATCCGGTCCGTCTTCCGCGGCGTGAACCCCGCCGGACTCCAGGTCACCGCCTTCGCCGAACCATCCTCCCTTGACCTCGACCATGACTTCCTCTGGCGCACCAACCGCGTCCTTCCCCAGCGCGGACGCCTCGGCGTCTTCAACCGCAGCTACTACGAGGAGGTGCTCGTTGTCCGCGTCCACCCCGAGCTGCTCAAGCCCCAGCGCCTGCCCGCAATCGAGAACCTTGATGACCTCTGGGAAGGAAGGCTCACCTCCATCCGCGACCACGAGGCACACCTTGCTCGCAACGGCACCACCGTCCTCAAGTTCTGGCTCAACGTCTCCCGAAAGGAGCAGGCGAAGCGGCTTCGGTCGCGCGTCGAGGGCAGCGAGAAGCAGTGGAAGTTCTCCATGTCCGACGTGCGCGACCGCCAGCACTGGGACGCCTACCTCGACGCCTACCAGAGTGCCCTGAACGCCACCTCCCGCCCCTGGGCCCCCTGGTTCGCCATCCCCGCCGACAACAAGCCCTACATGCGCCTCGTCGTGGCCGGCATCATCGCCGAAACCCTCCGCGCCATGGATCCCCAGCTCCCCCAGGTCGAGCCCATCGGCCCCGAGGAGCGCCGCCGCATCCTCGATCTGCTCGATCAGTAGGCCGGCGCCCCCACCCCCGGACAAGCAGAAGGGCCTCCCGAGATGAATCGGGAGGCCCTTCGGTGTGGTCTGGTAGCGGGGGAGGGATTCGAACCCCCGACCTTCGGGTTATGAGCCCGACGAGCTACCACTGCTCCACCCCGCGCCGATGGCCCTTGTGGACCTTCGCACTGAAGAACGATGAAACCGCGTCGATTCATGGCGAGCCTCAATTGAGGTCAAGCCCTCGACCATTAGTACGCCTTAGCTGAACGCGTTACCGCGCTTACACCTGGCGCCTATCGAACAGGTAGTCTTCCTGTGGTCTTACTCCCATAAAGGGATGGGAAGTCTCATCTCGAGGTCGGCTTCGCACTTAGATGCTTTCAGCGCTTATCCGATCCGAACATGGCTACCGGGCAATGCTCCTGGCGGAACAACCCGCACACCAGCGGTTCGTTCACCCCGGTCCTCTCGTACTAGGGGCAACGCCTCTCAAACTTCCTGCGCCCACGGCGGATAGAGACCGAACTGTCTCACGACGTTCTGAACCCAGCTCGCGTACCGCTTTAATGGGCGAACAGCCCAACCCTTGGGACCTACTCCAGCCCCAGGATGCGACGAGCCGACATCGAGGTGCCAAACCTTGCCGTCGCTATGGACGCTTGGGCAAGATAAGCCTGTTATCCCCGGGGTAACTTATATCCGTTAAGCCACGGCCCTTCCACTCGGTACCGTAGGATCACTTTGACCGGCTTTCGCCCCTGCTCGACTTGTAGGTCTCGCAGTCAAGCTCCCTTGTGCCAATACACTCGACAGGTGATTTCCATCCACCCTGAGGGAACCTTTGTGCGCCTCCGTTACATTTTAGGAGGCGACCGCCCCAGTCAAACTGCCCACCAGACACTGTCCTCCTGCTTGATCAGGAGTTAGAAAGCAAACCACAGAAGGGTGGTATTTCAAGGTTGGCTCCACCATGTCCGCAAACACGGCTTCCTAGCCTCCCACCTATCCTACGCATCTAAGGCCCACTCCCAGTGCCAAGCTGCAGTAAAGCTCCACGGGGTCTTTTTGTCCTGCCGCGGGTCGGCCGCATCTTCACGGCCAATTCAATTTCGCCGGGTCCTTCGTTGAGACAGTGCCCAGATCGTTACGCCTTTCGTGCGGGTCGGAACTTACCCGACAAGGAATTTCGCTACCTTAGGACCGTTATAGTTACGGCCGCCGTTCACCGGGGCTTCGGTTCGAAGCTCTCACCTCTCCCCTTAACCTTCCGGCACTGGGCAGGCGTCAGCCCCTATACGTCAGCTTTCGCTTTTGCAGAGACCTGTGGTTTTGGTAAACAGTCGCCTGGGCCTGCTCACTGCGGCCCTCTACCGCTCACCGGGCATGCCGGTTCACAGCCGAGGGCGATCCTTCTCCCGAAGTTACGGATCCAATTTGCCGAGTTCCTTAACGAAGGTTCTCCCGTTCGCCTCACGGTACTTACCGCCACCTACCAGTGTCGGTTTGCGGTACGGGCACGTTGGTTACTGGCAGCGAGGCTTTTCTCGCCGGCCTGGGCTCAACCCCGTCGCTTTGACAAAAGTCTCTACTTCTCTCGAGTCCTCAGCTTATCCCGGAGGTGGATTTACCTGCCTCCGGACGCCTACGGCCCAAGAACGGACCATATCCACTAGGTCCGCGGGATCTACCCTTCCGGGTCCCCCCTCTGCGTTAAAACGCGACCATCGTGGTGCTGGAATACTAACCAGCTGTCCATCGCCTACGCCTCTCGGCCTCGGCTTAGGCCCGACTAACCCTACGCGGACTGACCTTCCGTAGGAAACCTTAGGTTTACGGCGGGTGCGGTTCTCACGCACCTTACGCTACTCATGCCGGCATTCTCACTTCGCTCCGCTCCAGGGCGCCTCGCAGCTACCCCTTCTCGGCTGAAACGAACGCTCCCCTACCGCCATCCGCCTAATGCGGATGACCCACAGCTTCGGTGTCACGCTTAGCCCCGTTGAATTCTCGGCGCAGAATCACTCGACCAGTGAGCTGTTACGCACTCTTTAAAGGGTGGCTGCTTCTAAGCCAACCTCCTGGCTGTTTTTGCAATTCAACATCCTTGTACACTGAGCGTGAACTTTGGGACCTTAGCTGGTGGTCTGGGCTGTTTCCCTTTCGACAATGGAGCTTATCCCCCACTGTCTCACTCCCGGACTTTGTCCGGCGGCATTCGCAGTTTGGTTGGGTTTGGTAGGCGGTAAGCCCCCTAGCCCATCCAGAGCTCTACCTCCGCCGGAGATATTTCCAAGGCTGCACCTAAATGCATTTCGGGGAGAACGAGCTATCTCCTGGTTCGTTTGGCATTTCACCGCTACCCACAAGTCATCCAATCGTTTTGCAACACAAGAAGGTTCGCGCCTCCATCCGGTTTTACCCGGACTTCACGCTGCCCATGGGTAGATCACCAGGTTTCGCGTCTACTCCACGCCACTCAATCGCCCTGTTCGGACTCGCTTTCGCTACGGCTCCATGACTTCCGTCACTTAACCTTGCGACGTAGCGTAACTCACCGGCTCATTCTTCAATAGGCACGCCGTCACCCGTCGTAACGGGCTCCGACTGCACGTAAGCACACGGTTTCAGGATCTCTTTCACTCCCCTCCCGGGGTACTTTTCACCTTTCCCTCACGGTACTTGTCCACTATCGGTCACCAGGAGTATTTAGCCTTGGGAAGTGGTCTCCCCAGATTCCCACAGGGTTTCACGTGTCCCGTGGTACTCAGGTGCCTGCTCGGAGTCGCAAGCCATTCGCCTACGGGGCTCTCACCCTCTCTGGCCGGCCGTTCCAGTGCCGTTCGTCTTCGCTTGCGATTGGTAACTCCGTGCCCGAAAGCCAGCAGGTCCTACAACCCCGGCTGGGCGAACCCAACCGGTTTGGGCTTTTCCCCGTTCGCTCGCCGCTACTCAGGGAATAATCTCTTTTCCTCGGGGTACTTAGATGTTTCAGTTCCCCCAGTTCCCTCTACCAGGTCTATGTGTTCAACCTGGAGTGACCCGGTAGTCCCGGGCCGGGTTTCCCCATTCGGAAATCTCCGCCTGAGCTTGTTTGACAGCTGAGCGGAGCTTATCGCAGCCTTACCACGTCCTTCTTCGGCTCCTGATGCCTAGGCATCCACCGCGCGCCTTAGTAGCTTGACCTCAATTAAGGCTCGCACGCATGAATCTCTTCCCGGCTTCGCCACACTCCCCGAAAGGAACGCAGCGAACCCGTTCGCAGTTTCATCGCTCTTCAGTTGTGAAGGTCCGTACCCGGCTTCGTCGCCGGAGAGCGCCACTGGCGCTCTCCGATTGCGAAACCTGCTCTTGCCGTAACCCCGAGAAGGGGAAGGTGGTGGAGCCGAGGAGACTCGAACTCCCGACTTCCGCCTTGCAAAGGCGGCGCTCTCCCAGCTGAGCTACGGCCCCTTGCGCCCGGCGCCAGAGTGGTGGGCCATTCTGGACTCGAACCAGAGACCTCAGTCTTATCAGGACTGCGCTCTAACCAGCTGAGCTAATGGCCCCCCTTGGGCCGGCACGGCCTTTAAGAGCTGAATAGCGGACGGAAGAAGGCCGCCTGGAGGCCTTCAGGAACACCTCGAGTCGAAACTCGAGGCGATCGACCTGGGATCGTCCCTGCCGCACCCGGAACACCGGGTCCTGGGTGTCTTACCGGCAGGGCGTACTCCCTAGAAAGGAGGTGATCCAGCCGCAGCTTCCGCTACGGCTACCTTGTTACG
>JAPPBY010000021.1 GCA_026702615.1 Chloroflexota bacterium | reverse complement strand
AGAAGCCGTCCTTCGGATTGAAGATCACGAAGGAAGCGGTGAACCAGACGCAGGACGCGCAGGGTCTGTGGACCGCCCAGCAAGCCGTGTTCATCATGCACACGCTTGCGCACACGCACTGGCGCGAGGTGAACGAGAGCGGGATGCCGCTGTACACGGGCGGGGGCGCTGCGGCCATCCCCGGGCGGAAGGCCGCCGTCGCCGCCAACTAGAACGTTCGCGAGGGGGTGGCGCGCGCCACCCCCTCGTTCGCACAGCGACATCCGACGACGTGTAGGCTCGCCAACCGGAGCAGCGCGATGAGCAAGGACCTCGGCCAGGAACTGGACCGGCTGGCGATCATGGACCTGCTGATCCGCTACGCGAGGTCGGTGGACAGCCACGACTTCGCGGCAATGCGCTCCTGCTTCGCCGACGACCTCGTGTTCCTGAACATCGGCTCGCCGGAGGCGCAGCACGGTGGCGACACCTACACGGACGTCATCCGCAGGTTGCTGGTGCCCTTCGGAGCCACCCAGCACCTGCTTGGCAACCAGGTCGTCGAGTTCAACGGCGACGTGGCGCATGTCGAAACCGACCTGCAGGCCACCCATTTTCTGGCGGGCGATCCGGACACCATCACGACCCTCTGGGCCAGCTACATCGACGAGATGGCGCGGGTCGGGGACGGCCACGAGTGGGTCATCACGCACCGCGACTTGCGGACGCGGGGTAGCCAGCAGACAACAAACGCCGCTTGAGGAGAGAGCCATGCTGATCAAGGCCGACGAGTACCCGTTCCACCAGATCGCGGAGTCGTTCGCGGCGGTGCACACCTCGGACAAGCACTGGAACGACGGGCATTACATCTGCCTGTGCGACATGGACGGGAACGTATCGCTCGTCTCGACGGTGCGGCTCTACCAGAACACGAACGTGCTCGACGGCTTCGTCTGCATCCGGCACGAAGGGATGCAGTACAACATCCGCGTCTCGCGGCAGCTGCGGCCAGACTTCGAGTACCGCGTCGGACCGCTGCGGGTGGAGCTGGTGGAGCCCATGAAGGCGATCCGGCTGGTGCTGGAGCCGAACAACTACGGCATCGCCTGCGACATCGTCTGCCACACGGTGGGGCGGCCGTATCACGGCCCGCTCAGCACGAACCGCATCGACGGGTGGCTGCTGATGGAGCGCATGACGTACGAGGTGGCGGGGCGCGCGGAGGGGTGGATCGAGGTCGCGGGGAAGCGCTTCGAGCTGACGCCGGAGCGGTCGGGGGTGTTCCGGAACCACTCGTGGGGGGTGCTGCGGGGCCGGGGGGGACCGCCCATGCACGCCTCGCCGCAGCCTCGCGTGGAGCGGCCAACGGGGCTGCGAAACTGGGTGCTCTACACGATGCCGGACCACGCCGGGTTCTATGAGTTCATCGAGGATCCGGAGGGGACGAAGTGGTCTGGTGCGATCGCGAACGTCGATGGTTCCTGGAACAAGATGACGGGCGAGATCCTCCACGAGGACCGGAAGGTGCTCGTGACTGACGTCGACCACGACCTCACGTTCTACGAGGGGACCAGCCGCATCAGCGGGGGCAGCATCGCGATCCACGATTCCGAGGGCGTCACCCGCGAGTTCGAGATCGAGGACATGGGCTGGGTCTACTGCCAGGGCGGGGGCTACTTCGGCGGGTTCAACGACCGGCTCGGGCAGGGGGCGTATCGGGGCGAGTACCACGAAGAGGGCGAGGTCTGGGACTGCACGCACCCAGTCAAGATCATTAACAGTGAGGGGGAGGAGGAGGAGTTCCCGACCGTGCTGGCGGAGAGCTTCGTGCTGCTGAAGAGCGGCGACCAGGTGGGGTCGGCGCACTTCGAGTGCGCGGCCTTCGGCGCGGTTCCGAAGTACGGCCTGACGGGGAAGGGCGGCGGCTAGGAGGACTGCTGGTCGACGCGGAAGGCGAGGGTGGTGACCTCCTCGCCGTCGATGGAGGCGCGGACCTCGTATTCGCCCGCGTGCTCGAATTTGAGAGGAAGGTTGACGGCGATGGGATGGGGCTGGGAGGCGCCCATGGGCAAACCAGCGCGACGCCCTACCTCGAAGCGGGCATCGATGCGGGCGAGTTCTGCCTGACCTTCCTCGCGGATGACGCGCATCTCGAGAGTGTGAGGTGTGTTGGTCTCGTTCCACTCGACGCGCGGTGAGACTGCGATGGCAATGCCCCGGGTCACGGGGAGCGGTTCGTAGGCGTTGATGGTGGTCCAGCCGCCGCCCTGCACATAGATCTTGCCGTTGATGACCTCGGCCCAGTCCGCGAGGATGAGATAGTCGATGTTCACGTTGTCGCCTCGGTGTAATACGTGTGGTAAGACGAGTATACTACGAAGGTGGAGCGGAGTCGGGCTTGGACATCGAGGCGTTTGCGTGGGATGAGGCCAACGAAGCCAAGATCGCCGAGCGTTTCGACCCCGCTGAGATCGACGAGGTGCTGGAGAGCACCCACACCATCATCCGCAACAAGAGGAACAGAGCCGGTAGCCATCGCGTGATCGGTCGAAGCTACGGGGGAACGATGATTACGATTGTTGTGGCACCAACTGGGCAGTCAGGCATCTGGAGGCCGGTGACCGCTTGGCGGAGCGACAGAGAGGAACTGGCCCACGCAGAGAAGGCAGGTATCTGATGAGCGAGAAGCACGAAGGGTGGGACTACGAAAACGCCGACGTGAAGCCGGGACGCAAGAATCCATCGGCGGTCTACTCCGTGCGATTTCCCAAAACGGAGATCGCCGCAATTCGAGCCGCGGCCAAGGCCGCAGGCATGACGACGTCAGAGTTCATCCGGGAAGCTGCAAGAGAGAAAGCCGAGGGCCCCGTACCAGTGACCCACGAACCCCGTGTCGAGACCGGTACGCCTACCCAGCGTGTCGGGTCTGTGCAGATTTCGGGCAAGAGCATCTCGCACGCGGAGTCGTTGCCGAGCTAGGACGGTCGCCAGAACCCCCCGACGGCGGGCGACGGTTCCCGGCTGTAGGATGAGCCGGCGATGACGACGTACCGACCACCACGGATGAAGTTCGGCATCTTCATGGGGCCGTTCCACCGGCTCGAGGAGAACCCGACGGTCGCGTTCGAGCGGGACCTGGAGTTGCTAGAGCGGCTCGATCGGTTCGACTTCGACGAGGCGTGGATCGGGGAGCACCACAGCGCGGGGTGGGAGATCATCGCCTCACCCGAGCTGTTCATCGTGGCGGCAGCGGAGCGCACGAAGAAGCTGCGGCTGGCATCGGGAGTGCTGAGCCTGCCGTACCAGCACCCGCTCATCGTGGCGGACCGGTTCGTGCAGATCGACCACATGACGCGGGGACGGGCAATCCTCGGCATCGGGCCGGGGGCGCTCAGCTCGGACGCCTACATGCTGGGCATCAACCCGCTCGATCAGCGGCGCATGATGAACGAGGCGCTCGACGTGATCATGCGGCTGTTCCACGGCGAGGTCGTAACGTTCGAGACGGACTGGTTCCGGCTGCACGAGGCGCGGCTCCAGATCGCGCCGTACACACACCCGCACCCGCCGATGGCGGTGGCGGCGGCGGGATCACCGGCGGGGGCGCAGGCGGCGGGGCGGCACGGCATCGACATGGTCTCCTTTGCGGGGTTGAGCGAGGCGAGCGGGCAGGCGCTCTCGCGCACGTGGAGCTGGTACGAGGCGGCGGCGGGGGAGGCGGGGCACACGGTCTCGCGGGACCAGTGGCGGCTGGGGGTGCCGTTCCACCTGGCGGACTCGCGCGAGCAGGCGGTCGCGGAGGCGCGCGAGGGGTACGAACGGGAGCTGGTGGAGTACTTCGGCGGGACGATCAGCTCCGCCACGCAGCCCGATGCGGCCACGATCGAGGCGGGCATCGAGCAGGGCGGCGCCATCGTGGGGACGCCGGACGACGCGATCGCGGGGATCGAGCGGCTGCTGGAGATGACGGGCGGTTTCGGGGGCTTCCTGGCGCGGGCGCACGAGTGGGGGACGTGGGAGCAGACGGTGCGCAGCTACGAGCTGTTCTCGCGCTACGTGATCCCACACTTCCGGGGTCAGCTGGATGCGAAGCGAAGCAGCCAGGAGTTTGTCGCGGCGACGCCGGACGCGAAGATCAGTCGCGCGGCGGTCGAGAAGGCGTTCAGCGACGCGGGGATCGACGTAACGAGTCCCGAGGAGCAGGCGGCGGCGCGGCGGCGGTGACGGGGATGGCGACCGACGAACTGATCGAGCAGGTGAAGGAAGCGGCCACGGCGGTCTACTCGGCGCTTCGGGCGGGCTACGAAGAGCGGGTCTACGAAGAGGCGATGGCGGTCGAATTCCGCGAACGGGACCTCACCTACGAGATAGAGCGGAACACCGAGATCTACTACAGGGACCAGAAGGTTGGTACCCACCGGCTCGACTTCATCCTCAACGATGCACTCGTGGTGGAGCTAAAGGCCGTTGCCTCGATCTCCAATTCCCACAAGAGCCAGACAGCGGCTTACCTGCGTACGCTCGGCCTGGAGCGTGGAATGGTCGTCAATTTCCCCTATCCGGAGAAGGACGCCCCTGGCTTCGAAGAGGTCACCGTCTCGTAGGCTACTTCGGGATCTCGCCCTTGTCGGTGAGGCCCTGGGCGATGGAGTCGCGCCTCGCGCGGGCGTGGGCGCGGGCGGAGGGGGAGTCGTCGGGGTCGGGGGTGAGGCTGCGGGCAGCCACGAGTGCGGGCCACTGGTGGTAGGCGATGCCCTCGCCGGCGTACTCGTAGCACCAGGCGGCGACCGTGGCCGTGCCCGGGGCGATGTCGCTCTCCGTCATGAGGATGGCGTAAACGGCGGCCTCGCGTGCCGCTTCGCGGTCGCCGGGTGGGAGGAAGCGCGAGAGCTGGTCGAGGGTGGCCTCGGTTTCGGGGTCGAACTCTGGCATCAGCGCACCGAGTGGCGGGTTTCGATGTCGCGCCAGCCGGGGGCGTTAACGATGCTCTCGAACTCGTGGAAGTCGACCATGTGGTCGCGGCGGGAGGCGGTCGTCTTCGTGTCGTGGAGGGCGCGGTAGGTCTCGCCGATGGCCCTGGCCGCGGAGAAGAGGCCGGAGAGCGGGTAGACGACCATGGTGAAGCCGATCTCCTGGAGCTCGGCGGCCGTGAGGAGGGGGGTCTTGCCACCCTCGATCATGTTGGCGAAGAGGGGGGTGCCGCGGGGGAAGGCATCAGCGATGGCGCGCAGCTCGTCAAGGGACTGTGGCGCCTCGACGAAGACCACATCGGCGCCGGCCTCGTGGTAGAGCTTCCCGCGACGGATGCCCTCGTCGAGGCCGAGGGGGCCGCGGGCGTCTGTGCGGCCGATGATGACAAGGTCGCTGTCGCCACGGGCCTCGACGGCGGCGTGGAGCTTGGCGACCTGCTCTTCGGCGGGGATGACGCGCTTGTTCTCGAAGTGGCCGCACTTCTTGGGCCACTCCTGGTCCTCGAGGATGATGCCGGCGACGCCGGACTCGACGCACTCGCGGACCGTGCGGATGACGTTGAGGGGGTTGCCGTAGCCGGTGTCCATATCGGCGACGAGGGGCACGTCGATGGCGCGGACGATGTGCCGGACACGCTCCATGGTCTCGGACATAGTCAGCAGGCCGATATCGGGGGCGCCGAGGGCGGAGGCGGAGAAGCCGAAGCCAGTCGTGAAGAGCGCTTCGAAGCCCGCCTGCTGGGCGAGGCGCGCGGAGAGGGCGTCGTAAGCGCCGGGCAGGACGACGATCTCGGGGCGGTGGAGCATGGCGCGGAGGGTGGTGGCGTGGTCCATGGGGCCTCCGGGAGTGGACGTGCGGGGACGATACCGCGCCGTCGCGAGGGGCGTCGAGGTACCGAGATCAACGAAGCCGGACCCATCGAGAGTCCGGCTTCGGGCTGTGCTGGCCGCAGGGTGGGCTAGCGGTCGGGGCCCTCGAGGTAGCCGTCGAGGACCGTGTGCATGTGGCGGATGCGGCGCTCGCGGTAGTTGATAAGCAGGCCCTTGTACGAGCGCGAGTTCATACCCTTCTGAACGCGCGGCAGGTTGTAGGAGTCCTGGTCCATCACGAGGCCGATCGAGATCTCGCCGTGCTTGCGCTGGGTGTGCACGGGCCGCGGGGGCCAGTCGGCGCCCTGGGGGATCCGCGCATAGCTCTGCAGGTCGAAGAACATCTTGTTCGGGTCGGTCGGATGGGGGCGCTGACGGAAGAATCCGAAGCCGAGCGCCGTAATGTTGAAGGTAAGGTTGGGGAAGAGGTAGTAGTGGTAGTCGTCCGACATCTGGTCGTCGTTGAGGCCTGAGACATCCATGCCCTGGGCCTCAGCGGCAGCGCGGACGGCCTTCTGCATGGCGGGGCGGACGTCGCCCATGCCGCCCTCGAACGAGTCGGGGTCGATACCGGAGCCGCGCAGGTACTCCTGGAGCGGCTGCGTGACCTCGTTCTGGTTGGGGTAGCGCGGACTCACCAGCCCGAACGGAACCAGGTAGCGGTTGTGCCGCTCGTACAGGTCGATCTGCACGTGGATGTCATCGAGCGACTCCAGCAGCTGCGGGTGGATGCCCTGCACGTGGTAGACCTCGTTGAAGGCATCGACGGAGGCTTTCCAGTTCGTGTCCCACTCGACGGTCATATCGCCGACGATGGCGTACTCGTCGAAGTGGTAGGGGGCGAGGTGCTCGGCGACGACGCCGAGGAACTCAAGCAGCGGTTCGGCGTCGGGGTTCATGTTGAACCAGACGAAGCCGCCCCAGGTGTCGCAGGGCACCTCGATGAGGGCCGTCTCCTGGGGAACCCCCTGGGTGAAGGTGTCCTCGTCCGGGACGAACTTCTTGGAGCCGTCGAGGTTGAACTCGAAGAAGTGATAGGCGCACTGGAAGCTCTCGGCGTGGCCCATGCCGGGGTTTCGGATCTGGTTCCCGCGGTGGGGGCAGACGTTGTAGAAGGCGCGGACCTTGTCCTCGGTCTCGCGGACGATGAGGAAGGACTCGGGGCCGAGCTCCGTCGTGAAGTAGTCGCCGACGTTGGGGATGTCGGACTCGCGGCCGGCCATATTCCAGACCCGGGTCCACATGCGTTCCCACTCGAGCTCCATGTACTCCTTCGAGGTGTAGCGCTCCTTGGGGATGAGCTCGGTGCCCATTGAGGGCTCAGGGGCCTTCTCGGTGGGGGTGACATACCCGGCTTTGGTGACCATGCAGTGGCTCTCCGACAGCGCCTGCGGCAAGGCTCGCCGCAACGCTCAGTGATACCGGCAATGCTACGCGAGCGGTCGTTGGGGCGCGAGGGCAAGGGGGATCAGGCGCCGAGCAGGAAGGCGGTGATGACCTCGGCGGCGCGGGGGTCTTGCCAGAAGAAGCCGTGGCCTCCCTCGAACTCTTCGTAGCGGGCGGTCGAGACCTGTGCGGCGATGGCACGGCTGTTCGCGGGTGGGGCGATGCCGTCGTAGGCGCCGCCACAGACCAGGACGGGCATGGTGAGGGCGGGGAGACGGTCGAAGACATCGTGGTGGATGCGGGCTTCGAGCTGGAGGCGGGCCCCTAGGTCCCGGCGGGGCTCATCGGCGCCGATGAGTGCCATCTTGCGGCGCTGGTCGAGCAGTGCCTCCAGTTCGGCGGCGTTCTCCTGCTCCCACTCGGGAGTGACGCGCGTGTCGCTCAGGCGCACCTGAGTGCGCATGCGGGTCTCGGGATCGAGGTCCTGGAGCTCGTGCAGGGGGTAGGAGGGGTTCCCCACGCCACCGCTCGACGTGCAGTTCAGGACCAGCTTCTCGACCCGCTCGGGGAACGTGACGGCGAACTCCTGGGCGACCATCCCGCCGAACGACGTGCCCATGACCATGCAGCGCTCCCAGCCGAGGGCATCCAGAAGGGCGGCGGCGTCCGTGGCGTAGCCGGCCATGCTGTACGGGCCGTCGGGGATGCTGGTCTGGCCGAGGCCGCGCTGGTCGTAGGAGAGGATGGTGAAGCCGTCCCCGAGGAGGGAGGCGAGGCTGGGGCGGCGGCGGAGGTCGCCGCCGGTGCCGCTGATGTTGAGGACGCGCGGGCCCTCGCCCTGAAGCTCGTGGTAGATGTCGATGTCGCCGGCGCGGACGAAGGGCATCGGGCCCTAAGCCTCGTGCCATTCGGCATCGAAGACGCGGGCGGCGGGGCCGGTCATGAAGACGGAGCCCTGGCCGTCCCAGGAGAGCTGGAGGTCGCCGCCGGGGAGGGAGTCCGTGATTGAGTCGCCAGTGCGTCCGGTGAGGCGTCCGGCGGCGCAGACGGCCGAGGCGCTGGTCCCGGAGGCGAGGGTGATGCCCGTGCCGCGTTCCCAGACGCGATGGCGGACGTGCTCGGGGCTCAGCACCCGCACGACCTGGAAGTTCGTGCGGTTGGGGAAGAGGGGGTGATGCTCGACCTGGGGGCCGATGCGCTCGAGGGGGAATTCCTCGACGTCTCCATCGAGCCAGTGGATGGCGTGGGGGTTACCCATGCTGGCGAGCGTGAGCCGCAGCTCCATGCCATCGACCTCCAGGGGGTGGTCGATGACGGGGCCGGGGCCGGGGAGGTCGGCGGGGAGGGAGGCGGGGTCGAAGCTGGGCGGGCCCATATCGACGCGGGCGGCGCTCACGGCGCCGTTCTCGCGGAAGAGCTGGAGCGTGAGCACTCCGGCGAGCGTCTCGATGGTGACGGACTCGATGTCGGCGGGGACCATGCCCTCCTCGACGGCGTATTTCGCGAGGCAGCGGATACCGTTCCCGCACATCTCCGCCTCCGAGCCATCGGCGTTGAACATGCGCATGCGCAGGTCGGCCACGTCGGAGGGGAGGGCGAGGATGAGCCCGTCGCTGCCGACGCCGAAGTGTCGGTCGCTGACCTGCCGGGCGATCGCGGACCAGTCCTGTTCCGCCTCGGGGCGGACGTAGACGTAGTCATTGCCGAGTCCGTGCATCTTGGTCACACGCATGTTGGCGAGTGTACAACCGAAGGGGTGGACGGTCGCATGCGGTACCATTGGGAACATGACGCGGACAACCGTCACGATCGACGACAAGAAGCTGAACGAACTGCGAAGGCTGGCGGCGGAGCGGGGGGTGTCGGTGTCATGCCTGGTGCGGGAGGCGATCGACGAGAAGCTGTCGAAGCGGCCTTCCCCGGAGGGACGGCGCAGAAGGTTGAGCGCACTGGGCACGGGCTACTCGAAGGAAGGCCCGACAGCTCGCGAACTCGGCGACGTGGACCCGGAGATACCACCCTGGCGCTGATCCTCGACACTGGCCCGTTATTCGCGGCGCACGATCGGCGAGATCCCGACCATGAGCGCTCTCGGATTCTGCTGGAGACTTCTCGCGAACGGTTGGTTATCCCAGCGCCCGTCGCGAACGAAGCCACTCACTTCATGACCACCCGGCTGGCACCTGAAGTCTTGACCGAATTCCTGCGGGACATCGCAGCTGGCGACTACCTCGTCCAAGACCTGCTGCCCGAGGATTATGCCCGCGCTGCGGACATCTGCGAGCAGTATGCGGACGCCCGCATCGGTTTCGTCGACGCGGCGGTGCTGACCGTTGTGGAGCGACTGGGCGAACGGAAGCTGGCAACGCTGGACCACCGGCACTTCGGCTTGCTCCGGCCCCGGCACGTCGACGCGCTGGAGCTGCTTCCAGCGCTCTAGCGGGTAGCCTCGACAAACGGCTTGAGGGCCTCGCTGGCTGCGTCAGCCTCGGTCGCCCAGGTGATGCGTCGGTCCTGGGGGCGGAACCACTGGCGCTGGCGGCGGGCGAGGCGCTTGGTGGAGCGCTTGGTGAGCTCGATGGCCTTGTCGCGGGTGATCTCGCCGCGGAGCTCGCGGAGGGCTTCGGCGTAGCCAATCGAGGAGAGGGCGGAGGCGTTCGGGGGGACACCGGCGTCGAGCAGGGCCTGCGTTTCGTCGACGAGGCCAGAGGCGAACATCGCCTCGGTGCGGCGGTTGATGCGCCAGATGAGCTCCTTCTCCTCGCACTGGACACCAAGGATGCGGAAGTCGAAGTCGGGGACGCCTTTCGTCTGCCAGTCGGTGATGGGTCTGCCGGTCACCTCGTGCACCTCGAGGGCGCGGATGACGCGCCTGAGGTTCCGGGCGTCGATGCGATCGGCGGCCTCGGGGTCGACGGCGCGGAGGCGGGCGTGAAGGGACTCGGCGCCATCGCGCTCGGCGAGGGCGGCGAGCTCGGCCCGGAGGGCGGGCTGGGGGGCGACATCGGGAACCTGCCAGGCTTCCAGGAGCGCCCAGACGTACTGGCCCGTGCCGCCGACGAGCCAGGCAAGCTCGCCCCGCGCCCAGATGGCTTCCAGCGTGGCAAGAGCATCGCGCCGGTAGAGGGCGAGACTGTAGGCGTCGGCGGGGTCGGCGATGTCGTAGAGGTGGTGGGGGAGGAGGGAGCGCGTCTCGGGGGAGGGCTTGGCGGTGCCGATGTCCATGCCGCGATAGACCTGGCGGCTGTCGGCGTTGACGATTTCGCCGCCGAAGCGCTGGGCGAGCGCGAGTGCGAGCGACGACTTGCCGGCGGCAGTCGGACCTACGACGGCGACGAGCCGCCGCATGGTGTCAGCCCGCGGCCGCGACGATGGCGGCGAACTGCTCGGCCTTGAGGGAGGCGCCGCCGACGAGCGCGCCGTCAATGTCGGGCTGGACGAGGAGGTCGGCGGCGTTGCCGGGATTCACGCTGCCGCCGTACTGGATGCGGATGTCCTCGGCGGCGTCTCCGCCGAGCTCTCGGAGGAGGCTGCGGATGAGGGCGCAGGCTTCCTGGGCCATCTCGGGGGTGGCCGTCTGGCCGGTGCCGATCGCCCAGACGGGCTCGTAGGCGACCGTCACGCGGGCGCTCAGATCGAGGCCGGCGAGGCCGCGGCGAACCTGGCGGTCAAGGACGTCCGCCATTTCGCCAGCTTCACGCTGGCCCAGCGTCTCTCCGACGGCGACGATGGGGTCGAGCGGGGAGGCGAGGACGGCGGCGGTCTTGCGGTTCACCCACTCGTCCGTATCGCCGAAGAGGGCGCGGCGCTCGCTATGGCCGATGATGACGTAGCGGCAGTAGGACTCGAGGGCAGCGACGCTCACCTCGCCGGTGAAGGCGCCGGATGCCTCCCAGTACACGTCCTGGGCGCCGACGGCGACCTCGCTCCCCGCAACGGCGTCGCGGACGGCGACGAGGTGGGGAAAGGGGGGGCAGACAGCGACATCGCAGGGAGCCCCGGCCGTCGCCTCGGCGACACCACGAGCGAGCTCGGCGGCCTCCGCCTCGGTCGTGTTCATCTTCCAGTTGCCGGCGATGAAGGGACGGCGCATGGCGCTCTCCTAGGCTCCGTACTTCTGCAGGCGGCCGGCGTGGGCCATGGCGAGGGGCATAGCTTCGACGGCGGGGAAGATGCCGAGGCTGCCGCCGAGGCACTCGCGCTCGGTGAAGTGCTGGACGCTTCCACCACGAGCGAAGGGGGAGTTGAGGAGGAAGGGCACGGGGTGCCAGGAGTGGGCGGCCATGAGGGCGGGGGTGGAGTGGTCGCCGGCGACCATGAGGACATCGGCGCCGAGGTCCGTCAGGCCGGGCACGTGGGAATCGAACTCCTCAAGGGCGTGCACCTTGGCGAGGAAGTTGCCGTCCTCACCGGCAGCGTCGGTCGTCTTGTAGTGGATGAAGAAGTAGTCGAACTCGTCCCAGCGTTCGCGGGCGACGGCGAGCTGTTCCTCCATGCCGCCGGGGCAGGCGAGGGCGCGCATCCCCGCGAGCTTGGCGAGGCCGCGGTACATGGGGTAAACAGCGAGGGCGGCGGCGCGGAGTCCCCACACGTCCTTGAACTGGGGGAGGGAGGGGTAGGTGGCGAAACCGCGCAGAGTGAGGCCATTGGCGACCTCCTCGTCCGCCAGAATGTCACGGGCCTTCGCGACGAACTCGTTGACGAGCGCGGCCGTGCGCTCACCGGCGGGGTCGCCTCCTTCCGCGGGGCGGGGCGGGACGCCTTCACGCTGCGGGTCCGTTGTCGTCACGTCCTCGCCGAGGCCCGGGGCCCGCAGGACGAGGACGAAGCGGTAGTCGCGGACAGGCTCAACGAACACCTCGGCGCCGTCGAGCTCGATGGCGCGGAGGCGCTCAACGATGGGGGCCGACTTCTCGCTGGCGATACGTCCGGCGCGGCGGTCGCTGATGTTGCCGTCGGCGTCGAGCGTGCAGAGGTTGCCGCGGGCGGCGACGTCATCGGGGCCGAGGTCGAAGTCGATGCCGACGGCCTCCAGGACGCCCCGGCCGATGTCGAAGCGGTAGGGGTCGTAGCCGAACAGGGAGAGGTGGCCGGGACCGCTGCCCGGGGTGATGCCCATGCCGACGGGCATGGTGAGGCCGACGTCCGAGGTCTCGGTGAGGCGGTCAAGGTTGGGCGTGTCGGATTGCTCCAGCTCGCTGCGCTCGGTCTCGGGCCGGGCGAGGCCACCGAGGCCGTCGAGCACACAGAGCACGACCTTGGATTCGGCAGGCTGTTGCAGTTTCGCGGCGAGGTCGAGGTCCATGCGGCGATCTTACGGGCGCGGCGGGAGAGGGGCGAAATTCAGGCGTCGAGCAAGGCGGCGACGCCGGGAAGCTCGCGTCCCTCGAGCATCTCGAGGGAGGCGCCCCCGCCCGTCGAGACGTGCGTGAAACGCTCGGCGAGGCCGGAGCGGGCGACGACGGCGGCCGTCTCACCTCCGCCGACGACGGTCGTGGCGTCCAGTTCGGCGAGGGCGCGAGCCAGGCCGAAGGATCCGCTCGCAAACTGCTCGATTTCGAAGACGCCGAGGGGGCCATTCCAGACGACGGCCGCGCTGTCGGCGAGGGCGGCCTCGAAGGAGGTGAGTGTGGCGGGTCCAACGTCGAGGATCATGCGGTCCGGAGGGAAGGCGTCGATCGGAACGGTGTCGGCTTCGGCGTCGGGGGAGAGCTTCGCCGCGACGACCGCGTCCTCGGGCAGGCTGACGGTCACGCCAGCGGCATCGGCGCGCGCGAGGATGTCGCGGGCCATGTCGAGCAGATCGTCCTCGACGAGCGAGGCGCCCACATCGACGCCCTTCGCCTTGAGAAAGGTGTTGGCCATGCCGCCGCCGACGAGAAGGCGATCGAGCTTCGGGAGGAGGTGGTCGATGGCGGCGATCTTCGTGCTGACCTTGGCGCCCCCGACGATGGCGGCGAAGGGACGGGGCGGATCGGCGACGAGCGAGCCGAGGTAGCGCACCTCCTTCTCCAGCAATAGGCCAGCCACGCCCGGGAGCAGGTTCGCGACCCCAACCGTGGAGGCGTGAGCGCGATGGGCGGCGCCGAAGGCATCGTTCACGTAGACGGTTGCGAGTGTGCCGAGAACAGCGGCGAAGACGCGGTCGTTCGCCTCCTCCTCGGGGTGGAAGCGCAAATTCTCCAGGAGGGCGACGTCCCCGGCGCCGAGGGACTGCGCGGCGTCCACGGCGGGAGCGCCGATGCAGTCTTCGGCAAAGGCGACGGGCTGGCCGAGCAGCTCGGCGAGACGCTCGCCTACGGGGGCGAGACTGAGGTCGGGATGGCGCTCACCCTTCGGGCGCCCGAGGTGGGAGCAGACGAGGACGGAGGCGCCGCCCGCGACGAGGTACTGGATTGTCGGCAGGGACTCGCGGATGCGGGTGTCGTCGGCGACGGCGCCATCCTCGAGGGGCACGTTGAGGTCGGCGCGCAGCAGGACGCGTTCTCCCTGGATGCTGATGTCGCGCACGGTCTGCTTGCCGATGCCGTCTGCGGTCACCCGTTTACTCCCGCGCGCCGCACGACCTCGATCTCGGCGAGGCCGAGGTACCCGGCAATCGTCGCCGCCGGGAGCGCGCCCTCGCGAAGGATACGGGGCGGGGTGAGGCTGCAGTCGATGACGCTGGAGTCGAGGCCGTGGGAGGTGGGGCCGTCGTCGATGGCGGCGGCGCAGTACTCGCCCAGGGAGGCAAGGGCTTCCCCGCACGTCGTGGGGCTGGGGTCGCCGTGGCGGTTGGCGCTTGAGGCGGCGAGGGGCGCGCCGAGTTCGGTGAGGACGGCCTGAAGGGTCGGAACGGGGGGCATGCGGACACCGACGGTGTCGCCGCCGGCGAGGGCGGGGCTCGACCAGCCATCGGCAGCGGGCGTGATGATGGTCCAGGGGCCGGGGCCGAGCGCGTCGATGAGGCGGCTGGCGTCGGGACTGAGGCGGGCGTAGGGGAGGAGGGAGGCGGGGTCGGCGGGGAAGAGGAGCTGGAGGGGCTCGCCCGGATCCTTGCCCTTGGCTTCGTAGAGGGCGCGGACAGCGTCGTCGCGACGGATGTCGGCGGCGACGCCGTAGACCGTGTCAGTCGGAAGGATCGCGAGGCTGCCGGCACGCAGCGCGGCCACGGTCCGGGCGATCGACTGCGGGGAAGGTTCAGAAGCGGCAGGGACGGCCATGAAATCGTTGACCAAACTATACAGTTTTGCTAGCTTCCGAAGACGGAGCGCTGAGCAGAGTTGGCCGAGACCCTGACCGAAGCGGAAAACACGACCACCTCGCGTTCGCCCCATGCCGCCATCGTCGTCGTTGATTTCGGCTCGCAGTACAGCATGCTGATCGCACGCCGCATCCGCGAGCTGAATACCTACTGCGAGGTCATCCCCTACAACGCCGAGGCCTCTGTGCTCGACCATCTCGACGTGCGCGGCTTCGTCCTCTCGGGCGGGCCGAACAGCGTCTACGAGCCGGAAGCGCCGCGCGCCGCCGACTGGGTGTTCGAGTCGGGGCTGCCAGTGCTGGGCATCTGCTACGGGATGCAGCTGATGGCGGACCAGCTCGGGGGCAAGGTAGGGCCGGGGCGCGAGCGCGAGTTCGGACCCGCAACCATTACGGCCTCGGGAAGTGCGCCGCTCCTCACGAATCTGCCTGCCGAACTTGACGTGTGGATGAGCCACGGCGACCGCATCGAAGAGCTGCCGGCGGGATTCGCATCGCTGGCGGTGTCGGAGAACTCGCCGATCGCCGTCATGGCCGACATCGGGCGGGGGTACTACGGCCTACAGTTCCACCCGGAGGTCGTGCACACGCCGCGGGGCGGGGAGCTGATCGCGAACTACGTGCGCGGGGTGTGCGGGGCGGAGGCGGACTGGACACCGGGGAACTTCATCGAGGAGACGGTCGAAGCCATCCGAGCGCAGGTGGGAGACGGGCAGGTGGTCTGCGGGCTTTCGGGCGGGGTCGATAGCGCGGTGGCGGCGACACTCGTGCACCGAGCCATCGGGGACCGGCTGACCTGCATCTTCGTCGACAACGGATTGCTGCGGGCGCGGGAGGCGGAGGAGGTGGTCGACACCTTCGAGCGCAACCTGCACATGAACCTGCGGCACATCGACGCGCGCCAACGATTCCTCTCGGCGCTGGCGGAGGTGACGAACCCGGAGACGAAGCGCATCCGGATCGGGAACACGTTCATCGAGGTGTTCGAAGCGGAGGCGAAGACGATCGAGGGGGCGCGCTTCCTCTGCCAGGGAACGCTGTACCCGGATGTCATCGAGAGCGCCTCGCACGGGGCGGGATCGGCGCGCATCAAGAGCCACCACAACGTCGGGGGGCTGCCGGAGCGGATGGACCTGGACCTGGTCGAGCCGCTGCGCTTCCTCTTCAAGGACGAGGTGCGGCGGATCGGGGCGGAGCTCGGCCTCCCGGACGAGATCCTGTGGCGGCAGCCGTTCCCGGGGCCGGGGCTGGCCGTGCGCATCATCGGCGAGGTGACCGAGGAGCGAGTAGGGGTGCTGCAAGCGGCCGACGCCATCTTCATGGAGGAGGTGCGCGCCGCCGGGCTCTACCGCGACCTGTGGCAGAGTTTCGCCGTATTGACGGACACGCGGACCGTGGGCGTGATGGGCGACTTCCGCACCTACGGGTACGCCGTGGGGCTGCGGGCGGTGGTGGCGGAGGACGCGATGACCGCGGACTGGGCGCGCCTTCCGTACGACCTGCTGGCGCGCGTCTCGAACCGGATCGTGAACGAGGTCGACGCCGTGAACCGGGTGGTCTACGACATCACGAGCAAGCCGCCGGGGACGATCGAGTGGGAGTGAGGGACTAGTGGGCGCGCGGGTGCTGCTGGTGGGGCAGGGGGGACGCGAGCACGCGGTCGCCTGGAAGCTGAGCCAGAGCCCCGAGGTCGACGAGATTTATGTCGCGCCGGGGAATGGCGGAACCTCGCAGGTCGCGACGAATGTGCCGGTCGGGCCGCGCGATATCGACGGGCTGGTGCAGGCGGCGGCGGACCTGAACATCGACTTCTACCTGGCGACGATGGACGACCCCCAGCCGCTGGGGCTCGTCGACCGGCTGCGCGAGCGGGGTCTCCCTTGCTACGGACCGACGGCGGACGCGGCGCAGATCGAGGCGAGCAAGGCGTGGTCGAAGCAGTTCATGGTCGACCACGGGATCACGACGGCCTTCCACCGCACGTTCTCGGAGCATCGCGAGGCGGTGGCCTACGTCGAGTCGCTGCCCGACGGGCCGCTGGTGGTGAAGGCGAGCGGGCTGGCGGCGGGGAAGGGCGCGCTCGTGTGCGACGACCATGAGGGGGCGCTTGCGGCGCTCGACCTGATCATGGTGAAGCGGGAGTTCGGGGCGTCGGGCAACCAGGTCGTCGTCGAGGAATGCCTGCAGGGCTGGGAGACGAGCGCCCACGCCATCTGCGACGGCGAGACGGCGGTCATGACGCCTTCATCGACGGACTACAAGCGGGCGCTGACGGGGGGCCACGGACTCAACACCGGCGGAATGGGCGCGTACAGCCCGAGCGCGGACGTGACGGCGGAGATGAACGCCACCATCGACCGGGACGTGGTGCAACCGACGATCGCGGGGATGGCGGCGCTGGGCCGGCCCTTCAACGGCACGCTCTATCCCGGCCTGATGGTCACGGAAGCGGGCAACTACGTGCTCGAGTACAACGCGCGCCTGGGCGATCCCGAGGCGCAGATCCTGATGCTGCGGCTGGAGAGCGACTTTTTCACGATCTGCTCGGCAGCGGCAGCGGGCGAGCTGGCATCGGTCGACATCGAGTGGTCGGATGAGCCTGCGGTCGGGGTGGTCGTGGCGAGCGGGGGGTACCCCGAGTCGTACACGACGGGGCACCTGATCGGAGGGCTCGACGAGATCGACGAGGACGTCCAGGTGTTCCACGCGGGGACGAAGGAGACGCCCGAGGGCGTAGTCACGAACGGCGGGCGCGTCCTGACCGTGACCGCACGGGGGCCGACGCTCGCGGCGGCGCGGGCGAAGGCGTACGAGAACGCCCGCCGCATCACATTCGAAGGCGCCTACATGCGCACCGATATCGCACAAATCGAGGAGACGGAATGAGCAAGTCACTGGTCGCGATCCTGATGGGTTCGAAGAACGACATGTCCGCCATGGAGGCCACGGAGAAAATCCTGGGCTCGCTCGGCATCCCGTACGAGACGCACGTGATGTCGGCGCATCGCAACCCAGAGAAGGTGCACGACTACGCGAAGAACGCCCGTGACGCGGGGATCGAGGTGTTCATCTGCGCAGCGGGCGGGGCGGCGGCCCTGCCCGGCGCAGTCTCGGCGCTGACGACGGTGCCGGTGATCGGCGTGCCCCTCGCGACGAGCGAGGTAGCGGGCGGACAGGACGCCATCCACGGGGTGTTGCAGATGCCGCCCGGCGTACCGGTGGCGGGGGTCGCAGTCGGGGGCTGGGGGGCCCGCAACGCGGCCTATCTCGCGGCCTCAATCCTCTCGCTCTCGCACGACGACATCCGCGAGAGCTACACGGCGTTCCGCGAGGAGCAGTCCCGCTAGGTCCCCGGTTCCCCTAGCGCTTTCGCGACCGCCTCGCGGACGGCGTCACCGTGCTCGTCGAGGGCGGGAGCGCGGTTGCGGGGCGGCTGATCGGCGAGGGGGACAAGGCGGCCAGGGTGGTCCATGGGGCGGCCGCTGGCGGTGACGATGCGATCGAGGGGCCAGGATGGGTCGGGGCGGCCTCCGGCGATGGCATCGTCGAGGGTGGTGAGGGCGGGGCCGGATTCGCCGGTTCGCAGGGTCTCGACGAGGGTGTAGGAGAGCGCCGCCACCTGCCCGATATCGAGCAGGGCCGCACCACCGCCCCCGCCGAGCCGGCGCCGGGCCAGCTCGCGCAGGACGGCGAGGAAGGCGGTGATCGCGCCGATGGGGTCGCCGTACGGGTAGCCGGAGTTGGCGGCCTTGCCGCCACCGAGGGCGGAGGCGTAGCCGGAGGCGACCTCGAAGGACCAGCCCATGCCTCGCAGGGCCGCGAGCGGACCTGCTGTCTCGTAGCCCGGGAGGGAGAGGGCGATAACGTTCGGGTTGCGGGCGGCAACGCCGGGGAGAGCGAGGCCGGCACGGTCGCGGGCGCCCTGCGAGAGGTTCTCGATGCGGATGTCGCAGGCGCCGAGCAGCGCCTCGAGGAGGGCGCGGTCGGTGGGGTCGCGCAGGTCCATGGTCATCGAGCCCTTGCCGAGGTTGATGGGCTCGAAGGTCCAGGAGATGTTCTCGTCGCGGAGGTTGCCGGTGACCCGCCAGAAGTCGCCGCCGACGGGCTCGCACTTGATGACGTGGGCGCCGTAGTCGGCGAGGAGACGGGCGGCGAGCGGTCCCGCCCAGTGCTGCGTGACCTCGACGACGACGAGACCCGAGAGAGGTCCGGCGACGGGCGGGGGGAGGGCCGTGGCGAGCGCCTCTCGGAGGGCTTCGCGACGGGGGTGGAGTTCACCGTCGGTGGGGGCATGCTCGACACGCCAGGGGGCGCCCGGCGCGAGCTCGCCGTCGGGGTCCGTCGCGATGGCGCCACGGCGGTGGAGGTAGGGGGAGGCAGGAAGGGCGTCGATGGGGAGGACGGCGGCGTAGGGGAGGCCGGCGTCCTGGGCGATACGCACAACCTCGTCGACGGGGCGGGCTCGGAACCAGGGGGCGGCGGCTTCCCAGATGTCGGCTCCACTCTCGCGGCGGGATTCGACGGTGGGGTAAGCCTCGACGATGTCCTCGCGGCCGATCATGGCGCAGAAGCGGGGCCACTCGGTCGGGACGGCCTGGTAGGCGCCGACCTCGCCATCGGCGCAGGGCACGATGCCGAGGGGGTAGGTGATGCGGCTGGGTGGTCGCACGGGGGATCGCATCACGCCCACCGAGAGGGCGGAGACGACGGGCATGATGATGTGAAGCGCGAGGTGTTCGACATCGATGCGGGCGGGGCCAGGGCGATCCCCGGCGGCGAGCGCGAGGGCCTGCAGCAGGGCTGCCGAGGTGGCGGCCTCTGCCGTGACGGTGGCGATGTGGCCCTCGGGGGGCATGAGGCCCTGGCCGGGGTGGTCCAGGGTGGGGTTGCGGGCGCCGACGGTGCGGCGGGCGCGCGCGAAGCCCTCATCACTTGCAGCGAGGACAACCAGGGCGCCGGCCTCCGGCGCCGGTGTGTCGCCTTCGTCGTACACGCAGACCGTGAGGTTGCCGGTGGTGGGCTCGGTGGCGATGCCGAGCGCGGTGAGCAGCCGCGTCAGCGGCGTCGCGACGCGCGAACGCGTGCGCACGAGCACGGTCAGGGGGAGGGGTTCGAAGGTCATGCGGCGCTACGGTAGCGCAGAGGGGGCGCGGGTGGGGCTAGCTGGCCTTCGCGGACTTACGGCGCCGCCGGGGTTGGGGGCTGGCCTCGGGTGCGTCAACATCGGCATTGTTCTTGCTGTCAAAGCCGTCGAGCATCTTGACGATGACTTCTCCCATGGTACTGCCATCCGCCTTGGCTACCCTGTACAGCCGATCGATTGCCTCGGGGGGAAGGTCCACGCGCAGAACCGCCCGGTGTTCCGTTCCGGGCGGGAAGGTCCACGAAGTCGCTGGATCAATGGGTTCGTCTGCGTCCCGCAGCGCTTCCATCTCAGCGATCAGCTCGCGCTCTTCCTCAGGCCTGAGTCTGCTCACGATAGTGCCTCTCTTCCCTCCGCGTGGAGGGCCACCCGGTGATCGCTCTCCAAGTCTCTGGACTATCTTCCACTCTCGTGATGGGGATCGTCCAGCACCTGCCATCCATCGTTTGGCCAATCATTCTGTGGGAACTCGACCTGCCCGCCCGCGGGAACGTCGGTACGAACCGCGGCCTGCTCGCGGCGACTTGTAGGACCATGTCCGGGGTGATGCCGTGGCGCCCAAGGTGGGGCACATTGGCGCTGTCGAACTCCCACTCCTGCATCGACCCCGGATCCTTGGGCTCTACACTTTGCTCCACAACCTAAGTGTACTACACACCGTTTGTGGGGGATCCTACGATTTAGTTGGAGCGCGGCAGGTCCGGTACGCCTAGCGGGGGTAGCAGGTGAGGTTGCCCAGGACGTCGGCGAGGCCGGAGACGTCGATGGTGAGGGTGTGCTCCTCCCCGTTGGAGGGGACGACGCGGAAGATGAGCGTTTCGCCGCCCACGATGCGGGAGATGAACTCGTCGGGGTGCTGGGCGAACGTCGCCATGCCGTGGGTGGCCGGCAGCCAGCGCTCGATGATCGGCTCGCCGCCGTCGATGCGCCAGACGGCGTAGACGCTCCTGATGGTGGGGATGGGGTTGTGGAGGACCGGAGCGAAGATGGGCTGGTCCCAGTAGACGAGCGCCTGCAGCTCGTCGCCGCGGCAGTAGAGCTGGATGTAGGGGTCGTCGTAGAACGCGGTGGTCCAGACCTTGTCGATCACGGCCTCGGTGCCGAGGATGGCGGAGACCGTTTCGACATCGTAGATGGGGTCGTAGAGCCGGCTGATGGACCAGTGCCCGGATGATTCCTGCGTTCCCAGGACGGACTGGTCGACGGTGGAGACGCTGAAGGGCAGGACGACGGTAAGGTCGCCGTAGCGGAAGCGCCCGTCCGCGGTTTCGCCGTCGTCGGCTGTCGCGGAAAGGGTTTCGCTCCAGTCGCCGCCCTGCGTGCGGATGCTGATGTAGTTGCGGGAAGGGTCGTCGGCGTGTTCCCAGACCCGGACCTCGACGACGCGGTCGACGGTGCGGGTGGCGGCGAAGGCGCCGATCGCGCCCCCGATGGCGATGACGGCGACGAGCGCGGCGATGATCCAGTTCTTCATGGCATACGCCTCCAGCCTCCCCACCGGGCGCACCCTAGCACACCCCCGGTGCGGCGACCGCCGGCACGAGTGTGCCGGCTTCTACTGGAGCGGGGAGTAGTCGGTGGGGGCGAGGATGCGGTTCTCGATGTGGTGGACGAGGGGGCCATCCTCCTCGGAGGCAGCCCGGACCTGGCGCCACTCGGGGTCGCTCATGAAGGTGGCCCAGGCCTCGTCACGCTGGGCCATGTCGTCGAAGGCGAGGACGTACCAGAGCTCGTCGCTGCGCCCGCCGATGGAGTTGGTCCAGTAGGCGACGTTCTTGATGCCGCAGCGCTCGAAGATGCCGACGGTGTGGTCGCGGAAGCGGGCCTGGAGGGCGGGGAGCTTGCCGGGGTGGGCGGTGTAGATGCGAAGCTCGTGGATCATGGCGGGGCCTCCTTGGGAGAGGGGGATTGTACGGGGTGGGAACGGGAGCAAACGGAGCCACACGCCGACCGGGGTATGGAGAACAGACTGGCCAGGCGGTATTCGACTCCAGGAAGCGTGGCTGGAGCTAACGGTATATCTCAGGGAGGTCGGACCGGCCCAAGTCCTCTGAGAGTGGCCCTACCCAGAGATGGAGGGTTGCCGACTCGCCGAGCGCGTCAGTGAGTGTGTCTCGTGTACTCCGGAATACCCGGGATGTTTCGAGGATTGTGTCCCTGAGCCTGTCGGTCATTACCCCCCTCGCCACTATCGTCCTCTTGAGCTGGGAGAGAATGCCGATCTGGACATCAGTGATGTAGCCGAGCACCACATCCTTGTCGCCAAGGAATTCCCCTACGCGCGAGGCCTCTTGCAGGGTAGTCTCTAACACGGTCAGCTCATCCACTACCTTCCGTGTGCTTCGCTCCACAGTCAGGACATTCAGTCTCGTGGCAACGTGTCCATTGAAGTCACGGAGCCATTCCATCTCCTCCGCGGCTCTCCGCTCCTTAGCAGCCTCCTCCTCCCGCAGAGCCTCTTCTTGGGCTGCCCTTTCTTCCTGCTCCGCCTGAACCCTCTCGGCCTCCGCCTCTCGGGCTGCTGCTTCCTCACGCTCCGCTTCTCGTGCCGCAAGCTCCTCGGCAACCCGCTCTGCAACTTCCTCCTCGCTGACGCCACCACAGCCCATAGCACCCACAACCACACCGATTGCGGTGACTGCACCTAGAGCAACGACTACTGACCTCTTCATGGTCCTCCAGCAAACCGACGGATCACAGCGCGCCACCAGCACATCTTAGTTGGCCCGATCACGTGAAGCTCACCTTGGACCCATTGGAGGGGAAACCGCGCAAGGGCAGCTAGGCCCTAATAGGGGGCACCCTGCTCAACTCTGCAAGAGAGGTCGGACAACCGGCATGCAAGATCTCCAAAACGGTTCTGCACCTTCAGCCAAGATCCTGCGGACCTCATCTTCCGTTGGCCAACGGCATCAAGCGCAGCCCTCTTGGATGTAGTGCTCTCGTGTGCGGCATAGTTCCGAAGAGCGCAGAGTCGATCCAAGGATTGTCTGTAAGCAGGATCCTTGACCGCCTTCAGAAGATAGTGGTCCTTGGGTACGTACTTCTTAATCTCACCAATCAGCCCAGAACGCCCGTGGAAGTCGAAGTACTTTCCCCCAGTGATGATGTATTCACACACCCCGTCTGTTAGGTGTTTGGGGAAGTCAACCCGAGTCGTGGATCCCAGCGCTGCTGTGTCATTGTTTATCGCACCAGTAAGCGCCCCGACCATCAGTCTCTCGAAAGCGGCGTAGAGCTTGATGATCGCCACTTCGTAGGCGAGACTCGTGTGGCGGTCCGAGAGGGTGCTCGCCTCCCTGCAGAACTCGAGCAGCTCGTCCGCGTCCCGCCGAAATCTCTGAGCACACATCTTGACACTCTTCTTCTTGGGCACCGATTACCTCCCGAGCGGTCAACCATAAGGCGCTGTGCCAACCCGAGAGGAACGCTGGCCCGACTCTCCTTGTCCCGCTAGGCTGACGGGCTATGACGATTAGCCGCGAGATCCAACCGCTTCCGCTCGACGAGGCGCCCATCCGCAAGGCGCTGGAGGACGCGCACCTGCCGTCGCTGCTGCCGGCGCTGGCGCAGATCACGGGCGACCTGTCGCTGCTGCGCGACGACCTGGTGCCGGAGACGGTGTTGCTGACGGACCCGCAGGGCGGGCTCTCGGCGGAGGCGCAGGCGGAGGCGCGCGAGCTGGCGCTGCAGACGCTGGTCGCGTGGCGGGATGCGGGGTCGGTGGTGGCGCCGCCGCCGTCGCTGACGGACGTGCGGCGGATGATGGACTACCTCATCG
>JAPPBY010000004.1 GCA_026702615.1 Chloroflexota bacterium | reverse complement strand
ACATCGACTACGACGAGCTGGTCGAGAGCTACCGGGAGCAGACGCGGGGACTGGTCGAGGGCGGGATCGACGTGCTCAAGGTCGAGACGTGCCAGGACCTGCTGCAGACGAAGGCGGCGCTGGGCGCGATCGAGGACGTGTTCGGCGAGATGGACACGCGCCTGCCGGTGATCGCGAGCGTGACGATCGAGACGACGGGCACGATGCTGCTGGGCTCCGACATCGCCTGCGCGCTCACAACGCTGGAGGCGCTCGACACGGTCGACGTGATCGGCATCAACTGCGCGACCGGGCCGGAGCAGATGGTGGAGCACGTGCGCCACCTGGCGCAGAACTCGCGGCGGCCGGTGTTCATCGGGCCGAACGCGGGCCTGCCCGAGATCCGGGACGGGGAGACGTGCTACCCGCTCACGCCGGAGGCGTTCGCTCGCTACCAGCGCATCTTCGTGGAGGAGATGGGGGCGAGCATCGCGGCAGGGTGCTGCGGGACGACGCCGGAGCACTTCGAGGCGGCCATCGCGGCGGTGGGGCGACCGCGGCCGAAGGCTCGGCCGGCGACGATCGAGGCGGCCTGCAGCTCGCTCTACACGAGCGTCCCCTTCGAGCAGGACACGTCGTTCCTGGTGGTGGGGGAGCGGATGAACGCGACGGGGTCGCGGGCGTTCCGGGATCTGCTGCTGGAGGAGGACGCGGAGGGGGTGGTGGCGCTCGCGCGGGAGCAGGCGGCGGAGGGGGCGCACGTGCTCGACCTGATGGTCGACTACGTCGGGCGCGACGGCGCCCCCGACATGGAGCGGTACGGGAGGGAATTGCGGACACAGGCGACGCTGCCGCTCGTGTTCGATTCGACCGAGGTGCCCGTGATCGAGACTGCGCTGAAGCTGTACGGCGGCAAGGGGATCGTGAATTCGATCAACCTGGAGGACGGGGAGCGGAAGATCACGCGGCTGCTGCCGCTGATCAAGCGGTTCGGGGCGGCGGCCGTGGCGCTGGTCATCGACGAGGAAGGGCAGGCACGGGATGTCGACTGGAAGCTGCGGGTGGCCCACCGCATCCACGGGATCGCCGTCGACCGGTACGGGATGGAGCCGGGCGACCTGCTGTTCGACATGCTCACGTTCCCGCTGGGGGGCGGGCAGGAGGACCTGCGCGGCGACGCCATGGCGACGCTGGAGGCAATCCGGCGGGTGAAGGCGGAGCTGCCCGGTACGCACACGATCCTGGGGGTCTCGAACGTGTCGTTCGGGCTGAAGCCGGCGGCGCGGCGGGTGCTGAACTCGGTGTTCCTGGCGGAGGCGGTGGAGGCGGGGCTGGACGCGGCGATCGTGAACGCACGGCAGATCCGACCCCTGAGCCGCATCCCGGAGGCGCAGCTCGAGGCGGCGCGGGACCTTATCTACGACCGGCGCCGGGAGGACTACGACCCGCTCATCCATTTCCTTTCGCTGTTCGAGGACGTGGAGGCGGCGCCGAAGCGGGCGGAGGAGCAGGCCGCGCTTCCCGTGGACGAGCGTCTGAAGCAACGCATCATCGACGGGGACCGGCGGGGGCTGGAGGGGGACCTGGACGAGGCGCTCGAGGAGATGGAGGCGCTCACGATCATCAACGAGCACCTGCTCGACGGGATGAAGGTGGTGGGGGAGCTATTCGGGTCGGGGAAGATGCAGCTTCCCTTTGTGCTGCAGAGCGCGGAGACGATGAAGGCGGCGGTGAGCCACCTGGAGCCGCACATGGAGCGGGTCGAGGGGTCGGGGAAGGGCCGGATCGTGCTGGCGACGGTGCGCGGGGACGTACACGACATCGGCAAGAACCTGGTCGACATCATCCTCTCGAACAACGGCTACACGGTGGACAACCTCGGCATCAAGCAGCCGATCGCGACGATCATCGAGAAGGCGCTGGAGGTGGAGGCAGACGCGATCGGGCTGAGCGGCCTGCTGGTGAAGAGCACGGTGGTGATGCGCGAGGACCTCGAGGAGCTGAACGCGCGGGGGCTGTCGCGATTCCCGGTGCTGCTGGGGGGCGCGGCGCTCAACCGGCGCTACGTCGAGCACGACCTGCGGGCGGTGTACGAGGGCGACGTCTACTACTGCCAGGACGCGTTCGAGGGGCTGGACACGCTGGGGCGGGTGGTGGCCGGGGAGGAGCCAGCGGCGGCGCGGACGGCGGCCTCGGCCGCGCCAGCAGCGCGAAGCGAGGCGGATGCGGGTGCGCAGGAGGCATACGTGCGGTCGGCGGTGGCGCGGGACGCACCGGTGCCACAACCACCCTTCTGGGGGAGCCGGGTGGTAGGCGGCATCCCGCTGCGGGACGTGTTCCCCTACGTGAACGAGGTGGCGCTCTTCCGGGCGCAGTGGGGATACCAGCGGGGCGACCGCTCGGAGGAGGAGTACGAGGCGCTCCTGGAGGAGGAAGTGCGGCCCGTGTTCCGGGGGTGGCAGGAACGCGCGGTCGGGGAGGGGCTGCTGACCCCGCAGGTGGTCTACGGGTACTACAAGTGCCGGGCGGAGGGGAACGACCTGCTCGTCTGGCCCGAGGTGGATGGGGAGGCGCCGGCGGGGGAGCCGGTGCGATTCGAGTTTCCGCGTCAGACGGAGGGGCGGCGGCTCTGCATCGCCGACTTCTTCAAGGACCGCGAGAGTGGGGAGTACGACACGGTCGCGTTCACGCTGGTGACGGTGGGGTCGCGGGCGACGGAGCTCGCCCAGGAGCTGTTCGAGTCGGACGAATACCGGGACTACCTGCACTTCCACGGCTTCGGGGTGGAGAGCGCCGAAGCGCTGGCGGAGTTCTGGCACAGGCGCGTGCGCGAGGAGCTGGGCATCGCGGGGCAGGACGCGAAGGACATGCGGGAGCTGTTCCGGCAGGGGTACCAGGGGTCGCGCTACTCGTTCGGGTACCCGGCCTGTCCCGACCTTGAGCAGCAAGTGGGGATCGCGAAGCTGCTGGGGCCGGAGCGCATCGGCGTGGAGCTGGGGGAGACGTTCCAGTGGCACCCGGAGCAATCGACCAGCGCGATCGTGGTGCACCACCCGGAGGCGCGTTACTTCACGGTCTAGGGCGGCTACCCCCGCGGAGCGGGCGGGTCGGGGGCGGGCGCGAGGGGGATGCCGGACCAACGGAGGAAGTCGGCGTAGGCCCAGCCCTGCTCGCCGTCCTCGGTGAGGACGTGCACCCAGACACAGCGCCCGTACAGGTCGTCCTCGACGCAGGGTCCCCGCACGAGGTAGCCGTCGGTGGGGTGGGCGACCAGCTCGACAACGCGCTCGGGGGGCAGGCAGACCACAATCTCGGACTCGGTGGTGGCCTCTTCGCGGACGTTCAGGCAGGTGTCGACGACGACCTCGGCGGTGAGGGAATCGTCGAAGGGGGGAGTCTGGATGGCGGGGAGAAGGGAGGGGACGATGGAAGCAAGGCCAATCCCGCCGGGACGGCGGCGAATCCGGAGCTCCCGGCTGGTGCTTCCCCAAGAACCTACCCACATGCTCGGCTCGGCCTCAAAGTTCGCTGTGGCACGTGTCTCGCCGTCAAGGGTCGAAACAGTCTGGGCACTACCAACGAGAGAGGGGTTGTCCGGAGCAAGGCTCATCCACAGGGCGGGCACCGTTCGAGCCGGGGTACGACCCCACTGACTACCAACAGTCACGACTTGCAGGCCCAACACCGAGTCCACAAGCAGGGCATCCCCTCCTGCGAGCCATGGCGTACTCCCCAGCAGGGGCGGAAGGGTGGCGCCCTGCACGCGAACCACTTCCTCGCCGGTTACCGCATTGAACAGAGAAAGCGTGGCCAGAACGGGGAAGCCCATGGGGTCCGTCCCCGGGTCCAGTGCCCGGGTGGTCGCCGCGATCCAGCGCCCGTTCGGCGACAGCCTGACTCCGGCGCCCTCCATTGCATCACCAATGCACGGGAACGCGACCTCGGACGTGAGGACCGCCGACCAGTCGTAGCGGACAGCGTTGCAGTTTTGCGCCACAAGGGAGCCACCGGGAACAAGCACAGTGGCGAATCCCTCTCCGGAAGGAAACACGTGAAGATCGCCACCAGGGCGCTCAATCGTAAGGACTTCGCCAGTCTCGAGGCGGACCACGCCACCGGACGAGAGCAGGAGGCCATCTTCGGGACGCCACGCATGGATCGACCATCCAAACGGCAGGTTGAACTCCGCCTCTTGCTCCATGGAGGGGCCGACCTCCACGTAGCGGTGCGGGCCACCATCCCCATCGCCTCCAAGGATCTCAAATGCGACGGCGCCGCCATCGCCCCACGCTTCGCGGCGCAGACGGGCGGGGTCCCACGAGAACGTGCGGTCCTCGTCCCGGTCGTGGAGGGCACCCTCCACTGCGACGTAGCGGTTGTCCGGGGATGTGGCGATCCGAAGACCATCGACGTGCTGCCAGCCCTCGACGGCGCCGGTCTTGACATCGAGGAAGAAGAGCCCCGTGTCTTCGGTAATCTGCTTGCCGGGAGCGTACTCGATGCGGATGAAGGCTTCGTCGGTACGGATTTCGCGGATGCCGAGGGCGTTGGGGGTGGAGTCGATGGGGGGTGCGGGCGTCGGTTCCGGTGTGGGCTCCGGGGTGGGTTCGGGGGTGGGGGACGCCTCGGGGGCCGGTGTGGGCGAGGGGTCCGGGGTGGCGGCCGGGGTCGGGGTGGGGGTGGCGGTGGCGGGGGCGGCGGGGGAGGGGGAGGGGTCGGGCGTGAGGAGGACGTTGACGGGCTCCTCGGGGCGGGTGAGGAGGATGGCAAGGACGATGGTGGGGATGGCCACGAGCGTGACGACCGCGCCGGCGGCGACGCCGAGGAGGGGCTTGGGGAGGAGGGCGAGCGGGGCGAGGAAGGCGCGGAGGCGGGCGCCGACCATCTGGGGGAGGCGGAGGCGCTCGCGCTCCGGCTGCCAGGTGGCGATCTGGCGGCGGTTCCGCAGCTCCAGCTTCCCGAGGATGTTGGAGACGTGGTACTTGACGGTGTAGGGGCTGATGCCGAGCTTGATGGCAATCTCGGCGTTGGTCGCGCCGGTGCGCACCTCATCGAGGATGCGCCATTCGGCGGGCGTGAGGATGTCGGGATACGGCGGCCGGCCTCGTCCACGACGGGTCATGGGGCAAGCCTAGGGGGAATTCGGTCGAATTACCCCGTCCGTTTTCGAATTTTCCCGCCCGTCCCGAGAATCGCCGTCTAGCCGTCCAGTTCGGCCACGATCTGGTCGCGGAGGCGGTACTTCTGGACCTTGGTGGCGGACATGGGCCAGTCGCCGGGGGCGACGAAGCGGACGTGGCGGGGCACCTTGAAGCTGGCAATGCGTCCGCGGCAGTGGTCGATCAGGTCGTCGGGGGCGATCTCGGCGCCGGGGACGAGCTCGACGAAGGCGGCGGGGACCTCGTCGTAGCGGTCGTCGGGAACGCCGACGACCTGGGCGATGTTCACGGCGGGATGGGTCTGGAGGTACGACTCGATCTCCAGGGCGGCGACGTTCTCGCCGCCGACCTTGAGCATGTCCTTCACGCGGCCCATGAAGCTGACGCGGCCGTCCTCGTCGAGCGCGCCGAGGTCGCCGGTGTTGAACCAGCCTTCGGCGTCGAAGCACTCGGCGTTCTTCACGGGGTCCTTGTAGTAGCCCTCGAAGACGCAGTAGCCGCGCATCCAAATCTCGCCACGGGTGTTGGGCTCGTCGACGGGGCCGCCGGTCTCGGGGTCGCGAATCTGGAGCTCGATACCGGGGAGGGGGCGGCCGGAGGTGACGGGGCGCTTCTCGGGCGGGTCGTCGGGGTGGCTGAAGCAGGCGACGCCGCCGCACTCGGTGAGGCCGTAGGCGTTGGTGTGCTGGGCCGTGGGGAGGGCGGCGTGGATGCGGCGGAGGGCGTCGGGGGGCGCGACGTTGTTCATGAGGCGAATGCGGGAGAACGCGGCGGGGTCCCACTCGGGGTGGTTGAGGAGGGCGGTCGTGATGGGCGGGAAGGTGGAGAAGCAGACGGTGGCGCGCTCGTCGCGGAGCTGGGAGATTCCGAGGTTCGCGTTGAAGTGGGTGAGAGTGATGTAGGCGGCGCCGGAATCCATGCAGCCGATGAGGGGGAGGATGGCGCTCATGTGGAAGAGGGGCAGAGGATCCCAGAAGCGGTCCTCGGCGGTGAGGCGGAAGCGGTCGCCGCAGGCGTTGACGGACGTGCGGACGAGGGCCTCGTGGGTGAGGGGACAGCCCTTGGGGTCGGCGGTGGTGCCGGAGGTGTACATCATCATGGCGACATCGCGGAGGCGGACGCGGGAGCGGAGCAGGTGGACGTGGTCGGCGGTGACGCCCTCGGCAGCTGCGTCGAAGGCGGCGCGGTCGAGCATGCCCGCGGGACTTGCCTCACCGAGCAGCACGACGCTCTGCAGCTTCGGGGCGCCGGGGAGGGAGAGGGCGGCGGGGTCGGGGGCTTCGGCAAGGCCGGGGAGGCAGCGGTGGAGGAGCTCGACGAAGTCGACGTGCTCGTCGATGAGGTCGCTGGTGATGAGGAGCTTGAGGTCGGCGTTCTCGATAACGTAGGCGAGCTCGTGTTCCTTGTAGCGAGCGTTGATGGGCACGACCCACGCGCCGAGCATGGCGGCGCCGAGCATGACCTCGATGTAGTCCATGCAGTTGGGCATGAGGATGCCGAGGTGGTCGCCGGGGCCGAGGCCGAGGCCGGCGAGGGAGCGGGCCGAGCGGACGGCGGCCTCGTTGAGGCTGGCGTAGGTGTGGCGGCGGTCGGGGAAAATGACGGCGTCGGCATCGGGGTAACGGGCGGCGGCGCGGACGGGGAGGTCGCCGAAGGGGACGACCTCGGTCCACTCGCGCGCGGATGCAGCTTCACTCATGCCGATACCCTGCCTGACCGTGTTCCCGGCGGCTCAGCGCTTGTCGAACTCGAGGTGGAGCTCGTAGAGGCCGAGCATGATGCCGGGCTGGTGGGTGAAATCGTTCTTGCCCGGCGCGAAGCGGATGTTGTCGAGCCGTTCGATGAGCACTTCGGTGGCGATGTTCTGCTCCAGCCGGGAGATGCCCTGGCCGGGGCAGTTGCGCGGCCCCATCGAGAAGGTGAGGTGGCGTCCGGGGTTCTTGCGATCCAGCCGCAGCTCGGACGGGGCGGGGCAAAGGTCGGCGTCGCGGTTGCCGGCCCCGAAGCGGAGGTGGAGGAGCGAGCCCTTCGGTATCTGGACGCCCCGAATCTCCATGTCCTCGGGGACGTAGCGGCCGCCGGCGCCGCCCTGGGTGGGGGCGTAGAGGCGGAGGGCCTCCTCGACGAAGAAGCGGACCTTGCCGCGATCGTCGCGCAACTCCTCGACGAGCTCCGGGTGCTGGGCGAGGAGCAGGGCCTCGGAGGTGAGGGCGTACTGCGTGGTCTCGTTGCCGCCGATGTGCATGAGGACGGCGATGCTGATGATCTCGCCGTCGCTGAGCTTGCGCCCTTCGTACTCGACCTGGCTGAGGAAGGAGATCATGTCCTCTTTCGGGTTCTTCCGCTTCTCGTCGATCTGGGACTGGATGTAGTGGTGGAAGTCGACGAGGACGGCGGCGTTCTCGCGCTCGACCTCCTCGGAAAGCTCGTTGCGGGGGCCATCGCCGTAGACGAAGCGGCGGACCTGGGCCTCCTCCATCTTCTTCAACATGGGCATGTCCTCGAGGGGGAACCCGAGGATGGTGGTGATGACGGTCTGGGGGAGGGGCGCGGCGAACTGCGTAACGAACTCGACCTCGCCGTCGTCGATCCAGCGATCGATGAGGCCGTTGACGGCGGCGGTGACCATCTCGCGGTGGCGCTCGGCGCCCTCGGGGCCGACCCACGGGTCCCAGAGCTGCATGCGGTACTGCTTGTGCTGCTCGACGGTGGGGCGGAGGGTCTGGGCGGCGTCGACCGTGTCTCCGAAACCCTCCTCGCGGAACATCTCGGACTCGATCTCGCTGGAGCCGGCGGAGGCGGCGGCGGAGATGTCCTCGGGCATGAGGTCGAAGAAGCGAGGGTCGCGGGTGATGGCGGCGATGTCCTCGAACTTCGAGACGACGAAGGCATCGGCGCCGGGGAGCCAGCCCTTGCCGGGGATGCGGGCGATGGGGGCTTCCTCGTGGAGCACCTTGTAGGAGTCGAACCAGTGCTCCTGGGAGCCCGGCTCGAAGAGCTCAGCGCCAATGTCGGCGGCGACGGGGCAGGCAGAGGCGGGGATGGCCTCGGATTTGGCGGTATCGGTCATGAGAGCTCTCTCCTGGCTGAGTTAGACGTAGCCGAGTTCGCGCTCCATCGCATCGATGGCGTCCTCGGCGATAGCGTAGGCCTTCATGGCCGTTTCTTCCGAGCAGACGACCGGGGGACAGACGCGGGTGTTGTTGCCGCCGCCGGAGACGACGAGGCCGCGTTCGAGACAGTTCTTGTAGAAGAGTCGGCCGGCCTCATGGCTGGGCTCGCGGCTCTCCTTGTCGGTGACGAAGTCGAGAGCGAGGAGGAGGCCCTTCCCGCGGGCGTCACCGACCGAGGGGTGGGCGTCCCGGAGGCGCTGGAGGCGGTCGAGGGAGATCTCGCCGAGGGCGCGGGTGTGCTCGAGCAGGTTCTCCTCCTCGATCGTGTCGAGGACGGCGATGGCCGCGGCGCAGGCGGCGGGCTGGCCGCCGTTGGTAGTGGAGGGCTGGGTCTGCTGGAGGGCCTCCTTGAGGCCCTCGCGCACGCAGAGGACGGAGATGGGGATGCCGTTGCCCAGCATCTTGCCGATGATGACGGCATCGGGGACGACGCCGTAGTGCTCGGCGGCGAACCACGTGCCCGTGCGCCCGAAGGTGGCGAACTCGTCGAAGATCAGGAGCATGTTGTGGCGGTCGGCGATCTCGCGGAGGCGGGGAAGGAACTCGTCGGGGTAGGTGCGGGCGCCGCTACCGTTGGTGATGGGCTCGACGATGATGCCGGCGAGCTTCCCGTGGCTGTTGGCCAGCATGAGGCGCTCGGCGAAATCGGTGCAGTGCATGCCGCAGTCGGGGTACGTCATGTTGTATTCGCAGCGGTAGCAGAAGGCGGCGGGCACGGTAAGGAAGCCGGAGGGGCGGGGACCCGTGGCCGGGTTCCCCATGCCAGTGGCGATCGCGCTGGTGGTGCGGCCGTGATAGTCGCCGGTGAAGGCGAGGAACTCGTGGTTGCCAGTAGCGGCGCGGGCGACGCGAAGGGCGGCCTCGGTGGCCTCGGTGCCGGTGTTGAAGAACTGGAAGATGTTGAGGTCGCCGGGGGTGATGGCGGCGAGGCGCTCCATGAGCTGGACGCGCACGTCGGTGGGGAAATCGCGCACATTGAGGAGGCGTCCGGCCTGGTTGGCGACGGCCTCGGTGATGCGGGGATGGGCGTGGCCAAGGGCGGCGACCATGTGGCCCTGGGTGAAGTCGATGAAGCGGTTCCCGTCGGCATCGGTGAGGGTGACGCCCTCGCCGTGGGTGAACGCGACGGGCAGGGCGTTCACCATCTGGAAGTAGCTGCCGTACTGGTACTGCTGGGTCTTGTCGAAGAGTTCCTGTGAGCGGGGGCCGGGGAGGTCGCCGTCAATCAGGGGGGCATCGGCGGCGGGCGCATTCGCCCACTCGATGCTGTTCGCGAACGTGGCGCCCGACTGGGCCTGCGTCACCATGCCTCGCTCCTCCTCGGGGGCGGGGCGGATTGTACGCGTCAGCGGGCGGCGAGGTGAGCGAGGCGCCTAGACAGCGCCGATCCGCTCGGCCTCGGTCTCGCGCAACTCCTGCGCCTCGGCAGGGGTGAAGGTGGCTCCGCAGGTGCCACAGTCGAAGCGCGAGGCCCTGTCCTCGTGCCCGATGTCATCGGGCTCGTCCCACTTGGGGACAAGGTTGGTGTGGGGGCACTCGTCCCGCTCGATTGGCACGTCGGCGTGGAGGCCTTCGGCCTCGGACGCGTCACCGCGCTTGAAGAGCCTTTCCAGGAAACCCATGTGTCGCCCTCCCTTGTAATGGATGAAACAACACAATCGTATACAGGCCGTCAGGACAGGCCCGAGACCGCGTATCAGTTACCCACGGGGGCGGCCTGGAAGCGGGTCGCGTAGCCTTTTGGTCGCCGTGACCGGACCCCTTGCGCCGTACCGAGTCATCGACCTGACCCGCGAGATGGGGGCGGTCTGCACGCGGATGCTGGCGGGGCTTGGGGCGGACGTGGTGCGCGTCGAGCCGCCGGGGGGCGACCCCACGCGCATGCGGGAGCCGCTGGTCGGGGAGGGGGAGGGGCTGAGCGCGTGGTGGGCGCAGATGCACGCGGGCAAGCGCAGCATCACGCTCGACGCGGGGTCGGCGGCGGACGCGGCTTTCCTGCTGGACCTGTGCGCGAGCGCCGATGCCGTCGTGGTATCGCCGGACGACACCGGGGAGGCGTGGCAGCTTCCGCTCGCTGAGCTGGCGGACCGGGCGCCGCACGTGGTTCGCACGGTGGTCACGCCGTTCGGGCTGGAGGGGCCGAAGGCGGGATGGGCAGGGAGCGATCTGGTCGGGCTGGCATCGGGTGGACTGATGTCGCTTTGTGGCGACCCGGATCGAGCGCCGCTGCGGGTGACGGTGGAGCAGGCCTACGCGCTGACGGGCGCGCAGGCGTGCGTGGGGACACTGCTGGCGCTACGGGCGAGGAGGCTGACGGGACGGGGGCAGCTGGTCGACGTCGCAATGCAGGCGGCGGTCGCGAACGCGCTGGGGAACGCGCGGTTGTACTACGCGATGGGCGGGCTCGTGGCGAAGCGGGCGGGGGGAGGTCGCGCGTTCGGCACGCAGGGCACGCGGCTCATCTACGAGTCGGTGGACGGCTACGTAGCGTACTGGCGCCAGCCGGACAGCATCCGGGCGCTCGCGCGGTGGTTCGATGCGGCCGGCGAGGCGCGCACCTTCGACGCGGAGGCCTGGGCGGGGCGGGCGCTGGTCGGGGGCGACATGCCGGCGCCCGAGGAGGTGGAGGCGCTGGAGTCGGAGATCCGGCGATTCTTCGCGGCTCGGAGCACGCACGAGCTGGGTGAGGAGGGCCAGCCGCGGGGACTCATGATCTACCCGGTGAACACGATGGCGGACCTCGTCGAGAGCGAGCACCTGGCGGCGCGGGACTTTTTCGGGGAGGCGAACTCGCCGGTTGGGAAGCTGCGGATGCCGGGCGCGCCGATGAAGCTCTCGGGGACGCCGTGGCGGACGGGGGATGTCGCGGGGGTAGGGGCGGACGCGGCTGCGGTGCGGTCGGAGGTGGCGGCGGGGGCGCGCGTTCCGCAGGTGGCAGAGCGGGAGGGGGCGGTGGGCGCGCGGGACTTGTTCAAGGGAATCCGGGTGGCCGACTTCTCGTGGGTAGGAGTGGGGCCGAACTCGACGCAGATGCTGGCGTGGCACGGGGCGGAGGTGATCCGGGTGGAGTCGACGCTGAAGCTGGACACGTTCCGTTCCGGCGGGCCACGGCCGGGGAACGACACGAGCCCCGACGGGAGCGCCTACTGGGCCAACCACAATCGCGACAAGCTGGGCGTGCAGATCAACCTGCGGACCCCCGGGGGGCTGGAGGCGGCGAAGCGGCTGATCGCGGCGAGCGACGTGGTCACGGAGTCGTTCACGCCGGGATTCATGAAGCGGGTGGGGCTGGACTATGAGTCGGTGCGGGCGATCAACCGGAACGTGATCATGATGTCGATGTCGATGGAAGGGCAGTACGGCCCGCACGCGCAGTTCCGCGGGTTCGGGCTGATCCTGCAGGCGGCGGCGGGCATCACGGGGTTGACGAGCTGGCCCGACCGGGCGCCAACGGGCACGGGGGTCGCGTACACGGACTGGGTGGCGATGCACTTCGCGGCCTCGTCGTTGCTGGCGGCACTCGACCACCGCGAGCGGACGGGCGAGGGGCAGTACATCGACCTCTCGCAGCTGGAGGCGATGACGTACGCGCTCGACGGGGCGCTGGTAGCGGCGCTGAACGGGGGCACGGAGACGGTCGCGAACGGGAACCGGCATCCCCTGGCGGCCCCGCACGGCGTGTTCGCCTGCGCGGGGGACGACCGTTGGTGCGCGATCTCGGTGATGAGCGATGCGCAGTGGGAGGCGCTCTGCAAGGCGGTGGGGCGAGGGGACTGGGCGGCGGACGAGGGGCTGCGGTCGGCGGCAGAGCGGAAGGGTCGCGATGACGAGATCGAGGCGGGGCTGGCGGCGTGGTGTGGGGAGCGGACGGCGGAGGAGGCGCAGGAGGCGCTGCAGGGAGCCGGGGTACCGGCGCACCTGGTCGCGACGATGGCCGACATTGAGGACGACCCGCAACTCACGGCGCGCAGGCACTTCTGGGAGACGGACCACCCGGTCATCGGGCCGCTGCGGTACGACGGCGCCGCTTATTTGCTCAGCGAAACGCGGGCGGGACCGCGCAACCCGGCGCCGCTGCTGGGGCAGCACACCGAGCAGGTGTTCCGCGAGGTGCTGGGCTACAACGAGGAAGAGCTGGCAGAGCTGATCGCGAGCGGGGCGCTCGAGTAGCGGGCACGAAAAAGCCGCGGCGCCTGAGCGCCGCGGCTCTCTGGTACCTGTCTGGGCCGAGACCTAGCGGTCGGGGCCTTCGAGGTAGTTATCGAGCACCTTGTGCATGTGGCGGATGCGCCGCTCGCGGTAGTTGATGAGCAGGCCCGGGTAGGCCCGGGAGTTCATCCCCTTCTGCACGCGCGGCAGGTTGTAGGAGTCCTGGTCCATCACGAGGCCGATCGAGATCTCGCCATGCTTGTACTGCGCGTGGATCGGACGCGGAGGATGGTCCACCCCCGGCGGGATGCGCACGTAGGTCTGCATGTCGAAGAACATCTTGTTCGGGTCCGTCGGGTGCGGGCGCTGGCGGAAGAACAGGAAGTTGAGGGCGTTGGTGTTGAAGGTGAGGCTGGGGAAGATGTAGTAGTGGTAGTCGTCCGAAAGCTGATCGTCGTTCAGCTCGGAGACGTCCAGCCCCTGGGCAGCGGCCGACTTCTTGGTAGCAGCCTGCATGGCGGGGCGGACGTCGCCCATGCCACCCTCGAACGTGTCGGGGTTGATGCCGGCGGCGACCATGAACTCGCGCAGCGGCTGCGTGATCTCCTTCTGGTTCGGATAGCGCGGGCTCACGAGCCCGAACGGAACCAAATAGCGGTTATGCCGCTCGTACAGGTCGATCTGCACGTGGATGTCGTCCAGCGACTCCAGCAGCTGCGGGTGGATGCCCTGCACGTGGTAGACCTCGTTGAAAGCATCGACGGAGGCCTTCCAGTTTGTGTCCCACTCCACGGTCAGGTCCTGGACGATGGCGTATTCGTCCATGTGGTACGGATCGAGGTGCTCGTTAACCGGATGGAGGAACTCGAGCAGCGGTTCGGCCTCGGGGTTCATGTTGAACCAGACGAAGCCGCCCCACGTGTCGCAGGGCACCTCGACGAGCGCCGTCTCCTGGGGCACGCCCTGGGTGAAGGTGTCCTCATCCGGGACGAACTTCTTGGAGCCATCGAGGTTGAACTCGAAGAAGTGATAGGCGCACTGGAACGACTCGGCGTGGCCCATGCCCGGGTTGCGGATCTGGTTCCCGCGGTGGGGACAGACGTTGTAGAAGGCGCGGACCTTGTCCTCGGCCTCGCGCACGATCAGGAGCGACTCCGGGCCGAGCTCGGTGGTGAAGTAGTCGCCGACGTTGGGGATGTCGGACTCGCGACCGGCCATGTTCCAGACCTTGGTCCACATGCGCTCCCACTCGAGCTCCATGTACTCCGTCGAGGTGTAGCGCTCTTTCGGGATCAGTTCGGTGCCGAGGACGGGCTCGGGGGCCTTCTCGGTGGGGGTTCCCTGGCGGACTGACGTGGTCATGGGGCAGCTCCGGATACGGGATTGGCGCGTATTTCGCGCAGACATAGGGAAGGTACCCGGAATCGCGTTCCGAGGAAAGCCCAGACAGGCCGGAATCCGGGGCTGCAAGGCGGGCGCACAGGCGCGGCTGCGCTAGAATCGCTGGCCGTGGACCTGCGCAGAAGCATCCGTGACGTTCCCGACTTCCCGAGAGAGGGCGTGCTGTTCCGCGACATCACGCCGCTGCTGGGAGATCCGCTCGCCTTCCGCTACAGCATCGACGAGCTGTGTGTGCACGCAGCGCGGCGGGACGCGTCCGCGATCGTGGGCGTGGAGTCGCGCGGGTTCGTGTTCGCGGCGGCGATGGCGGACCGCATGAAGCTGCCGTTCGTACCGCTGCGGAAGCCGGGCAAGCTGCCGGCGGCGCGCATGTCGATCGAGTACTCGCTGGAGTACGGCGACAGCCAGCTCGATATCCACCAGGACGCGCTCTCGGTGGGGAAGCGGGCGTACATCGTGGACGACCTGCTGGCGACGGGCGGGACGGCGGCAGCGGCGACGAAGTTGGTCGAGCTGGCCGGGGGCGAGGTCGTGGGACTGGGGTTCGTCATCGAGCTCGAAGAGCTGGGCGGGCGGGCGAAGATCGACAGCTACGACGCCATGAGCCTCGTCCGCTACTAGGAGCGGCGCCGTGAGCGGCTACACGCCGATCCGCATCCTGCCGGGCGAAGGCATCGAGGTCCTGGACCAGACACTCCTTCCGCACGAGGAGCGCTACCTGCGGCTGGACACAGTGGCCGGTGTGGCGGAGGCGATCCGGTCGCTGCGGGTGCGGGGAGCGCCCCTGCTGGGCGTGACGGGCGCCTGCGGCATGGCGATCGCGGGAGAAGAGCGCGGGGCGGGACCGGAGGCGCTGGCGCAGGCGGCGACGGAGTTGAAAGCGACGCGGCCGACGGCGGTAGACCTGGGGGCGATGGTCGACGAGGCCCTGACGGCAGCGGGAGAGGCAGGCGGGGAAGGGGAGCGGCGGGCGGCGCTGTGGGGATTCGCGGAGCGGGCACTGACACGGCAGCGGGAACGGGACGCGGCGCTTGCGCGGCACGGGCGGGAGCTGCCGGGACTGGAGGGCGCGGTCCTGACGCACTGCAACACGGGCGGGCTCGCGACGGGCGGGGAGGGGACGGCCCTGGCGGTGATCGCGGAGGCCTGGCGGTCGGGACGCATCGAGCGCTGCTATGCGACGGAGACACGGCCGCTGCTGCAGGGCGCACGGCTGACGATGTGGGAGCTGGGAGCGCTGGGGATCCCGGGGACGCTCCTGCCGGACACAGCGGCGGCCTCGCTGATTGCGTCAGGGCAGGTGAGCGCGGTTATCACGGGGGCGGACCGGATCGCGGCGAACGGGGACGGGGCGAACAAGGTGGGGACGTACGGGCTGGCGGCGGTGGCGGCGCGACACGGGGTGCCCTTCTACCTGGCTGCGCCGCTGAGCACGTTCGATGCGAACACCCCATCCGGGGAAGCGATCCCGATCGAGTTCCGGGGAGAGGACGAGGTGGGGGGCTTCGGCGACGAGCGCTGGAGCCCCGACGGCGGCGGGGTCTACAACCCCGCGTTCGATGTGACGCCGGCGGAGCTGATCGCGGGGATCGTGTGCGAGAGCGGCGTGCTCCGGCCCCCGTACGGTCCGGCGATCGCTGCGCTCACCGCTCAGAACGTGGACGGGTAGACTCCGAGGCAGTGCCTGAATCGATCGAGCTCGCGGTCCTTGGCGGGAGCGGTTTCTACGAGATGCCGGGGCTGCGCGGGGTAGAGGAGCGGACGATCGAGACGCCGTTCGGGAAGCCGAGCGACGCGATCCGGGTGGGGGATCTGGAGGGACGACGCGTCGCGTTCCTGGCGCGGCACGGTCGCGGGCACCGGTTACTACCGTCGGAGATTCCGCAGCAGGCGAACTTCTGGGCGCTCAAGTCGCTCGGGGTCCGGCAGGTGCTGGCGGTGTCGGCGGTGGGCTCGCTGCGGGAGGAGTACGCACCGGGGCACCTGGTGGCGCCGGACCAGCTCATCGACCGGACGCGGGGGGACAGGCCGAGCACCTTCTTCGGGGACGGCGTGGTTGCGCACATTGCATTCGCGGAACCGTTTTGCGAGCCGCTGCGGGAGCAGGCGCTGGCAGCGGCGCGGGAAGCGGGGGCGACGGCACACGACGGCGGCACCTACGTCACGATCGAGGGCCCGGCGTTCGGGACGCGCGGGGAGAGCGAGCTGTACCGCTCGTGGGGGGCGAGCCTGGTGGGGATGACGGCGCTGCCGGAGGCGAAGCTCGCCCGCGAGGCGGAGCTCTGCTACGCGATGCTGGCGGCGGTTACGGACTACGACGCCTGGCACGCAGCGGAAGAGGCCGTCGACGCGACGACCGTGATGACGCGGCTGGCGGAGAACGTCGAGGTGAGCCGGGAGGCGGTGGCGAGACTGGCGGCGGCGCTCGACGATGAGGTGTGCGACTGCGGAACAGCGCTGGACGCGGGGCTGGTGACACCGCCGAAGGCGATACCGGGAGAGGCGCGTGAGAGGCTGGCGCCCATCCTCGGGCGGCGGCTCGGAGCGGAGGGCGCATGACGCTGCTGGTGGCGGGCTGGGTGGCGCTGGACGAGATCGAGACGCCGTTCGCGAAGGTCGAGCAGTCGCTCGGAGGCTCGGCGACCTGCGCGGCGCTGGCGGCGGCGCAGTTCACCGACGTGCGGTTGCTCGCGGCCATCGGCGAGGACTTCCCGGAGCGCGAGCGCTCGAAGCTGGAGGGGCGGGGCATCGACCTCGCGGGGCTGAGGACGGTGCCGGGCGGCACGACGAGCCGCTGGGGGGCTCGCTACCACTACGACATGAACACGCGGGACACGCTCTACACGCACCTCGGGGTGAACGACGGCTGGCAGCCGGTGCTGCCGGAGGGCTGGGAGGACTCAAGCGCGGCGTTCATGGCGGCGGACGACCCGGCGACGCAGCGGGCCCTCATGGGAGCCTTGACGGCACCCCGCGCGACGATGGTCGACACGATCAAGCTGTACATCGAGGCGGAGGAGGCGGGGGTGCGGGAGGCGATGCGGGAGGCGAGCTTCGCTTCGGTGAACGAGACGGAGGCGCGGCAGCTGACGGGCGTGGCAAGCATCGCGAAGGCGGCGCGCTCACTGGTGGAGGGAGGAGCGCGGGCGGCGCTGGTCAAGCTGGGGGAATACGGGGCGGTCTACGCGAGCGAGGACGACTACTTCGTCGCGCCCGGCTACCCGCTGGAGGAGGTGGTGGACCCGACGGGGGCGGGGGACAGTTTCGCGGGGGCGTTCCTCGGATACCTGGACACGGTTCCCGAGGTGACGGCGGCGGAGATCCGGCGGGGGATCATCTACGGGTCGACGGTGGCGTCGTTCGCGGTGGAGGGGTTTGGGCCAAACCGCCTGCTGGAGTTGAAGCGCGACGAGGTCGAGGCGCGGTATCGTGAGTTCCGTACGCTTACGCACATCGAGGAGGAGCGGTAATGGCGGGGCGAGAGCTCCCCTGGGCAGCGGGACGAGCGCAGCGAGAGTTCCTCGTGCGGCCACTGCGGAGCCGTGATGCGATCCGCGAGCGACTGCGGCCACTGCGGGAGCACGCGGCCTACGCGCTAGCGCAGCTTGAGCCGGGGCTCTTCGAGCGGACACGCTGGTTCACGGCCGAGGGGCCGAGCGGGCAGGGCCTCGTGACGCACAGCCGGGGCGGGCTCGGGGACGCCACGTTCGTAACGGGCGACCCAGATGCGGTCGCGGCGATCCTCTCGATCGAGCCGGGGCCCGGGCGTAGTTACCTGACCTGCCGGCGGGAGCACGTCGACGCGGTGCGGAGGGTGTACAGCCTCTCGAACAGCCAGCCGATGCTGCGCATGGCCGTAACACCCGCCACGTTCAAGGCTCACGAGGTGGTGCCGGCGACGCGGCTGCTGGGGATCGACATCCGGCGCATCAACCAGCTGTACGGGTCGGACGGGAACCCCACGTACTACGAAGCGGGGCACATCGACGCGGGGGTGTACCGGGGGGTGGTGCTCGGCGGCCGGCTGGTGGCGATCGCGGGAACCCACGCGGTCTCGCAACGGGAGCGGGTGGCGGTGGTGGGGAATGTGTTCACCCACCCGAGGCACCGGGGACAGGGCTACGCCACGGCTGCGACGAGCGCGGCGACAGAGGCGCTGCTGGAGACGTGCGAAACGGTCGTGTTGACGGTCGACCCGAAGAACGCGCCGGCGGTGGCGTCGTACCGGCGGCTCGGGTACCGGGACGCGGGGGAGATGATCGAGGCGACGGCCACTCGTCGCGACTCGTCGGCGCTGCTGGCCCTGCCGCGCAAGCTGCGTGCGCTGCTGCGCGGTCGCCAGCGCGGCGGAGCGCTTGTCTCCGTACGCTTGTAGTCTCTCTAGAGACGACCTGGAGCAGATCGGTACAACGAATGAGCGTTCCTTCCGACATCAGTGACCCGACGCGCGTGCGCGAAGGGGTCGACCGCATCGAGTGGGCGGCGCGGGAGATGCCCGTGCTGGCGCTGATCCGCGAGCGGTTCGCCACGGAGCAGCCGCTCAAGGGCGTGCGCATGGCCGCCTGCCTGCACGTGACGACGGAGACGGCGAATCTGGCGCTCGCGCTGCGAGACGGCGGGGCGGAGCTGCGCCTCTGCGCGAGCAATCCGCTCTCGACGCAGGACGACGTGGCGGCGGCGCTGGCGGAGGAGTACGGCATCTCCGTATTCGCGCGCCGGGGCGAGGACAACGAGACGTACTACCAGCACATCCACCAGGCGCTCGACCACGGGCCGCAGGTGACGATGGACGACGGCGCGGACCTCGTGGCGACAATCCACCAGGAGCGGCGCGAGCTCATCGCGGGCGTTGCGGGCGGCACCGAGGAGACGACGACGGGCGTCATCCGGCTGAAGGCGATGGCCAGGGACGGGGCGCTGGGCTACCCGATCGTGGCGGTGAACGAGTCGGACACGAAGCACCTGTTCGACAACCGCTTCGGGACGGGTCAGTCGACGGTGGACGGCATCGTGCGGGCGACGAACGTGCTACTCGCGGGAAAGACGTTCGTGGTGGCGGGGTACGGCTGGTGCGGGCGGGGTCTGGCGAGCCGGGCACGGGGCCTGGGGGCGCACGTGGTCGTGACGGAGGTCGACCCGGTGCGGGCGCTGGAGGCGGTGATGGAGGGATTCACGGTCATGCCGATGGCCGAGGCGGCAACGATCGGGGACTTCTTCGTGACGGTCACGGGGGACTGCCATGTCATCAATGGGGCGGTGCTCGAGACCATGAAGGACGGCGCCATCATGGCGAACAGCGGCCACTTCGATAACGAGATCGATTTGGAGGCGCTGGACGGCATGAGCGAAGGGAAGCGGCGCGTTCGCGACCACGTGGATGAGTACCGCATGGGGGACGGACGTACGCTTTTCCTGCTGGGAGAGGGACGCCTGGTCAACCTCGCGGCGGCGGAAGGACATCCCGCCTCGGTGATGGACATGTCTTTCGCGAACCAGGCGCTGGGAACGGAGTGGCTCGTGGCGAACGAATCGACACTGGACAACCGGGTGCACGAATTGCCGGATTCGATCGACGAGGAGATCGCGCGGTTGAAGCTGCAGGCGATGGGCATCGGCATCGACACGCTCACCGAGGAGCAGCGGCTCTACCTCTCCAGCTGGCAGGCGGGCACATGAGCGGGACGCGACTGGTGACCTCCGAGTCGGTGACGGAGGGGCACCCGGACAAGATCTGCGACCAGATATCGGACGCGATTCTCGACGAGATCATCGCGCGGGACCCGATGGCGCGGGTCGCCTGCGAGACCTCGATCACGACCGGTCTCGTACTCGTCATGGGCGAGATCACGACGAGCGCCTACGTGGACATCCCGCGGATCGTGCGGGAGACGATTCGGGAAATCGGGTACATCTCCTCGGACATCGGGTTCGACTGGGAGACGTGCGGAGTGGTGACGGCGATCGACGAGCAGTCGCAGGATATCGCGGACGGCGTGGACCGTTCGTGGGAGGCCCGCCACGGGGCGCGCGAGAGCGCGGAGCTTGAAACGGGCGCGGGCGACCAAGGGATGATGATCGGGTTCGCCTGCGACGAGACGCCGGAATTGATGCCGCTCAGCATCTCGCTCGCGCACAGGCTGGCGCGGCGGCTGGCGGATGCGCGCAAGAGCGGCGAACTGCCGTGGCTGCGCCCCGACGGCAAGTCGCAGGTCACCATCGAGTACGGGGACGGCTGGGAGCCACAGCGGGCGGAGTCGCTCGTGATCTCGACGCAGCACGCGCCGGACGTCGATCGGGAGCTGATCGAGACGGACGTGCGACGGCACATCATCGACACGATTGTCGACAAGGCGCTGGTAGACGGCGACACGAAGGTCTACGTGAACCCGTCGGGGCGGTTCGTGGTAGGCGGGCCGAAGGGCGATGCGGGGCTGACCGGCCGCAAGATCATCGTCGACACGTACGGGGGCGTGGCGCGGCACGGAGGCGGGGCGTTCAGCGGGAAGGACCCGACGAAGGTGGACCGTTCGGCCGCCTACGCGGCGCGCTGGGTGGCGAAGACGATCGTGGCGGCAGAGCTGGCCAGGCGCTGCGAGGTCACACTCTCGTACGCGATCGGGGTCGCGGAGCCGACCTCGATCAGCGTGGAAACGTTCGGGACGGGCGCGGTCTCCGACGAGGCCATCCTGGGGGCGGTGCAGAGGCACTTCGACCTGCGCCCAGGGGCGATCATCCGGGACCTAAACCTGCGCCGCCCGATCTTCAAGGCGACGGCGGCTTACGGGCACTTTGGCCGCACAGGGCTGGACGTGCCCTGGGAAGACACGGGGCGAGCGGCGGACGTTGCGGCAACGGCTCGGCGCGGGGGGTAACCTTCTGCGGGCATGGACGCGATCATCCTCGTTGGGGGGCAGGGAGCACGGCTGCGGCCGCTGACCCTGACGCGCCACAAGAGCCTGATCCCGGTCGCGAACCAGCCGGCGCTCGACCACCTGCTGAACTGGCTCGGCGGCCACGGCGTCGAGCGGGCGGTGCTCGCGATGGGGCAGCGCCAGGACGACCTCGTGGAGGCATACCCGGAAGGGGAGCGGAATGGGCTCGCGATCGCGCACGTGGTGGAGCGGGAACGGCTGGAGTCGGGAGGCGCGATCCGGAACGCGGTGCGGGCGGCGGAGGTGGAGGGGCGCTTCCTCGTGCTCAACGGGGACGTGTACGTGGACTTCGACCTGGGGGCGGCGCTGGCAGCGCACGACGAGGCCAGCGCGCGCCTGACGCTGGCGCTCTGCCAGGTGGCGAACCCGTCGGCCTTCGGGGTGGCGGTGGTGGACGGGGCGTCGCGGATCACCGGGTTCGTGGAGAAGCCACCGCCGGGGACGGCCCCGAGTGACCTCGTGAACGCGGGCGTCTGGGTGTTCGAACCCGACCTCGTGCGGGAGATCCCGCCGGGAGCCGTACGCGTCGAGGAGACGCTGTTCCCGTCGCTGGTGGGGCGGGGAGAGAACGTGCTGGGCTACCACTTCGAGGGGCTGTGGGCGGACCTGGGGACACCCGGGCGCTATCTCGAGCTCTCGCAGGCGCTCGTGCAACGGTCGGGGGCGCCCCTGCTGGCGGGAGGCGCGGTGGTGGCGGAGGACGCGAGCATCGAGGGAACGGCGATGGCGGCGGACAGCGTGATCGGGCCGGGCGCGAGCGTGACGGGATCCGTGCTGTGGGAGGATGTGCGGGTGGAAGCGAGGGCGCAGGTGCGGGATTCCGTGCTGGCCGATGGCGTCACGATCGGGGCGGGAGCGGTCGTGCGCGGGGCGGTACTGGGGCGGGGGGCGAGCGTGGCGGCGGGGGTGCGGCTGCGTCCGGGGGAGATCGTCGAGCCGGGCGAACGGCGGGGGTGAGGGGATGACCGAGAACCCAGTGCGCTTCGGGACGGACGGTTGGCGCGCGATCATGGGCGAGGAGTTCACGTTCGAGAACGTGCGCGCCTGCGCGCAGGCGGTCGCCGAGCATTTCGCGGAGACACGGGGGCGGGAACAGCCGCTGGTCGTCGGATACGACACGCGCTTTCAGTCGGACGAGTTCGCGCTGGCGGTCGCGCGCGTGCTGGCAGGCAACGGCTTCCACGTGCAGCTCGCGGATCGGCCCGCGCCCACGCCCGCGCTGAGCTACCGCATCATCGAGGCGGGAGCGGGCGGCGGCGTGATCGTGACGAGCAGCCACAACCCGTTCCGCTGGAACGGGATCAAGGTGAAGCCGCACTACGGCGGCAGCGCGAGTCCCGAGATCGTGGCCGACATCGAGCGGCGCGTGCCGGCAATTCTCACGGACGCGTCGCGGCCGAAGCTCGCCCCGGCGGACTCTGACGCGATTACGCGGTTCGACCCGATCCCGGGGTACCTGGAGGGGCTGGGGCGGCAGGTGGACCTGGCGCGCATCCGGGGAGCGGGGCTGCGAGTGGCGGTGGACCCGATGTACGGATCGGGGGCGGGGCTGCTGACGGAGCTGCTCGACGGGGGCAGCACGCGAGTCGAGGAGATTCACACCGAGCGGAACCCTCTCTTTCCGGGGCTGCGGGCGCCGGAACCCATCGCGTCGAACCTCGACGCGTTGCTGTCGCTCGTAGCGGACGGGGGCTTCGACGCAGGCGTCGCGAACGACGGCGATGCCGACCGGGTGGGGCTGGTGGACGGGTCGGGGGCGTACGTCGACCAGCTGCGGACATTCGCGCTGCTGGTCGAGTACCTGCTGGGGGCGCGGGGGCTGCGGGGGGCGGTGGTGAAGTCGGTGACGACGACGGCGATGGCGCGGCTTCTGGCCGAGCACCACGGCGTGGACTGCATCGAGACGCCGGTGGGGTTCAAGCACATCGGGCCGGTGATGATGCGTGAGGACGCGCTCATCGGGGGCGAGGAGAGCGGGGGGTACGGCTTTCGCGGCCACCTGCCGGAGCGCGACGGCATCCTTTCGGCGCTCTACCTGCTGGACGCGATGGCCATCAGCGGGAAAGGGCCGGCCGAACTGCTCGAGGACGTGTTCGCGATCACGGGGCCGCACTTCTACGAGCGGGTCGACCTGGAGCTGCAGGCGGGGGCGAATGCGGCCGTGAAGGCTGTGCTCGACGCCGCCTCGCCGGACGAGTTCGCGGGGCTGCCGGTCACGGGCGTCGACACGACGGACGGGTGGCGCTTCCTGCTGTCGGAGGGGTGGCTGCTGTTCCGGCTTTCGGGCACGGAGCCGCTGCTGCGCATTTACACAGAGCTTCGGGACGAGTCGAAGGTGGGGCCAGTGATCGCGGCGGGGCAAGAGCTGGTGGGGGACGCGCTGGCCTAGCGTTCTGTAACCGGGCGCGGCTTCACGTAAGAACGGAACGGGCCTACACTCAGGGTGGCTCACTGGAGGGACCGCGGCTTACCGGTCGCGCCTCCGCTCGCTGAAACGCCTGGGGCGAGACGCCACCGTCGGACCCCTGGCCGCCACGACCGAATGGCGTGGCAGGCACCGGTCAGCCCCCACCAGGGCACAGGCCGGCAAATCAGAGCCTTTGGAAGGACTCAACCATGGTTCGGATGACGGGATCCCAGATCCTGCTGGAGTGTCTCCAGCGGGAGGGCGTATCGACGATATTCGGCTACCCCGGCGGCGTGGTGCTGCCGCTCTACGACACGCTTCCCCAGTTCCCGGCGCTACGGCACGTGCTCGTCCGGCACGAGCAGGGCGCCGCGCACATGGCCGACGGCTACGCGCGGGCCTCGGGCGAGGTGGGCGTCTGCCTGGCGACGAGCGGTCCCGGCGCGACGAACCTGGTGACTGGCATCGCGACCTCGTTCCTCGACTCGACCCCGATGGTGGCGATCACGGGGAACGTGGCGCGCACACTGCTGGGCAAGGACGGCTTCCAGGAAGCCGACATCACCGGCATCACGCAGCCGATCACCAAGCACAACTACCTCGTGATGCGGGCCGAGAACATCGCGATGACGGTCCGCGAGGCGTTCCACATCGCGCGCTCGGGCCGCCCCGGCCCGGTCCACGTCGACATTCCCAAGGACGTGTTCCAGGAGGAGGCGGAGTTCGAGTGGCCGGAGGAGATTAACCTGCGCGGCTACCGGCCCACGACGAAGGGGCACGCGGGGATGATCCGGCGGGCGGCGGACGCCATCAACAAGGCCAAGCGCCCGATCATCATCTCGGGGCACGGCATCGTCTGGGGCGACTCCTCGGACGAGCTGGTTGAGCTGGCGGAGAAGGCGCAGATCCCGGTGATCACGACGTTCCTCGGGATCGGAGGCTTCCCCGAGACGCACCCGCTGAGCTACGGCTTCCTCGGCATGCACGGCATGTACCACGCGAACATGGCGGCGGATGAGGCTGACGTCGTGATCGGCATCGGAATGCGATTCGACGACCGTGCGATGGGGCGTTTCAACGACTTCAACCCCGACGCGACGATCGTCCACATCGACATCGACCCAGCGGAGATCGGGAAGAACCTGCCAACGGCGATCCCCGTGGTGGGACACGTGAAGCGGGTCCTGCCGGAGCTTACGGAGCGCATCGAGGAGCACGACCGCTCCCAGTGGTTGGGCTGGATCGACAAGGTGGAGGAGGAGCACCCGAGCCTGGAGATCCGGGAAACGCGACGGCTCATCCCCCAGGAGATCGTGCGCACGCTGTACGAGGAGACGAACGGCAAGGCGACGCTGGTGACGGGCGTCGGCCAGCACCAGATGTGGGCGGGCCAGCACTACTTCTACGACAGTCCGCGGAAGCTGGTGTCGTCCGGCGGCCTGGGGACGATGGGGTTCGAGCTTCCGGCGGCGATCGGCGCGCAAATGGGCGTGCCCGAATCGGAGGTCTGGGCGATCTGCGGTGACGCGGGCTTCCAGATGACGATGCAGGAGCTGGCCGCCTGCGTGGACGAACGGCTGCCGGTGAAGATCGCGATCATGAACAACGGCTACCTGGGCATGGTTCGCCAGTGGCAGGAGCTGTTCTACGACGAGAACTTTGTCTCGGTGGCGGTGACGCAGCCGGACTTCTGCAAGCTGGCGGAGGCGTACGGCATCCGCGCACTGCGGATCGAGTCGAAATCGGAGGTGCTTCCCGCGGTGCAGGAGGCACGGAACTACGACGGACCGATCCTGCTCGACTTCCACGTGGACCAGGACGAGAACGTATGGCCGATGGTTCCGGCGGGGGCCGCCCTTTCGGAGACGATCGAGATGCCGGAGAAGGAGCTTGTGCGATGACGACCACGAACGGAACGAAGCCGGGCCAGCACACCGTCGTCGCCATCGTCGAGGACAAGCCGGGCGTCCTGCAGCGGGTCGCGGGGCTGTTCCGGCGACGCGGCTTCAACATCGAGTCGCTTGCGGTGGGGCCGACCGAGTTCGAGGGGCTCAGCCGCATGACGATCATCGTCGACGGGGCGAGCGCGCCCGTGGAGCAGGTGGAGAAGCAGCTCTACAAGCTCATCGACGTGGTGAAGGTGAGCGACCTGACGCACGAAGACGCGATCACGCGGGAGCTGGCGCTGCTGAAAGTGCGCTGCAACAACGTGAATCGCCACGAGCTGCTGGATATCGCGAACGTGTTCCGCGCCGACGTGGTGGACATGGCGACGAACTCGCTGATGCTCCAGGTGGTCGGCGACGAGGACAAGATCAACGGGCTCATCAAGATGTGCGAGCCGTACGGCATCCGCGAGCTTTCGCGGACGGGCACGATCGCGATGACGCGCGGGCAGAAGACCACCACGGTGCACGAGTCGGAGCCGGAGGCGATCGCGCGCGTGCACCAGAGCCAGGGGCGCCGCGTAGAGGCGGACCTGCCCTTCAGCAGCGACTAGGGGCCGACGACGCCATCCGAGGGCACCGGAATCGGGAGGCAGACAGGCCTCTCGATAGCACCATGTGTATCCTTGCAGGACCGTGCTGGGAGGGCAGGCACATGGAGGTAGGTTGTGGACGTACGGGAAGCGATCCGCGAGCGGCGGTCGCTCCTGCTCTTCGACGAACAGCCCGTTTCTCAAGCACTTCTGGATGAGCTGATCCAGCTCTCGGTGTGGGCGCCGAATCACCGGCTGACGGAGCCCTGGCGGTTCCACGTGCTGGACCGGGCGGCGCTGCGCGAGCTGTTCCAGGCGGTGCTTGCGGAGATGGTCGAGAAGGGTGTCTTGCCCCCCGACCATGACGAGAGCGAGCACATGAACCAGCTACCGCCCTTCGGCGTGGTCATCAGCCAGGCGCCTCCGAGCATTGCCGACAACCCGTTGGTGGAGATGGAGGACTACGCGGCCTGCTGCTGCGTGGCGCAGAACTTCATGCTGGCCGCCCACGCCGAGGGGATCGGCACGATGTGGCTGACCGGCCCGATGGCAATGGCCTCCGCGGCCGCGGAGCGGCTCGATCTGGAGGAGGGCTCCAAGATCGTGGGCCTGATAGCGGTGGGGTATCCCCGCGAGGGGATGCGAAAGCGATCGGGGCTGCGCAAGGAGCCATCGGTCACGTGGCTGACGGCGGCGAGCGCCGCGGATCCCGCTGCCAGCCCCTAGCCGGCCTTCACTCCAGCTCGAGCAACAGCGCTCCGGCCTCGACGACTTCGTCGGGGGTGACGTGGACGGCGCGGACCGTACCGGCGCCGGGTGCGGTGATGGCGTGCTCCATCTTCATGGCGTCGAGGACGGCGACGACATCGCCGTCGCCGACTGCGTCTCCCTCGCGCACGTTCACGGCCGCGACTCGTCCCGCGAGGGGCGCGCGGATCTCGCCGGCAGGGCCTTCGCCGGCCCGCGCGGTGGCGGCGGTGCCGGGGGGCCCCACGAGGCGCAGGCGGAAGTTCCCGGTCCGAGTCTCGACGGCGATAGCGCCGTCGTACTCGATTTTGGCCGTAGCAGTGGCCAGATCCGCACCATCAACGGGTTCGCCGTCGACGGTGGCGCTGTCGCCGGAGCAGGAGACGGCGCGCGGTCCGGCGCCATCGTCGAGCCAGAGCGTGCGGGCGCCGGGCGCGAGCCAGGCGGAGCCGGCGAAACCCGGTTCCTCGTTTCCGGCGAGAAGGCGGGCCGCCGCCACGAGCGCGGCGGGGTGGGGGCGGGCTGCGGCGAGGAGGGCCGGGAGTTCGCGCTCGAGCCACTGCACGGTGGCCTCGCCGGCGGCGAAGGCGGGATCGGCCAGGACGGCCCTGTGGAGGGGGAGATTCGTACGGAGGCCGTCAAGCGTGGCGCTCTCGAGAACGCCCGCGGCAAGCCGGAGGGTCTCGCGGCGGCGGGGACCGTGGACGACCAGCTTGGCGACGAGCGAGTCGTACTCGCTGGGGACGGCATCGCCGGGCTCGTAGCCGGTATCGAGGCGGGCCCCGGGGGCTGAGAGGGTGGTGAGACGGCCGGCGGCGGGGAGGAAGCCCGCCCAGGGATCCTCCGCGTTGAGGCGGAACTCGATGGCGTGGCCGTCGAAGCGCACGTCGTCCTGGACGAAGGGGAGGGGGTCGCCGGCGGCGACCGCGAGCTGGAGGGCGACGAGGTCGAGGCCAGCGACGGCTTCGGTGACGGGGTGCTCGACCTGCAGGCGGGGGTTGACCTCGAGGAAATAGAAGGGACGGCGCCCGTCCTCGGGCTCACCGACCAGGAACTCGACGGTGCCGGCGTTCACGTAGCCGGCGGCTTGCATGAGTCGCAGGGCGGCGCCGGTGAGCTCGGTGCGCAGGGTGGTATCGACGACCGGGCTGGGCGTCTCCTCGACGAGCTTCTGGTGCCGGCGCTGCACGGAACAGTCGCGCTCGCCGAGATGAACGCCGTTCCCGTGGGCGTCGGCGAGGACCTGGACCTCGACGTGGTGGGCGTTCTCGACGTAGCGCTCGACGAAGAGGCGGTCGTCGCCGAAGGCGGCGGCGGTCTGGCGGCGGGCGGCCTCGATGGCGGGGGCGAGGTCGTCGGGGTCTGAGACGGCGCGCATCCCGAGGCCGCCGCCCCCGCCGCGGGCCTTGAGCATGAGCGGGAAGCCGACGTCGCGGGCGGCCGCGGCAAGCTCGGCATCGGTCGCGCCCTCGGCGCCGGGGGCGACGGGGACATTGTTGGCGACGGCGAGGTCGCGGGCGGCGACCTTGTCACCGAGGAGGGTCAGGGTCTCGGGGGTGGGGCCGACAAAGACGAGGCTGGCATCGGCGCAGGCGCGGGCGAAGTCGGGGCGCTCGCTGAGAAGCCCGTAGCCGGGGTGGACGGCCTCGCAGCCGGTAGCCTTCGCGGCGGCGATAACGGCGTCGACATCGAGGTAGGTGTCGGCAGCGGTGTGTCCTTCGAGCAGCACGACCTCGTCGGCGAGGCGGGCGGCGAGGCTGTGGCGGTCGGGCACGGAGGCAGCGAGCACGGCGCGCATGCCGAGCGTTCGCAGGGTGCGGATGATGCGCACGGCGATCTCGCCGCGGTTCGCCACGAGGACGGCATCGAACACAGGGCGCATTGTAGGGCGAGTTAGAGCGCGGTCCGAGGTTGTGGGAGCGTCACGCCATGTGGCGCACGGTGATCAAGGCAGGCCTAGCCCGAAGGGGCGCCCCTCTCCGAGAGTGCCTTCTGCCCGAAACGCTCGACCGCTTCCAGGGTCTCGCGCACGTCGTCCCACGTGGTGGTGTGGTTGATGATGCACATCCTGAGCGCGAACGTGCCGTGCAGCATCGTGGAGGACATGAAGGCGGGATCGTCCCAGAACATCTGGGCGAGCACGGTCCGGTTGACACCCTCCAGGGCCGCCTCATCGAGAAGGTCGCCGCCGGGATTGACGCGGAAGCACACGATCCCGAGTTCCGGCGTGCTGAGGGCCTCGAGGGTCGGGCTGGCGCTGACGTAGTCGTGGGCGCGGGCGGCGAGCTCCATACCGCTCTCGACGGCACGGCGGAAGGCGTCCAGGCCGAAGGTCTGGACGGACATCCAGACCTTCAGGGCGCGGGCGGAGCGGCTCAGCTGCAGGCCGATGTCCGCGAAGTTGGGGTGATCGGCCCCCCAGACGGTGTCCTGGAGGATGTCATGCGGCATGTGGAAGGCGTCGCTGAGCGTCTCCCGGTCCTTCACCAGCAGGCAGCCGGCCTCGTAGGGCTGGAAGAACCACTTGTGGGCATCAAGCCCGACTGAATCGGCGCGTTCGAGGCCGCGCAGGAGTTCCCTGCCCCGCTCGGTGACCACCGCGAACCCGCCGTAGGCGGCATCCACGTGAAGCCAAAGGCCTTCGGCTTCGCAGAAGTCCGCCAACTCCTCAAGCGGGTCGATAGAGCCCGTGCTGGAGGTACCGGCATTGGCGCAGACGGCGATGGGGTGCAGGCCGGCGGCGCGGTCGTCGGCGACAGCCCGGGAGAGGGCTTCCATGTCCAGCCGGAAGCTGCTGTCGCTCGGGATCTTGCGGATGTGGTCGCGGCGGACCCCGACGATCACGGCGGCGCGGGGGAGGGCGCTATGGCTCTGGTCGCTCATGTAGACGGTGGCGCGTTCGGGGTGACCGGCGACCTCGCGGGCGGCGACGAAGGCATCGACACTGGCGGCGGAGCCACCGCTGGTGAAGAGGCCGCCAGCCCCCTCGGGGTATCCGATCCAGCGCCTGAACCAGTCGATGACGACGAGTTCGATCTGGCTGGGGCCGCTCGCCACGAGCCACGTGCACTGGTTGAACAGGTAGCCCGCCGCCAGGAAGTCAGCGATGACGCCGGGCCAGGTGGCCGAGGTGGGAATGAAGCCGAAGAAGCGAGGGTGGTCGAGGCGCGCGCTAAAGGGGAGGACGTTCTGCGCGAGCCTGTCCAAGACCTCGGAAGCCGGGTTCGGGCCCTCGGGAGGATCCTCAGCGAGGTGGGCATCGAGAACCTGCCGGAACTCGCCGTCCCAGGCCTGCTCGGCGGGGAGGTTCTCCATGCGTTCCACGAGAAGGTCGAGGGCCTGGCGCCCGAGTTCGAGCATCTGCTCGTGCGACATCTGGAGTCCGGTGGTGGCGTCCGCCTCGTCACCCACATGTTCCTCGGTCACCTTCACTGCCTCCAATCGCCGTTCAAATTATGAAGCTAGGGACGGCTCACGTCGGGTGAGCGCCAGCGAGTCTAGCAGGCAGCGCCATGCGCCCGTAACGCGTCAGTCTCGCCGGGTCGCTACATGCGGAAGACGCCCCAGTCGGTCTCGGGGATGGGGGCGTTGAGGGCGGCAGAGATTCCCATGGAGAGGACGCGGCGGGTGTCGAGGGGGTCGATAACGCCGTCGTCCCAGAGACGGGCGCTGCTGAAGTAGGGAGAGCCCTCGCGTTCGTAGGTTTCGAGGGTGGGGGCCATGAAGGCGCGCTGCTCCTCCTCGCTCAGCTCCTCGCCACGGTCGAGGCGGACCTGGAGGAGAACGTTGGCGGCCTGTTCGCCGCCCATGACGCTGATGCGCGCATTGGGCCACATCCAGAGCTGGCGGGGCGAGTAGGCGCGTCCAGCCATCGCGTAGTTGCCGGCGCCGAAGCTGCCGCCGATGACAACGGTGAACTTGGGCACGGCGACGCTCGCGACGGCGGTGACCATCTTGGCGCCGTCGCGGGCGATGCCGGCGTTCTCGTACTGGCGGCCGACCATGAAGCCGGTGATGTTCTGGAGGAAGACGAGGGGGACGCGGCGCTGGCCGCAAAGCTCGACAAAGTGGGCGCCCTTGAGGGCGCTCTCGCCGAAGAGGATGCCGTTGTTGGCGATGATGCCAACGGGGAACCCGGTGATGCGGGCGAAACCGCAGACGAGGGTCGTGCCGTAGCGCGCCTTGAACTCGTGGAAGCGGGAGCCATCGACAAGGCGGGCGATGACCTCGCGCACGTCGTAGGTGCGGCCGTAGTCGGGCGGGACGACGCCGTACAGCTCTTCGGGGTCGTGGAGGGGCGGGGTGGAGTCGAGCACTTTCCAGGGCGGGGCCTTGGTGGCGGGGATGCTGGCGATGATGCTGCGGACGATGCGGAGGGCGTCCTCGTCGTCCTCGGCGAAGTGGTCGGCGACGCCGCTGATGCGGGTGTGGACGTCGGCGCCCCCGAGCTCTTCGGCGGTCGTCTCCTCGCCGGTGGCGGCCTTCACGAGGGGCGGGCCGCCGAGGAAGATCGTGCCGGTCCCGCGAACGATGACGGTCTCGTCGCTCATGGCGGGGACGTAGGCGCCCCCAGCGGTGCAGGAGCCCATGACGGCGGCGACCTGGTAGATGCCCTTCGCGCTGAGGTTGGCCTGGTTGTAGAAGATGCGGCCGAAGTGGTCGCGGTCGGGGAAGACGTCGTGCTGGAGGGGGAGGAAGGCGCCGCCGGAGTCGACCAGGTAGATGCAGGCGAGGTGGTTCTGCTCGGCGATTTCCTGGGCGCGGAGGTGCTTGCGCACGGTGAGGGGGTAGTAGGACCCACCCTTGACGGTGGCGTCGTTGGCGATGATGACGCACTCCCGGCCGCTGACGCGCCCGATGCCGGTGACGATGCCGGCGGCGGGCACGTCGTCGTCGTAGACGCCGTCGGCGGCGAGGGGGCTGAGCTCGAGGAAGGCGCCATCGGGGTCGACGAGTCGCTGAATGCGCTCGCGGGCGAGGAGCTTTCCACGGGCATGGTGGCGCTCGACGTAGCGCTCGCCGCCGGCCTGCTCGACGCGACCGAGACGATCGCGGAGGTCGGCGACGAGAGCGAGATTCGCCTCGCGGTTCTCCCGATAGCGCTCGTCGAGGACGTCGACGCGGGAGGGGAGGAGGGGGAGGTCGTCGAGAGCCATGGGCGGAAGGGTACGCGGGGGAGGGGGCGCGGTGCGAGGGGTTCGACGCTAGCCGAGGAAAGCGGTGACGAGCGCCGTGACGGCGGTGGCGACGAGGAGGACGGTGACGAGGCGGCGGAACGCGCGCTCGTTGACGCGCCCGGCGAAGAGAGCGCCAGCGGCGGTGCCGATCGCAACGCCAGGGGTGGCGGCGCCGACGGCGAGGCCGATGTCGGCATCGAGGCTGCCGGTGGCGGCGTAGAGGACGATGGCGACGGCGCCCGTTGCCATGAGGAAGAAGGAGCCCGTCGCGCGGAAGGGGTCGGGGGGCAGGCTTCTGGCCTGGAGGTAGAGGATGACGGGCGGGCCGGCGGCGCTGGTGCTGGTGCGCAGGAAGCCGCCCGCGACGCCCGCGGCGGCGGCGATGGCGGTGTTGCCGCCGATGGTCAGGCCACGGGCAAGGGCGAGCGTCCCGCTGAGAACGGCGAGGGCTATCAGCACCTGGATTACCGCTGGCTCGACGACGAGGAGCACGAGCAGCCCAAAGGGCATCCCGACGAACGACGCAGCGAAGAGGATGCCGACCGTGCGCCAGGCGACGGCGTGGCGCAGCCGCCAGACCACGGCGGTAGCCGAGAGCATGGCGAGGATGTTGACGATGATGACGGTCTCCTCGGGGTCGATGAAGAGGACGAGGAGGGGGGCGAGGACGAGCGCGAAACCGAAGCCGGCGACGTTCTGGGGGAGGGCCGCGACGGCTCCGAGAACGCTGATGAGCGCGAGGTCGAGGGGGCTCACGGGAAGGCCCCGGAGCGGTTGACGGGGCGGCGGCGTGCGGGGAAGCTCCGCGCATGGACGTTGCGAACGAGATCATGGTGCGGGGCATCGTGGTGGGGGTCTTCGCCGAGAACTGCTGGGTGGTGGGGAACCGCCGCACGGGTGAGGCGATCTGCATCGACCCGGGGGACCAGCCAGACGAGGTGCTGGCGCTGGCGAAGGACATGGGGGTGACGATCAAGGCGATCGCGAACTCGCATGCGCATGTCGACCACATTCTGGGGGTTCGCGGGGTACAGGCGGCGACGGGAGCGACGTTCCTGCTGCACCAGAGCGACCTCGACCTGCTGCGTCACGGGTGGCAAGGGGCGGTATCGAGCTTCGGCATCGACGAGTCGCAGGCGCCGCCGGACCCGAACGGCTTTGTCACGAACGGGGACGAGGTGGAGGTGGCGGGGCTGAAGCTGAAGGCGATCGCGACGCCCGGGCATACGCCGGGGAGCGTGAGCTACTACGCCGACGGCCTGCTCTTCAGCGGAGACACGCTCTTTCGGGGATCGATCGGGCGCACAGACCTGCCGGGCGGCGACTTCGACGAGGAGATGCGCAGCATCACGAACGAGCTCCTGACGCTTCCGGAGGAGACGATCGTGCTGCCCGGCCACATGCAAGAGACGACGGTAGCGTTCGAGCGGGACCACAATCCGTTCGTGCGGGACTGGCTGCGGCGGCAGCGCGAGGCGGCGGGGGAATAGCGACCCGCAACCTGCCTGTAACATCGGACGGGTAGGGTGGAAGGGCGGAACCGTCCGCGGGACGAGAGAATGAACGAGTCAGCGAGCTATGTGATCTCGGCGTGCCGCGAGAACGACGTGAAGTTCGTGCGGCTGTGGTTCACGGACATCGTGGGAACGCTGAAGAGCTTCCAGATCACCGTCGGGGAGCTTGAGAACGCGCTCGAAGAGGGGATGGGGTTCGACGGCTCCAGCATCGAGGGGTTCGCCCGCATCGACGAGTCGGACATGCTGGCGCGGCCGGACCCGGCGACGTTTCAGCTGGTGCCGTGGCGTCCGCGGGAGCAGGGCGTGGCGCGCATGTTCTGCGACATCTACCGGCCCGACGGGGAGCCGTTCGAGGGCGATCCGCGCGGGGTGCTGCGCCGCCAGCTTGAGCGGGCGAAGGCGCTTGGCTACACGTTCTACGTGAGCCCGGAGCTCGAGTACTTCTACTTCGAGGACCAGGAGAGCACGGTCCCGCTGGACAAGGGCGGGTACTTCGACCAGATCGCGGACAAGGGGTCGGACCTGCGCCGCGACACGGTGCTGACGCTGAGCGCGATGGGGATCGAGGTGGAGTCGAGCCATCACGAGGTCGCTCCCAGCCAGCACGAGATCGCGCTGCGCTACACGGACGCGCTGACGATGGCGGACAACGCCATGACCTACCGTGCGGTAGTGAAGGAGATCGCGGCATCGAACGACGTGTACGCGACCTTCATGCCGAAACCCCTGGAGGACGAGAACGGCAGCGGGATGCACGTGCACCAGTCGCTGTTCAAGGGAGAGCGGAACGCGTTCTTCGACGAGGAAGACGTGTACCACCTGAGCGCGCTGGCGAAGGGGTACGTGGCGGGCCTGCTGGCCCATGCGCGGGCGATGACGCTCGTGACGAACCAGTGGGTGAACAGCTACAAGCGGCTGCAGCCGGGCTTTGAGGCGCCGGTCTACCTGAGCTGGGCGCGGCGAAACCGGAGCGACCTCGTGCGCATCCCCGAGTACTCCCCGGGTGACGAGGTGCACACGCGCATCGAGTACCGCTCGCCGGACCCGGCGTGCAACCCGTACCTGGCATTCGCGGTGATGCTGGCGGCGGGGCTCGACGGGATCGAGCAGGAACGGGCGCTGCCGCCTCCGGTGGAGGAGAACGTCTTCGAGATGACGGACGGGGAGCGGGGCGCACTCGGCATCGCGACGCTTCCGGGGAATCTGCGGGAGGCGATCGACGCCGCAGCGGAGTCGAAACTGCTGCGGGAGGCGCTGGGCGAGCACGTGTTCGAGACGCTGCTGAAGAACAAGCGCATCGAGTGGGAGCGCTACCAGCGCCACGTCTCGGACTTCGAGCTGTCGGAGTACCTGCCGCTGCTCTAGCAGCCCTTAGGACGTGGCGGCGACGGCGAGGCCGGCGGCCTCGTCGATGCTGACGCTGCGGTCGCAGGCGGCGACGCCGTAGTGGCGAAGGAGGGCGACGCACTCCTCCTCCCAGGCCCCGGGAACGCGGAAGACGGCGATGGCGGAGGCGGGTTCGAGACCGGCATCAAGGCAGCCGCGGATGACACCCCGGGCGATGAGGTCGGCGCGGGTGTTGTTGACCACGTTCATGATGACGGCGATGCGCTCGATCCCCGGCTGGGCGAGCAGGAGGCGGGTGAGAGCGGCGACCTTGCGGACGCTGGGATTGCCGCCGATCTCGCAGTAATTGGCGGGACTTCCGCCGTGGGCGCGAACGGCATCGAAGGCCGTGAGGCTGGCGCCGCCGCCACCGATGAGGAGCGCAAGCGACCCATCGAACTGGACGACCCGACCCGCGACTCCGCGGTGGTCGGAGCGGTCGATGCGGGCGGCCTCGAGCTCGAGCTCGCTGGCTTCGCGGTCGCTGCGGGTGGAGGGGTCGATGCCGAGGTCGCGGACGGTCTGGTCCTGGCGGAAGAGGGCGTCGTCGTCGATTTCGACGCGCGCATCGAGCGCGACCCAGCGACCGTCGCCGGTGCGGGCGAGGGGATTGATCTCGGCGAGGAGCAGGTCGTGTTCGGCGAAGAGCCGCCAGAGGCGGCCGAGGATGCCGGTCAGTTCGACAAGCTCGCGACCGGAGAGGCCGAGGGAGGCGACAGCCTCCTTCAGGCGGAAATCCTGGGTGGGCGCGAGGGCGGAGAGGGGGACGCGGGTGGCTGCGGCTGCCGCGTCCTCGACGTCGACGCCCCCGGCAAGGGAGGCGACGGCAGCGGGGCCGCGGGAGCGGTCGTCGTAGACGACGCCGAGGTAGCGCTCGGCCTCGATTGCCAGGGCCTCCTCGATGAGGAGGCCTTCGACGGGCTGGCCGGCAACGCGGGTGTCGAGGACGGCCCGCGCAGCCTCCTCGACTTGGGCGGCTTCGACGAGGCGGACGGCGCCGGCCTTCGCGCGGCCGCCGGAACGCACCTGTCCCTTAACGGCTACCCGGGGGCCGAGCTCAGCCGCTGCGAGGACGGCCTCGGCGGGCGTCCCGGCAAGGAGCCCGCGAGGCGTCTCGAGGCCGGCGCGGCGGAACAGCGCCTTGGCCTCGTGCTCGAAGAGGCGCACGGGCGGGTTCCCGGCTAGTCCTCGTAGTCGCCGCCACCACCGAGCCCTCGGCGGGGCGGGGGCGGCGGAGCGGGAGGCACGCCACTGTCGGGAGTGCTGCGGCGGGTCCAGCCGCGGCTGGCGCCACCGCGGCTGCTGCCGCCACGGTTGATCTCACGCTGCTCGGGCTGACGCTGACCGGAACCACCCTCGCGGTTGCCACCGCTGCGGGGGCGACGGCGGCGGCGGCGCCGGGGAGCGCCCTCGCCACGGTCATCGCCACGGTCCTGACTGCGGTCGTCACGGTCGTCGCCGCGATCCTCGGGGCCCGAGAAGTCAGCGCCGTCGTAATCGGCACCGTCGTCGAAGTCATCCTCGACAGCGCCGTTCACCTCGGCAGTGACGGGGGCTTCTTCGTCCATCTCGGGCTCGCGCTCGGGCTCCCGTTCGGGGCGACGGGGACGCGGGGCGCGCGCCTCCGGGCCTCGGTCGCGATCGCGGTCACGGTCACGATCGCGGTCTCGGTCCCTGTCGCGGGGCCGGTCGCGGTCACGATCGCGGTCCCGGCCACGCGGGCGGTCACGATCGCGCCCACGGTCTCGGCCGCCACGGCCACCGCGATCGCGGCCACCACGGTCGCGGTCCCTGCCACGATCGCGGTCACGCGGGCGGTCGTCGGAGTCGGGGGAGGCGCCAACGCGGCCGCTGCGAGCGGTGAGGTTGACGCGCCCGAGCGAGTCGATCTCGGTGACGGTGACGGTGAGCTCATCGCCCACGGAAACCACGTCTTCGACGCGCTCGACGCGCTCCTCGCTGAGCTCGGAGATGTGCACGAGGCCGTCCTTGCCAGGAAGGATCTCGACGAAGGCGCCGAAGTTGAGGATGCGGGTAACGGGACCGGTGTAGGTCTCGCCGACGCCGATCTCCTTGGTGAGGCCCTCGATCATGCGGATGGCGATATCGGCAGCATCGCCCTCGACAGCGGAGACGAAGATCGTGCCGTCCTCCTGGATGTCGACGTTGGCGCCGCCGGAGTCTTCCTGAATCTTGCGGATGACGCGGCCGCCCGGGCCGATCACCGTGCCGATCTGCTCCTGGTCGATCTTGATGATGTAGACCTTGGGCGCGTGCTCGGAGACGGACTCGCGCGGCTTCTCGATGACCTCGCCCATGCGCTCAAGGAGGAACATGCGGGCTTCCCGAGCCTGGGAGAGGGCGGTCTCGAGCAGCTCGCGGGAGACGCCGCCGATCTTGATGTCCATCTGGAGGGCGGTGATGCCCTCTTCCGTTCCGGCGACCTTGAAGTCCATGTCGCCCATGAAGTCTTCCTGGCCGGCGATGTCGGTCAGGACGGCGTAGTTGTCGTCCTCGCCCATGATCAGGCCCATCGCGATGCCGGCGACGGGGGCGGAGAGGGGCACGCCCGCGTCCATGAGGGCGAGGGTGCTGCCGCAGACACTGGCCATGGAGGTGGAGCCGTTGGAGGAGAGCACCTCGCTGACGAGGCGGAGGGCGTAGGGGAACTCCGTCTCGGGCGGGATGACGGGAAGGAGGGCGCGCTCGGCAAGAGCGCCGTGCCCGATCTCGCGGCGGCCGGCGCCACGCATGGGGCGCGCCTCGCCAACGGAGTAGGGCGGGAAGTTGTAGTGGTGCATGTAGCGCTTCGACTCGTCCGGGGAGAGGGTGTCGAGCTTCTGCGCCATGTTCATGCCGCCGAGGGTGGCGATGGTGAGCACCTGGGTCTCGCCGCGCTTGAAGAGGCCGGAGCCGTGGGTGCGCGGGAGGGTGCCAACGTGGATGTCGAGGGGGCGGATCTCGGTCGTTTCGCGGTCGTCGGCGCGACGGCCTTCGTTCAGGATGCGGTCGCGCATGGCCTTCTTGATGACGGCGTAGAGGGCATCACCGATGTCTCGCTTGTCGAAGCGGTCCTCGAACTGCTCGGTAAGCTCGGCGCGGACGCGCTTGTTCTCTTCGCTGCGCTCGCTGGCGGCGTTCGAGACGAGGTCGTCGAGGCGGCCGGAAAGGGCGTCGCGGACGGCCTCGATGGCCTCTTCGTTGTCGACGGCGGGGGTGTAGTCCTTCTTGACGGGGGCGGCGTCCGCAGCGATTTCCTCGATGAGACCGTTGATGGCGGAGTTCGCCTCCATGGCAATCTCCATCGCCTCGATGACGGCTTCCTCGGGAACCTCGGTGGCGCCGGCTTCGACCATCATGACGGCGTCCTTCGTGCCGGCGACGATGAGGTCGAGGTCACCCTCGGCGGCCTCGGTGAAGGTGGGGTTCACGACGTACTCGCCGTCGATGCGGCCGACGCGGACGCTGCTGACGGGACCGTTGAAGGGGATGTCGCTGATGCTGAGGGCGGCGCTGGCGCCGACGGTGATGAGGGTGTCGGGCTGGTGCTCGCGGTCGGAGGAGAGGGTGGTGGCGACGATCTGGATCTCGTTGCGGAAGCCCTTGGGGAAGAGGGGGCGGATCGAGCGGTCGGTGAGGCGCATGGCGAGGATGCCATCGGAGGAGGGGCGACCCTCGCGCCGGGGGAAACCGCCGGGGATCTTGCCCACGGCGTAGAGGCGCTCTTCGTAATCGACGGTGAGGGGGAAGAAGTCGATACCTTCCCGGGGATCGGCCATGCAGGCCGTGACAAGGACGACGGTATCGCCCTGGCGCACGGTGACGGCGCCGTTGGCGAGGCCGGCGAGGGCGCCGTGCTGGATGAGCAGGGGCTTGCCGCCGATCTCGACTTCGTAGGTACGGATGCTGGATTCGGTTGCTGTCATGTTTCTCTTCACACTTTCTCTTGCGGCGTCCGCCGCGGTGTCAGGTCGGTTCGGGAGGGCTCAGTGGCAGGCTGCGGCCCAGCGCGGGGGCAAGGCCGGGGAGAAAGAGGGTGGGCTAGCGGCGCAGCCCGAGGCGCCCGATGAGCGTTCGGTACCTGTTTACATCCCGCTTGTTGAGGTAGCGCAACAGCCTGCGACGCTGGCCGACGAGCTTCAGCAGCCCGCGGCGCGTGTGGTAGTCGTGCTTGTGCTCCTGCAGGTGCGCGGTCAGGTACTTGATGCGCTCAGTGAGGAGCGCCACCTGTACTTCAGGGGAGCCTGTATCGCCTTCGTTCTGGGCGTACTCCCGAATCAGGGCCTCTTTCGTTTCCTGGGCCAGCAAACTTGCTCGTTCGACTTCCTTTACCTGTCTTCAGGGAGGAAAGTAGCACGAGGGGGAGGTACCGGCAATTTGCCGACACTGGTCCTGCTGAGCGGCTTGCCGGGTTCGGGCAAGACCACGTTTGCAGCGCAGCTTGCGCCGCGACTGGACGCCTGCGTGCTCGAGAGCGACCTCGTGCGCCGGGAGCTGTTCCCGAAGCGGCGGTACACGCGCAAGGAGAGCGGAGCCGTGTTCGCGGAGGTGCGGACGCGGGCGGAGGGGGCGCTGGAGGAGGGCCGCGACGTGATCATCGACGCGACGAACCTGCGGGAGCGGGAGCGGCAGGGGTTCCTGGACCTGGCGGAGCGGCAAGGGGCGCCCGTGGTAGCAGTGCGGCTGACGGCACCGGAGGCCATCGTGCGAGAACGGCTCTCAGGGCCGCGCGGGGGAGCCTCCGAAGCGAACATCGGCGTGTACAACCGTATGCGAGGCGAGGAGGAGCCGTTCCGGGTGCCGTGCGTACAGGTGGATTCGCGATACTGTGTGGAGGCGAGCGTGGTCCTGACGGCGACGCTCTGCCAGGGAGGCAGGCGGGGAGACGCATGAGAGGCGAGCAGCCGTTCATCCTGTTGCGGGCGCGTGTGAAGGACGACCGCGCGACGTTCTCGGCGTGGTTCCGCTCGCAACACCTGCGCGAGGTGGCGAAGATCCCGGGGATCTCGAGCGTGCAGTGGGGAGAGACGCGGGAAGGGACGATGCTGGGCGTGTACTGCTTCGAGGATGCGCGGGCGATGCAGGGATCGTTCGGGAGCGCAGAGGCGGCGTACGCGCGGGGGATGTGGGCGAGCTGGTCGGACAAGCTGGACGAGTTCTCGGTGGAGATGCACTTCGCGCTGACGCCTCCGACGATGACGCTCTCGGTGAACTAGGCGGGCGAACCTAAAGGCTAAAGCGCTAGTACAGTAGGATATTTCCAGAAACTGCTGTAGGCTCGGGCCCATGGACCGGCAGCGGGGGAGATGGCTATTCGCGGCCCTCGCGACGCTGGCCGCAGGTGCGGCGCTGGCGGCGGGGCTGGCGGCGGAGCCGAGCGGGGTAGCGCAGGCGCAGCCGGGTCTCCCGGGAACGTTCTTCGGTGTAGTGACCGCGGCGGACGGCGATGTAGACGGAGGGCTGGAGGTCGTCGCCTACATCGACGGCACCGTGTGCAGCGAAGCGGACACTCCTCAGACGCTCAGCGAAAACGGGGTCACGAGCTATCGGGTGGTGGTGCTCTCCGAGGAGGGGAAGGCGGGATGCGGCGTTGAGGATGCCGTGGTGCGCTTCCAGATCGGTGACCGGTTCGCCGAAGAAACAGGGGCCTGGCGGGCGGCACCGCAGGAGCTCGATCTGACGTTGCCGGCAGCTCCGCCCGAGCCGGTCGAGCCGACGGAAACGCCAACGGCTTCCGATCCCGGGGAACCGGAGGAGCCTGCCGAGCCTGAGGAACCCGGGGAACCAGAGGAGCCTGCCGAGCCCGAAGAACCGGGGGAGCCCGAGGAGCCGACTGAGCCCACGGAAACCGAGGTACCCACGGAGACCGAGGAACCCACGGAGACCGAGGAGCCGACCGACACCGAGGAGCCGACTGAGACCGAAGAGCCCGCCGATACCGAGGAGCCAACGGAAACAACGGAATCCGAGGAAACCACCGAAGAGACACCGGTACCCACCGAGGCCGTTGAAGCGACGGAGGTTGCGACCGCTACGCCAACCCCGGCGCCGACGCCAACAGCCGCTGCAACACCGGTCGCCACCGAGCCCCCTGCGGCCACCACCGAGCCCCCCGCAGCAACGGAGGCGCCCACGCCCGCGCCAACGGATACGCCCGCTCCTCCAGCCCCGGAGGAGAGCGGCGGCGGCACGGGCGCCGGAACCACCGCGCTCATCGTCGTGCTCTCGGTGGTGGCAGGGCTGGCTGCGATCAGCACCGTGTTCTTCCTGTGGATGGCGAGATCTCCAGCGACAGGCGGCGGTGTAGCCGGCGGGAACGAGATGCGTAGCGGCCAGTTCGCTGCCATGGGAAGCGGGGCTAGGGACCGGCTGGCGACGCTCTGGGACAGCATTCGGTCAAGAATCCAGCGACCGTAGATTCGCCGAACCGTATACTTGGGCATCGGTGGGAACGATCCCCGCGGGGTGCACGGAGAGGGTCGTGCGCAGCTGGCGACTGATATCTGGAGTCCTGGTCCTGGCCTTGGCCCTGCTTGTGATCGTTGCCTGCGCCGGCGCCAGGCCCGACCCTCCCGAACCGACGGCGGAACCGACAGTTGAGCCAACCCCTGTCGCGACACCCGCGCCGACGAGAACGCCGGCCGCGGCAGCGCCCACGATTCCGCCGCCGACGGAGAGACCGACGCCGGAGGCCACGCCGGAGCTGGGACCCTATGACGGCAATCTGGTGTCGATGCGCATCCCCTCGCTGGGGGTGGAGGCGGCAATCGAGCCGATCGGCCTGGTGGAGGGACGCAACCAGCTCGACGTACCCGAGTGGAACAACATCGGCTGGTACCACATCTACGACAAGCCCGGATTCGGAACGAGCTCCCTCTACTCGGCGCACAAGGACTACTGGCCCAACAAGAAAGGTCCGTTCTATGCCCTGACGGAGCTGCGGGACGGCGACCAGATCGTGGTGGTGATGGATGACGGCCGCGAGTACGTGTACGAGGTGTTTTTTCAGCGGCGCTACACCAGGGAGGACATCCCGATGTACGACCTGATCTGGCCGCACAAGGCGAGGAACCCGGAGTTGCTGCGGCCCGAGACCGAGGAGTGGATCACGCTGTACACCTGCGGTGGCGACTTCGTGGAGAGGACCCCGGGCGGGGCGGGCTACTACCTCCACCGGGACGTCGTGATCGGCAGGCTCGTCGAGACGATCCCTCCGCCGGCTGTAGGGACACTCGAAGACGACCGGCGGTAAGCTGACAACCATGCGGGGGTTCGCGGAACGGGCCATGGGCCGCCGGAGCCGGGCGGCGGGAGCGTGGGTGCTGGCAGCCGTGGTTGCCCTCACAGGAGCAGGGTGCGCGGCGATCGACGTGCCGGCCGAGCCGGAGCAAGTGCCGGAGACACCCACGGCGGCGCGGACCGCAACGCCAACGGCATCGCCCAGTGGGGCGCCCACCGAAGCCCCCACGGAACAGCCGACGGCGGGGGCGGAAGCAACGCCCTACGACGGGGAAGTGGTCTTGATGCGCATCCCCTCGCTGGGAGTGGAAGCGCCGATCGAGGCGATCGGGAAGATTCCGGGGCAGAACAAGCTGGATGTGCCCCGACCCCGAAACGTCGGCTGGTACGACATCTACGACAAGCCGGGCTTCGGAACGAGCGCGCTGTTCTCGGCTCACAAGGACTGGGCTCGGGACAATATTCGAGGGCCTTTCTACGCGCTCACCGAGCTCGAAGACGGCGACCTCGTGATCGTGGTGATGGACGACGGCCGCGAGTACGTGTACGAGGTGTTCTTCCAGCGGCGCTACGCGGCCGGGGACATGCCCATGCACGACCTGATCTGGCCGCACGAAGCGGAAAACGAAGAACTGCTGCGCCCGGCCGACGAGGAGTGGGTCACGCTCATTACGTGCGGAGGCGACTTCATACCAACGGAGCCGGACGGGTCGGGGTACTACGTGCATCGCGACGTGGTAATCGCACGGCTGGTGGAGACGAGGCCGGGAGATATCGTGCAGTCGATAGCGGATGGCAACTAGCGGACGGGGAAGCGAGCGGGCAGGGACGGCCTACCAGAAGTTCAGGTAGTCGGCGGGGTCGAGGTACTGGCCGTTGTAGCGAATCTCGAAGTGGAGGTGCTCGCCGGTGCTGAAGCCGGTGGAGCCGGAGATGCCGAGGATGGTCTCGCCTTTCCTCACCGAATCACCCCACCTCACGATGATCTCGCGGAAGTGCGAGTAGAGGGTCGTCCAGCCGTCGCCGCAATCGACGATGACGTAGTAGCCGTAGCTGTAGGTAAGCCACTCGACGCGTGACACCCAGCCGTCGCAGGCGGCGTAGACGGATGACGCCGGTTGCGACCCGAGGGCGAGGTCGATCCCGGTATGGATGCGGCCGCCCCCGCGGTCGGTCCCAAAGAGGTCGCTGACGAAGTCCCAGGACGCCAGGGGCAGGCCGAATCGGCCGGGGGACACCGGCGGCGGCGGGGTAATGATCCATCCATCGGGGCTGCGGACGGGGGGCGGTTTGAGCCTGGCGTTGGGAAGGAGGATGTAGCTGCCCGGCTTAATGTCATCGCTGCTGAGGAGGTTGTTGGGGCGGTGATCGAGGACGTCCTGGATCGTGACATCAAGGTGCCGGTCGATGATGCCGCTGAGCGTCTCGGCGTGGCCGACGAGGTAGAGGATGCCGTGGACGCTTCCGAGGGGGACGAGGATCTCCTGGCCGACGGGGATGTAGTCGCCTTCGACGACCTCGGCGTTGTTGAGCAGGATGTTGTCAACGGTGGTGCTGTAGGTCTCAGCGATCTCGCCGAGCGTGTCGCCCCCGCGAACCTCGTAGATGACGTACGGCTCCTCGGGGTCGATCTGGTCGGTCAGCGCCCGGACGTCGTAGCCGGCGTCCTGGCCGGCGGCGGTGGCGCGGCCGACGCCATAAGAGATGGTCTCTCCCTCCGCCACGTCCTCGGTAGGACGCAGGGGAACCTGGGGTGTGGCGAGTGCGGCCCTGAGGGGGGACTCGACCGTGCCGTGGCTGACGCCGGGGCGGAGGAACGACTCGCCCGTGGGAGCAATGGCGCGCACGCCCGAGAGGGGGGCGGGCGGAATGCTGGAGACCTGGGCGGTCTCGTCCTCGGAGACGAGCCGGACGGCGAGGAGCGCCGCCAGGGCGGCGATGCCGATGACAAGCAGGTGGAGGACGGTGCGAAGGGGAAGGTGGCCGTGGGCATGCGAGCGGGCGCGAGCAGAAGAGCGACCATGCAGGAGGTCCAGGAGCCAATCCCTCAGCACGTTCTCCAGTCCCTCCGTGGTGTCGGGCGTGACGGACCCTCACGCCCACGAGCGCGTGGATTGTTAAGACCTAAACTGCCGCACTCGGCTGTGAAAAGCAAGGATTGGCGAGGGTTTTCGTCCGCCTCTAAACCTCGGTTCGGAGGCCGGAGAGGAACTCCTCGTTGGTGTCGCTCCGGCCGAGCCGCTCGAGCAGACGCTCGGTGGCCTCAAGGGAGTTGGGGGAGTTCTGGGAGATCATGGCCGTCATGCGGCGGACCAGCCAGACGCCCTTGAGCGTGCCCTCGTCGAGGAGAAGCTCCTCGCGACGAGTGGAGCTGGCCTGGATATCGATGGCGGGATAGAAGCGGCGCTCGGCGAGCTTGCGGTCGAGCCGGAGCTCCATGTTCCCGGTGCCCTTGAACTCTTCGAAGATGACCTCGTCCATGCGGCTGCCGGTATCGATGAGACAGGTGGCGATAACCGTGAGGGAGCCGCCCTCCTCGCACTTGCGGGCCGCGCCGAAGAGGCGCTTGGGGGGGTAGAGGGCGACGGGGTCGACACCACCGGTGAGGGTGCGGCCGCTGGGGGGCAGGGCCAGGTTGTAGGCACGCGTGGCGCGCGTGATGGAATCCATGAGGATGACGACGTCCTGGCCGCCCTCCACGAGGCGCTTGGCGCGCTCGAAGGCCATCTCGGCGACGCGGGTGTGGTCCTCGACGGGCTCGTCGAAGGTGCTGCTGGCGACCTCGCCACGCACGCTGCGACGCATATCGGTGACCTCTTCGGGGCGCTCGCCGATGAGCACGACCATGAGGTGGACGTCGGGGTGGTTGGTGGTGATGCCGTTGGCGATGTTCTGGAGGAGCATCGTCTTGCCGGCCTTGGGGGGCGAGACGATGAGGGCGCGCTGACCGCGGCCGATGGGGGCGATGAGGTCGATGAGGCGGTGGGTGAGGTTGTCGGAGGTGGTCTCGAGGCGAAGCTGCTCGTTGGGGAAGACCGCCGTCAGGTTCTCGAAGAAGGGACGCCGCTTGGCGGCCTCGGGGTCGATCCCGTTGACGGCCTCGACCTTGAGGAGACCGTAGTACTTCTCGTTGTCGCGCGGGGCGCGAATCTGGCCGGTGACGTAGTCGCCGGGGCGGAGCGCGAAGCGCCGGAGGTTGGACTGGGAGACGTAGATGTCGTGGGGCCCTGGCAGGAGGGACTCGCCACGGAGGAAGCCGTAGTTGCCGTCGTCCGAGACCTCAAGGAAGCCGCCGGAGAAGAGGTTGCCGCGGCGCTCGGCCTGGGTCTGGAGCAAGCGGAAGATGAGGTCGCGCTTGCGCAGGGTGGTGGCGTTGCTGACGCCGAGGTCGCGGGCAAGGCTAATCAGCTCGCCACGAGTGCTGCCCTCGAGCTCAGAGATGTTGAGCGTGGGGACAGTGTCCTCTCGCTCGGAGGGAGTGTTGGCTTCTTCAGCCGGCGGGGATTCTGGTGCGCGTGTGATGGCAACGATCCTGTTGCCCGCTGCGAGCGGCGCTCGTCAGGACGGGCGGTATGGGTTGCAGAGCGACCTCGAACTCTGAGGTGTGCCTGGTGAGCGCTTCGGCAGGATGCCGGGCTTCGTTCCAGTGCAAATTCAGAATACGAGAGCATTGGAAACGGGGCAAGTAGGGGTTTGGCTTTGCGCGGAGCCGGAGGCGCGCCTACGATCGGCGTCCATGGCTACGAAGCAATCAGCGATGAAGCGCTGGCGGCAGTCGCTCAAGCGCCGGGCCCGGAACCGGCCGAACCGGTCCGAGTCGCGGACGGCGGTGCGTGCAGCCCGCGAGGCCGCGGCTGCGGGCGACGGCGATGCCTACCAGGAGGCGCTGAGTCACGCGTACTCGGTGCTGGACCGGGCGGCGCGGAAGGGCGCCATCCCCACAGGGCGCGCCGACCGCACCAAGCGCCGGCTGGCGGCCCTGCGCCCGGAGTAACCCCTTTCCCGAAGCGGGCCCGGAGGACGGCGTGAGCATCAAGCTGCGACACGCCGGATTCGTGATCGACGACCAGGGAGCGGCCCCGTGACCGAGCGGGGTGGCGGTCGCACGACGGTGGACGTGGTCATCCCCTGCTACAACGAGGTCTCGGTGCTGCGGGAGAGCGTGGAGCGAACGCTCGCGCTGTTCGAGGAGCATCCCGGTTACAACTGGCGCCTGGTGATCGCGGACAACGGCTCGAACGACGGGACGAGCGAGCTGGCGCGCCAGCTGGATGCCGAGCACGCACGCGTGCAGGCGCTCGTGCTCACTATCAAGGGACGCGGGATCGCGCTTCGGGAGGCGTGGCTGGGCAGCAAGGCGGACGTGGTCTCCTACATGGACGTGGACTTGAGCACGGACCTGACACACCTGCCGGAGCTGGTCGGGATGGTGGCGGAAGGCGGCTACGACGTGGTGAGCGGTTCGCGGCTGGCGCGCGGGTCGGCGACGGAGCGTTCGCTCAAGCGCGAGGTGATCTCGCGGAGCTACGTGCTCATCATCCGGGCGTTCTTCCCGCGGCTGCGGATCACGGACGCGCAGTGCGGGTTCAAGGCGGTGAGCCGGAAGGCCGTGGACGCAGTGGTACAAGGGATCGAGGACCGCGCCTGGTTCTTCGATACGGAGCTCCTGATCCGGGCGCAGCAACAGGGATTTCGGGTGGGGGAACTGCCGGTTCGCTGGGTGGAGGATCCGGACACGAAGGTGCACATCATCAGCACGGCGCTGGAGGATCTTCGGGGGCTGGTGAGGCTTCGTTTCGGGCTGCGCCTGTAAGGGAAGCGGCGGGCGTTCAGGGTGTGCCTCGGGAGGGCGCTCAGGTTTGACCCCCCTAGAGGGGCAGGGTATAACTCGCTTGCTACAGGATTCACAAAGTCGCCGCGGCCAAAGAGGGCCTGCTGGCGTGGAACAGAGAGGGCGCTGGGCCGTGGAAGTTGGCGAATTCCTCGAGCTGGTTTTCGTGTTCATCACGATGTTCCTGGGCCTTGGCATCATGGTTCTGTTCGGCAAGTGGTGGGAGCGGTAACGCATGGCCGTGGAGCAGCCCACCCAACCGACTCTCGGCGACCTGATCTACGACAAGCTCTTCCACAACTACGTGTGGCGGTCGATCTTCCGCACGGGTTACCCGAACACCCCGCGCAACCAGATGCTGGTGGTCGCGACGAACGTGTTCCTCCACCTGCATCCCACCCGCATCCACCGCACGCACGTAAAGATCACGCACACCTACTGCCTGGGCGGGCTCACCTTCTTCATGTTCCTGGGGCTGACCGTGACGGGCATCCTGCTGATGTTCTATTACGTGCCCAGCGTGGACCGGGCGTACCTGGACATCCAGAACATCCAGACGAACGTGCAGTTCGGGCAGCTGATGCGGAACATGCACCGCTGGATGGCGCACGCGATGGTGATCCTCGTGTTCCTGCACATGCTGCGGGTCTTCTACACGGGGGCCTACAAGCCACCGCGGGAATTCAACTGGGTGGTGGGCGTAGTCCTGCTGGTGCTCACCTTCCTCCTGAGCTTCACCGGCTACCTGCTGCCGTGGGACCAGCTGGCTTTCTGGGCAATCACGGTGGGCACGAACATCGCCGGCTCGGCGCCAGTGCTGGGCCCGAAGACGCGCTTCTGGCTGCTCGGCGGCTTCGAGGTGGGTCCGGACGCGCTGATTCGCTTCTACACACTGCACGTCATCGGCCTGCCCCTGCTGGCAGCAATCTTCATGGCCGTGCACTTCTGGCGGATTCGCCGGGATGGCGGCCTGGCGCGGCCGCTGTAGCGGCGGGGTGAGCTAACGCATGGCAACCGTCGTCGTCGCCCGGCCGGCCGCCCGACCCACTCCTCGCGCTCGCGACGAGGAGGTGCTGGTCTGGCCCGATCTGGTCTTCGTCGAGTTCATCTCGGCGATGCTGTTCACGGTCCTGCTTTTCCTGCTCTCGTACCTGATGAACGCTCCGCTCCTGGACGAGGCGAACGCGAACGTCACGAACGACCCGGCAAAGGCGCCGTGGTACCTGCTGAACCTGCAGGAGCTACTGCTGCACATGAACGCGGCGCTGGCCGGCATCGTGGTGCCGACCGTGTGGCTGATCGTCCTGATCGTGTTCCCGTACTTCGACCGGTCCACCGAGGGACAGGGGCGCTGGTTCGCCGACGTAAACTCGGTGAAGAACACCGTGGTCTCACTCAATGTGGGCCTGTGGGGCACGCTGGCGCTCATCATCTGGAACTCGGGCAAGGCGGCGCTCTGGGCCAAGGACTGGTTCGGCTTCTCCGGCGGCAGCACGCTCGCGTTCCTGGAGCGCTCGGCGGCGCTGAAGGACCCCTCGGTTGTGCCCTGGCCCGGGTGGGCGGACTCGATTCCCTACCTGTGGTTCAACCTGAAGATCCTGGACGAAGGTCCGGGGGCGGGCGTAACGACCTTCCAGAAGATCGACCTGCCCACGCTCCTGGTGGACATCGGCATCCCGACGGGATTCATGGTCGGGTTCTCGTGCCTGCTCATCTTCTTCTTCTGGAAGATCAACTGGGTGCATACGCGCCGGGACGCGCTGATCACGCTGATGAGCGGGTTCGTGGGCGTCTTCCTGATGTTGACGGTTATCGGAACAGCCTTCCGCGGGCCCGGTCAGGACCTAATCTGGCCGTGGGACCTGCGCACGCTCGAAGGCATCCCGGGGCAGGAGTAGCGAGCGGATGGCAGCGCAACGGGTAGAGCAAGCACGGCAGGCAGAGGCGCGCAAGGTCTCGCGGCGCTCGTTCATGCGGGTGAGCGCCTTCGCGGGCCTAACGCTCGCCCTGGGCGCATTCAGCGCGTTCTTCCTGGGTTTCTTCAACCTGCGCAGCCCGCAGGGCTTCGGGCGACCGGTGACGGTCCCCAAGATCCAGATCCCGGAGCCGGGCGCCGAGCCCGTCCGCATCACCGAAGGCAAGTTCTGGCTGGTGAACCTGGACGGTAACGAAGGCGACGTGCTCGACCAGGGAGGCACGGGGGGCCTGCTGGCGCTCTACTGGAAGTGCCCCCACCTCGGTTGCACCGTCCCCTGGCGGGGCGACTTCGACGGGGCGGAAGTGGCCTTCCCTGGTGTCCAGGGGTGGTTCCGCTGCCCCTGCCACGGCTCGACCTACTCGCGCGCGGGCGTGCGAGTCTTCGGACCGGCGCCTCGCCCGCTGGACACGTTCCTGCTGACGACCAATCCCGACGGCTCGGTCACGGTAAACACGCGCGGCCTGACGCTCGGCGGCGGAGCGGTTCCCAATCCGAAGCGGGCGGTCCCCTACAGTGGCTAGCCGGCAGCGGAGGACCCGTTGAACACCCAGCGCCAAATCTTCCTGATCGTGGTGCTGCTGTTTATCAGCGTGGCGGGCTGCGCCGCGTACACGGCAATCGACCTGCCCATCCGCGCGGAGCGGCAGGCAGACTTCTTCGAGGCCGAGTCGATCGAGCGCGGGGCGTTGCTCTACGCGAACAACTGCCGCACCTGCCACGGCATCCGGGGCGAGGGCGGCGTGGGCCTGACGCTGAACAAGGCCGCGTTCCGGAACCAGGAACCGCTGGCGCTCTCGCAAAACCAGGACCTGATCAGGCGCACGCTGATCTGCGGGCGGGCGGGCACACTGATGCCGGCCTGGCTCGATTCGAACGGCGGCAGCCTGACGGCGAACCAGATTGAGCACCTCGTGCGGCTGCTGACGGCGCCGCTCGAGGGAGAGACGTTCGACGCAAACGGCAATCCGACGAACCACGGCTGGCTGGCGGCGGTCGAGTTCGCCCACAACCTGAACCACGAGTCATCGGCCTCGGTGACGGGCGACACACTGCCCCTGATTGCGGCGGCGCACGGGATCGGAGCGAACGAGGTCGAGGGCGCCATCCTCATCGCCGAGCTGAACGGGCTGACCTACGCGGTGGACGGGAGCGGGAACTTCTACCTTCCGTACTCGGGCGACGACGAGGCCCTGATGCTGAACCCGTCCGCGGACAACATCGCGACCGGGCTGCTTCCGGGGCAAACGCTGCGCCTGCCGGAAGGCGCGGCCTACCGGGTGAGCGCGGGAGACACACTGGGGAGCATCGCAGAGCGGCACGGCATCACGCCGTCGCAGATCCGTTCGCTGAATCCGCTGCTGCTGTCGATCGTGGGCGACATCGCCGACGACACGCCGCTGACGGGTGAGCGCAAGCTGCTCCTGCCCGACGGCACGTCCTACACCGCACAGGCGGGCGATACGCTCCTCTCCATCGCGGAAGCGCACGACATCCCCGTGCTGGCACTCGCGGAGGACAACGAGCTCGCCGAGGACGCCGCCATCGCGGAGGGCACGGAACTCATGCTGCGCGACGGCACTGGCTACATCGTGCAGTTCGGCGACACGGTCCTCTCCATCGCCAGCGCCCATGGCCTGAGCGAAAGCACGCTGCGGTCGGACAACGAGCTGGGCGCGGGCGAAGACGTCTCGACCGAAGTCTGGATCGCGCTCCCGCCGATCAACGCGTACGTGGTAGCGGGCGCCGACCTGACCCAGGTGGCCTCGGGCTTCGGCAACGTGACGGCGGCCTCGCTGGGTGAGGCGAACGGCCTGGCGGCGGACGCGGTGGTGCCCATCGGCAAGTCGCTGCACTTCCCCGCCGACGCGTGGGGGGCGGCGCCGTCGGACGAGATCAACCCGGGCACGGCCTGCGTCGAGCACACCGTTTCGACAAGCGCGTTCAACACGATCAGCGGCGCGGACCCGATTGTCATCGACGAGCCGAACGCGGTTTCGACCGACGTCCTCATCCTCGCGAACGACAACGACTGGACGGTGGTGGCCGACGGCGTAGCCGGCGAGCCGAACCGGACGGGCGTGAAGGTCGCCGTGGGAACAACGGTGACGTTCGAGAACGTGGTGGGGCTCCACAACATCGAGATCGACGGCCAGCAGCAGGGCGATGACTTCGAGGGCGTGGGCGTCATGCGGACGTTCACCTTCGATGCGCCGGGCGAGTACCGCATCACCTGCAGCTACCACCCGGACATGCTGGCGGTCGTGTTCGTCACCGAGTAACGGCTGCTTCATTGACGCTCCGAAGGGGCGTGCCTACGATCCGGACCCGACCGGAACTTCGTCGACAACAGGAGGGACTGAGATGGCGGCGCAGACGGGAAAACGGTATCTCTGCCCGAAGTGCAAGGCTGAGTTCATCGTCACGAAGGGCGGCGACGGCGACCTGAAGTGCGGCGACGTGCCGCTCGAACTGAAGAAGTAACGAGGGAACTTGCGATGGCCGTACAACTGGGGAAGCGCTACAAGGACGAGAACACCGGCATTGAGGTGCTGGTAATCAAGCCGGGCGACTGCGACCTGAAGTGCGACGAGCGCGACATGGAGCTGATGCAGCCGAAGGTTCTGCCCTCGGCCGACTAGCGACCTGCACCAACGGAGACGATTGAGACGGGGCCCGCGTGGCCCCGTTCTGCTAGGCAGGGCAGGGCGAGGAACCGGTGAGATTCGAGCAGCTGGTCGAGAACCGCATCCTCGAAGCGATCGAGGAGGGCGTGCTCGCGGGGCTCCCGGGGGAGGGGGCGCCGCTCCAGCTGCGGGATGCGGACCGGCTGGCGGGTGACCTGTGGTTGGCCCACCACATCCTCGGGAACGCGGGGGCGCTGCCGGAGTGGCTTGAGCTGGCGCGCACGATCGAGGGCGACAAGAAGCGGCTGGCCGATATCGAGGGGGAGCACGGAACGCTCGTCGAGCGGGCACGGTCGACGGGGGAGTGGCAGCGGCTGGCGCCGCTCATCGCGGAGCGCAGGCGGGAGTTCGCGGCCGCGGCGCGGTCGCTGCGCATGAAGCAGGACCGCTACAACATCGAGTCGCCGAGCGTCCGGAACGAGCGTCCGGCCATCTGGGTGGAGGAACGGCTGCGCATCCTGGATGCGCGCGTGCGGGAGGCGCGGGGCGGCGGGGGAAGCTGACGCCGCAGCTTTCGCGAGCGGTCGGCGGGTGGTACCGTGAGCGCTCGCCGTCCGGACGGGCGGCAGTCGCACCCGAAGGGTGGTGAGCCAGCAACGTGGCTGAAATCATCATCGGCGAGGATGAGCCATTCGAGTCTGCACTGAAGCGCTTCAACAAGCGCGTGCAGCAAGACGGCATCCTCTCCGAAACGCGCAAGCGCCAGCACTACGAAAAGCCGAGCGTGAAGCGCAAGAAGAAGGAAGCAGCGCGCCTGCGGAAGTTGCGGAAGAAGCAGCTTCGGGCGGAAGCGCGAGCCCGCTCGGGCCGGTAACCCTCTTCCCGTGGCAGAACTGAAAGAGCGCATCCAGAGCGACCTGCGCGCGGCCATGCTCGCGAAAGACGAGCCGCGCAAGGCCGCGCTGCGCATGCTGACAGCAGCGATCAAAAACGCAGAGATCGAGGCGGGCGACGAGCTTGCCGAGGGCGACCTGCTGGTCGTCGTGCAGCGGCAGGTGAAGCAGCGGCGGGAGAGCATCGAGGAGTTCCGCAAGGGCGGCCGCGACGACCTGGTGGAGCGCGAGGAAGCGGAGCTGGAGGCGTTCGCGGGCTACCTGCCCGAGGAAGCGAGCCGCGAAGAGATCGAGGAGGCCGCGCAGGCCACGATCGCGGAGACGGGCGCCTCGGGACCGCGGGATATCGGCAAGGTGATGCCGGTGCTGATCAAGCGCTTCCAGGGACGGGCCGACGGCCGTGTGATTAGCGAGATCGTGCGGGGTCTGCTGGGCTAGCCAGCCTCTTCATCGGGGAATCCCAGCTCGCGGCGCACGAGTGCGCCGATGACCTCGGCGGCGCTTTGGCCAGGCTCGGCGCCGGCGACGAGCGAGCTCTTGGTGAGGGCGAAGGCGAACTCGTGCTCCGGGTCGGCGAAGCCGATGGCGCCGCCGGCCCCCGGGTGGCCGAAGGTGGTCGTGCGGGGACCCATGGCGGTGATGGGACCGGTCTGGAAGTAGCCCAGCGCCTTGCGCACGGGCTGCTGGATGACCATATCGACCTCGTCGGTCTGGAAGCGGGTGGCGGTGCGGACGCGCTCCTCGGGGAGGATGCGGACACCGTCGAGCTCGCCGCCGTTGCCGAGCGCGGCGTACATGCGGGCGAGGGACCGGGCGCTCATGAGTCCTCCGTGGGCGGGGAGGGAGGCGCGGCGCACGCGGGGGTTGTTGTAAGGCTCGGCGAGGATGCCGACGGCAGGGGGGATGGCGCGCGCGATGAGCGCGTCCGGCGGGGCAGGCGGGAGGTCGGGCCGGGGGCCGTCGACGAGCGTGGCGACGCGCGGCTCGGCGGCGTCGTTTACGCCCATGAAAATGCCGTCGAGGCCGAGGGGAGCGCATATCTCGTCCTGGACGAACTGGTTGATGGGCCGGCCGTCGGCGCGCCGGATGATCTCGCCGAGGATCCAGCCGAAGGTGTAGGCGTGGTAGCCCGTGCGGGTTCCAGGCTCCCAGAGGGGCTCAAGGGCGGCGATGGCGTCGCACATGTAGTCCCAGTCCGCCATCAGCTCGGGCGTGACGCCGTCGGGCATCTGGGGGACGCCAGCGCGGTGGGTGAGGGCGTGGCGGATGGTCGCGTACTGCTTCCCGCGCTGGGCGAATTCGGGCCAGTAGGCGGCGACGGGCTCGTCGTAGGCGATGACACCGCGTTCGACGAGCATGTGGATCGCGGTCGCGGTGACGCCCTTGGTGCACGAAAACGACGTGAAGAGCGTGCCGCCATCGACCGGGCGGCCTGATTCAACGTCGGCCAGGCCGGCCCAGGCGTCGACGACGAGCTCGCCGTGGTGGTAGGCCGCGACCTGCAGTCCCGACTCGACACCGCTAGCGATGAGCTCCTCGAGCGCCGTCCCCACTACCTCGTTGATGTCCGCCATTCGGTCCACCCTTCGGGGGGAAACTGGCCGGCTCGGGGGCCGGCTCGACGCGTAACGATACCGGCTCGCGGGGCGCCACGGCGGCGGGACGGCAGGGTTGCTCTGCTATCATCCGAGGCCACCTCATGCTCCGCCGCCGTCCTGATCCGGTCGTTACGCGCGGGGGCGCGGCTGCCTTTGGCGTGATCATCGCCATCGGCGCGATCGCACTGGCGATACCGCTGCTTCCCGGCGAGAGCGCCCCCAACGAGGGCGACATCGCCCCGCGCGCCTTCGCCGCCGTGCGCGAAAGCGAATACGTCTCGGAGGAACTGACACGGGCGGCGAGGGACGAGGCAGAAGCCACCATCGAGCCGGTGATGGCCTCGCTCGAAGAGGTGCCGGCACAGCAGCTGGCGTTGCTGGACACGCTCTTTGAGGAGGTGGCGCGGTTACGACTGCGTTCCGGGCTTTCCTCGGACGAGCGGCTGGAGGCGCTCGGCGAGTCGCCGGGAGGCATCGGCCTGGGACAGGCGATCCGGTCGACGCTCCTGACGCTGACCCTGCGGGACCTGGAGGACTTGCGCCAATCGGCCGTGGAGGGCGTGCGCGCGATCCTGAACTCGCCCCTCCGCGAGGAAGACAAACGCAACCGCATCGAGGCGTACCTGCTGGTAGGGAACGTGCCGTCGTTCCAGAACGGGGAAGGGGCGCTTCGCGAACTGCTCGAGGCGTTCGTGACGCCGACAGTCGCGCTCGACCTGGAAACGACGCAGGAGCTTCAGGAGGAGGCGCGAGCGGCGGTGGAGCCGGTGTTGGTGACCTACGCCACGGGCGAGGTGATCGCGGAGGAAGGGCAGACGCTCGACGCCGTCGTGATCGAGGCGCTGCGGGAGACGGGGGTCATTCGCGAGGGGTTCGACTACTACGACCTGGGAGCGGGGCTGCTGATGGGGGCGGCCCTGGGGACGGTGCTGGGGGTCTACCTCTACCGCCTGCAACCATTCGAACGGCCGGCCGAGCGCCGGGGCCTGATGACGCTGCTGGCGGTGCTGGGGACGCTCGTCGCCGTGCGGGTGGCCTTGCCGGAGTTGCTCCCCGACACGGAGGGGCGGTTCTTCGCCTACAGCGTGCCGGTGGGAGCGGCGGCGGTGGTGGTGTCGTCGGTATCGGCGCCGCGATTCGGGGCGATGGTGGCGGTGGTGGTGGCGCTCTATGCGGGGTTCATTGCGGCCACGGCGCCTTCTCTCGCGGGGGCGGCATTCACGAGCGCGCTCGAGCCACTGGAGCTGGTGATCGCGTATGCGGCGGCCGGTCTGGCGGGGGCGGCGGCGATGCAACGGACGGAACGGCTGGGGCGCTTTGCCACGGCGGGCGTGGCGGTGGCGGCGGCGACGGGGGCGGTCTTGCTGGCGTTCTGGCTGCTGACGGAGCAACGGGAGACGGAGGGACTGGGCTGGCTGGCGATGGCGGCAGGCATTGCCGGAGGCGGCTCGGCCGTGATCGGGCTCGGGCTGCACGTGCTCCTTTCGATGGCGTTGCGGGTCACGACGCGAATGCAGCTGATGGAGCTGGCGCAGGCCGGCCACCCAATCCTGCAGGAGTTGCAGGAGAAGGCGCCGGGGACGTTCCACCACAGCATGCTGGTGGGCACGCTGGCGGAGCAGGCAGCGAATCGCATCGGGGCGGACTCACTGCTGGTGCGGGCCGGGGCGTACTACCACGACATCGGCAAGATGGAGCGTCCCGAGTATTTCGTGGAGAACAACATCGACCGGGGGGTAAGTCCACACGACAGCCTCTCCCCGGAAGCGAGCGCCAGGATCATCCACGGCCATGTGCTCGACGGTGTGGAGATCGCACGACGGCGCCGGCTGCCAGCGCTCGTGGGGGATTTCATTCCGCAGCACCACGGCACACGGCTGGTGGAGTTCTTCTTCCACAAGGCGCTGGAGCGGGGCGATGCCGAGGAGGAGAACTTCCGCTATCCGGGGCCACGCCCGCAGGAGAAGGAACACGCCATCGTGATGCTGGCGGACTCGTGCGAGGCGCTCGTGCGGGCCACCCAGCCGGAGACGCACGAGGAGATCGACGAACTCGTGAACGGCGTGTTTGCGGAGCGGCTGGCCGAAGGACAAATGGACGAATGCGACATCACGATGCGGGATCTGCAGGTGGTGGCGGCAAGCTTCCGGAGCACCCTGCGGGCGGTCTACCACCCGCGCATCGAATACCCTGACGCGCCTGAGCGGGCCGGCTCGCCGGACGAGCCACAGGACACGGCGGCGCCATTAGTCGGTCCAACGCCGGCGGACCCCGAGGCCCCCCCAATCCGGGCAGCCGACGAGTAGGCCGCCAGAGCATTCAAGGGGCGCTGCTATACTGCGGTCAGGCACCCACAGGCCGACGTTCGAGGACTGATGCGCTTCGCTATCGTGCGTTTCCCGGGGACCTGGAGCGACCGCGATACCGAGCAGGTGCTCGCGAACGTGCTCGGGCAGGAAGCGGAGATCGTGTGGCACCGCGAGACCTCCCTGGCGGGGTTCGACGCGGTGGTTCTGCCGGGCGGCTTCTCCTACGGGGACTACCTGCGCTGCGGGGCGATCGCGCGCTTCTCGCCGATCATGGAAGAGGTGGTGCGCGCTGCGAACGCAGGGCTGCCGGTTATCGGCATCTGCAACGGCTTCCAGGTGCTCTGCGAGAGCGGCCTGCTGCCGGGGGCGCTGATCCGGAACCGGAGCCTGCGCTTCCGCTGCGAGTGGACCCACCTGCGTCGCGAGGGGGAGGAGACGCCGTGGACGGCGGGCATCGGCGAGGGAGAAGTGCTGCGCATTCCAATCAGCCACGGCGAGGGGAACTACCAGGCCGACCGCGCAACGCTCGACGAGCTGGAATCGGCAGGACGGGTGGTGTTCCGCTACTGCGACGAGCGGGGCGAGGTCACGCCGGACTCGAACCCGAACGGGAGCGCCCGCAACATCGCGGGCATCCGCAACGAGGCCGGGAATGTGGTGGGGATGATGCCCCACCCCGAACGAGCGGGAGAGGAACTGACGGGCGGGGCGGACGGGAACCGCATCTGGCAATCACTGGTCGAAACCGCGGCGGAAGTCGCGGTCTGAAAGGAGCACAACCATGACGGCAATGGACCCGGAGTATCCGGTTCAACTGGAGATCGACCCTGCGGCTTCGCAGAACCGGCTAACGGTGTTCTTCCGGCCGATCCTGGCGATCCCGCACTGGATCATTCTTGCTTTCCTTGGAATCGCAGCGTTCTTTGTCTGGCTGTTCGCATCGCTCTCGATCGTCGTCACCGCCCGCTACCCCGAGGGGTTGCTTCGGTTCTCGACCGGCTTTGCCCGCTGGTCCACACGGGTCAGCGCCTACGGGGGCACGCTGAACACCGACCTCGAGACGTACATCTCGGTGACGGGCGGATTCCTCACTGACAAATACCCGCCGTTCACGCTTGGCGAGGCGGCCGACTACCCCGTCCGCCTGCATGTGCAGCAGCAGGTGGAGGGGCGGAACCGGCTGACAGGCTTCTTCCCGGTGCGCATCATCATGCTCATTCCGCACTTCATTGTCCTTGCCATCCTCGGGATCGTCGTCTCGCTGGCCACGATCGTGGCCTGGCTCGGGGGGACTGTCCTCGGCGGACTGCCCGAGTGGCTGCACAACTTCATCGCGGGATACACCCGCTGGAGCACCCGTGTGGGGGTTTGCGCCGGCCTGCTGGTCGACGAGTACCCGCCGTTCAGCTTCAACTAGAGTCGGGGCCCATAACCTCGTCGCCTGAAAGGGGCTCGCCATGACAGCCGAGACAACGGGCTATCCGGTTCAGTTCGAAGTCGACGAGGTGACCGCCCAGAACCGGCTCTCGATCCTGTTCCGGTGGCTGCTCGTCATCCCGCACGTGATCATTATCGAGCTCCTGGGGATCGCGCTAGGCGTGGTGACGCTGCTGGCGTGGTTCACGATCGTGTTCGTGGGGCGGTATCCGGCGAGCATGTTGCGGTTCGCGATCGGTGTGTCGCGCTGGACGGCACGCGTCAGCGCCTACGCCGCCCTTCTGACCGGTCGCTACCCACCTTTCTCTCTGGAGGAGGAGGGGGACTACCCCGCGCGGCTCGTTGTGGAGGAGCGAAGCGAAGACCGCAACCGGCTGACGACCTTTTTCCGGCCCATCCTCATCATTCCGCACGGAATTGTGCTGTGGTTCCTCGGCCTCGCCGCGTCCTTCGTGATTCTGGCGACGTGGCTGATCGCACTGATCGTCGGACGGGTCCCCGAGGGGCTTCACAACTTCCTCCTGGGGTACACCGTCTGGACCGAGCGCGTGAACGCCTACGGCGCCCTGTTGGTCGACGAATACCCGCCATTCAGCTTCACGTAGGAGGGCGCATGACGGTCGCAGCGGAGTTTTCCGAAGGACCCGAACTGGAGCTGGCAAGCCAGGGACGGCGACTGGCGGCGTACGTCCTCGACATCGTTCTCTTCGCGTTCACGCTCGGGATTGGCTGGCTGATCTGGCTCCTTGTCGTCGGACAGCGGGGGCAGAACCCGGGGAAGCAACTGCTCGGCATGCACGTGGTCCGCGAGGACGGGAGTCGAGCTGGGCTGGGGTGGATGCTGCTCCGGGAGATCGTCGCCAAGTGGGCGGTGTTCGTGGTGCTGGACCTTGTGCTGAGCCCCGTGAACCCGGGGCTTGCAGGCGCGATCACGCTGGTCGCGTTCGCGATTGCCGCGCTCTGGTGCGCCTGGGATGCGAACCGGCAGTGCCTCTGGGACAAAATGATCGGCACGTACGTTGTTGAGGCAGACACCTCGGGCGGCATGAGGGGCACCTCTTCCGCCGAACGATCGGCCGAGAACCTCGAGACGCTGCAGGACCTGCACGCGCGCGGTCTGCTGACCGATGAGGAGTACGAAGAGCGGCGGGCTCGGGAGCTGGAGAACCTGTAGGCCCGGGTCGCAGGGCGAAACGTTGGCGACGGACGAGGCTCCCTCGCAAACGCCCATCGTGCTGGCCAGCCGCGGGCAGCGGCTCTCCGGTCACGTCCTTGAGATGGCGCTGTTCGGGCTGACGCTCGGGGTTGGGTGGGCGTTCTGGTTCGCGAGCACGGGGCGAGGCGGACAGACGCCCGCGAAGCGGCTGCTGGGGATGCGCGTCGTCGATGGGGAGGGGCGGCCGGCGAGCCTGCGGCGGATGGTCGTCCGGGACGTGCTGCTCAAGGTCGTGGCATTCGTCCTCCTTGACCTGCTGCTGCTGTCGATGGAAGTGGAGGGAGGCGTCGATCTCGCGCTGGCGGGGGTGGTGGTCTGGCTGGTGGCGGCGCTCTGGTGCATGTGGGACGGGAACCGGCAGTGCCTCTGGGACAAGGCAGCGGGAACGCGCGTCGAGGTGACCTCGTAGGCGGAGCGCGCGCGTGAGAGGGAGGGGCGGTAGCATCGGGCTGTGGCGGTCGAGCAGGAGGCGCTGGACGCGGTCGCGCTGAGCCGCGACGAGTACGACCTCCTCGTCGCGCGGCTGGGGCGCGAACCAAACGAGGTCGAGCTGGGGATGTTCGGCTCGCTCTGGAGCGAGCACTGCGGCTACAAGAACAGCCGCCCTCTACTGCGCCGCTTTCCGAGCGGGGGCGACCGCGTACTGACCCGCGTGGGCGAGGAAAACGCGGGGGCTGTCGACATCGGGGACGGCTGGGCGGTGGTGATGAAGGTCGAGTCGCACAACCACCCGTCGGCGATCGAGCCGTACGAGGGGGCGGCGACGGGCGTGGGAGGCATCGTGCGGGACATCTTCGCGATGGGGGCGTACCCGATCGCGCTGCTGGACTCGCTCCGCTTCGGGCCGCTGGACGAGGGAAACAACCGCTACCTGTTCGAGGGGGTAGTGGGCGGCATCGGCGGGTACGGGAACTGCCTCGGCATCCCCACGGTGGGGGGCGAGGTGGTGGTCGGGGGGCCGTACAACGGCAACCCGCTCGTGAACGCGATGTGCGTGGGGCTGGTGCGGGCGGACGGGATCGTGAGCGCGACGGCGAGCGGCGAGGGGAACGCACTGCTGCTCGTGGGCGCGGACACGGGCCGGGACGGCATCCACGGGGCGAGCGGGCTTGCGAGCCGCACCGATCCGGAGGCGCGGTTCGAGGAGATGCGTCCGGCGGTGCAGGTGGGCAACCCGTTCCTGGAGAAGATGCTGATGGAGGCGTGTTTCGAGCTCGCCTCGGAGCATCGCGACTGGATCGTGGGGCTGCAGGACCTAGGGGCGGCGGGGCTGACGAGCTCGGTGCTCGAGTGCTGCGCGCGGGGCGAGGCGGGGGCGGTGCTGAACCTGGAGTGCGTGCCGCGCCGGGAGTCGGGGATGACGCCGTATGAGGTCATGCTCTCGGAGAGCCAGGAGCGAATGCTCGTCATCGCGAAGCGGGAGCACGTGGCGGACGTGGCAGCGCTGTTCGAGCGCTGGGAGGTGGACTGCATCGAGATCGGGCAGGTGACGGACGGCGACGAGGTGGTGCTGCGGGAAGACGGGGTGGAGGTCGGGCGCGTGCCGGTCGAGGTGGCGACGGAGGCGCCGGCCTACACGCGCGACGGGCAGCGCAGCCTGGACGCGCTGGCGCGCAGCCAGGCCAATCCGGGAGCGTTCCCGGACCTGCGTCCCGAGGCGGCGACGGAAGCGCTCGTGGCGCTGATCCAGCGGCCGAACCTCGCGAGCAAGGCGGAGGTGTTCCGGCAGTACGACCACCAGGTGCTGACGAACACGGTGGTGGCGCCCGGGGGCGACGCGGCGGTGCTGCGGGTGTCGGGCACGACGCGGGGCATCGCCGTGGCGACGGACGGGAACGGCCGCTACTGCCAGCTCGACGCGCACAACGGCGGCGCCATCGCGGTGGCGGAGGCGGCGCGGAACGTCGTCTGCACGGGCGCGCGGCCGGTGGCGGTGACGGACTGCCTCAACTTCGGCGCGCCCGAGAACCTTGAGGTATACGCGACGCTGGCCGGGGCGGTGGACGGCATCTCCGCGGCCTGCGAGGCGTTCGGGACGCCCGTCGTGAGCGGCAACGTGAGCCTCTACAACGAGAGTGGCGGGGCGCCGGTCTGGCCGACACCGGTGATCGGGATGCTGGGGGTGCTGGAGGACGTGCAGGCGCACCTGGGGGCGGCGTTCGAGCGGGCGGGGACGGAGGTCTGGCTGCTGGGCGGGACGGTCGAGCAGGCCGCGCGAACGCTCGCGGGGAGCGAGTACCTGGAGGCAGTACACGGCGCCGTCATCGGCACGCCGACGGTCGACCTCGAGGCGGAAGCGCGGCTGCACGACCTGGTGCTGGGCGCGAACGACGCGGGTCTGCTGTTGAGCGCGCACGACTGCAGCGACGGCGGGCTCGTAGTGGCGCTGGCGGAGTGCTGCCTGCTTGGCGGTTACGGCTTCGCTGGGGAGGTCGAGGTGGAGGGGCGCATCGACGCGGCGCTGTTCGGCGAGGGACAGGGGCGCATCATCGTGAGCGCGCGTCCGGAAGCGGGGGAGCGGCTGGCGGCGCTGGCGGAGGAAGTGGGGGTGCCAGCCACACGGCTGGGCGTCACGACGGACGAGGGCATCCTGCGCTTCGGACCCGTCGACGCGGACCTCGGCGAGGTTCGCGAGGCGTGGGAGTCGGGGCTGGGGCTTTAGCAGCCCAGGGCGTTCGCGATCTCGTCCTCGCTCAGGTCCGGGCCGACGGCGGCGCAGTGCATGCGGTCGCTCACGAAGATGTCGGTCGCGAGGGAGCGGACCTGGGAGGCGTCGACCGCTTCGAGACCGGCCACGAAGTCGTCGATGGTCTCGACCTCGCCCTTCGTGAGGAGGTGCTCGCCGTGGCGCTGGCCGAGGGAGAAGGCCGTTTCGAGGGAGAGGCGGAAGCGGCCGATGGCGTGGTCCTTGGCGCGGCGCAGCTCGTCCTCGGGGACGGGCTCGTCGACGAGCTTGCGGAGCTCGTCGAGGCAGACGCCGATGGTCTCGGAGAGCTTCTCGCGGTTGACGCCGGCGGAGACGGTGAAGACCCCAGCATCGGCGAGGTAGCCGTAGCTTGAGTGCACGGAGTACGCGAGGCCGCGGCGCTCGCGCACCTCGGTGAAGAGCCGAGAGGACATGCCGGAGCCGAGCACGTCGTTGAGGATGCGGAGGGCGAAGCGGCGGGGGTCGTGGCGGCCGAAGAGGGGCATGCCGAGCATGACGCTGCACTGGTCGATGTCGCGGGAATCGATGCTGACCCGGGGGCCGCTTGTGTCGGGGTCGTAGGGGGTGACGGCTGGGAGGAAACCGCTGGCGACTTCGGCGAAACAGGGTTCGGCCAGTTCCAGGACCTGCTCGTGGGTGCAGTTCCCGGAGACGGAGAGGACCATGTTCGGACCGAGGTACCAGCCCTCCATGTGCTCGAGGAAGTCGGGGCGGTTCATGCCATCGACGTGCTCGACGCTGCCGCCAACGTCCCAGCCGCAGGGCTGCTCGCCGTAGACGGAGACGCCGAGGAGGCGCCCCACCCAGCTTCCGGGGTTGTCGTGGTTCCGCTTCAGTTCCTGCTGGACGACGGTACGCTCGCGGTCGATCTCCTCCTGAGAGAGGGTGGAGTGGAGGAGCATGTCAGCGGTTATGTCGATTGCAGTCTCGAGGCGGTCGTAGGGGACGATGTTCCAGTAGCAGGTGTATTCCTTGTTCGTGTAGGCGTTGAGGGTGCCGCCAGCGCCCTCGATCTCCTCGGCGATCATGTTGGCCTTGGGACGACGCTCGGTTCCCTTGAAGATCATGTGCTCAAGGAAGTGCGTGATGCCGTTCAGGCGCTGGGGCTCGGAGCGGGATCCGACACCGACGAAGAGGCTGACGGTGGCCGCCTGGGTGGTGGGGACGGGGGTGGTGACGACACGCAGGCCGTGGGGGAGTGTGGTCGTCTGCCAGGTAACGGCCATGGGGTAGCCTCTCGTTCCGGGGCGGGTTGGGCGTATTCTACGGTCGCCCGCAGAACGGGCCGCGATTGGCGGGGATGGATCCGTGGGCGAACTCACACTGAGACCGAACTGGACGACGGCGGCGGGCGCGCTCGAAGGGGTGCTGGCGGCGGAGGGGCTGGAGCTGCCCCGTCACGCCGTGATGGGCCTGACGGGGCACGCGTGGCACCTGTGCCTGGCCAGCGAGGGGGGAGTCGCGGCGCTGCCGAACGGCCCGCACGAGCTGGACTGGGGCGCGATGGTGGAGCGGTACGCGCGCACGGGTCTGGCGTGGGAGCGGTTCGGGCGGCGGGCGCAGGGGGAGGAGCTGGCGGCGGCGCGGGAGGAGGCGCTGGGATGGGCGCGGGAGCGGCTGGACGAGGGCATTCCCCTGATCGGATTCGACCTGCAGGTGCACGAGTTCGCGATCGTGACCGGCTACGACGACGAGCGGGCCGGGTTCCACGTGGAGTCGGCAGTGTCGGGCGAGCTGGGGGGATTCGCCCCCTGGAGCGATTGGCCGTCGCCCGCGCTGGGCATCATCGAGCTGTTCGCGCCAACGGGGCCGAGCGACCCCGACCCGGAGCTGGCGGTGCTGGGGGCGCTGCAGACGGCGCTGGAGCTACTGTCCGGCGAAGGGGGCGCGAGCGAGCACCCGCGCGGGACGGCGGCGCTGGAGGCGTGGGCGGACACCCTCGAGGGGACGGGCGAGGTGGACCGGGCGGGGAACGCGTACACGCTCGCGGTGCTGCAGGCGGCGCGCATGGACGGCGCGGCGTTCCTGCGCGACCTGGCGGAGTCGGTCCCGCCACTGGCGGAGCCGCTGGGTCGGGCGGAGGAGGCGGTGCGCGACGTGACGCAGGCGCTCTCGCCGCTGCTGACGCTGTTCCCGTTCCCGGCGGGCGGACACGGGAACGTCGCGAATCCGGGGCTGCGGGAGGCGGCGGCGAACGCGCTGCGGAGGGCGGCGGGGCACGAGCGGCGGGCCGCGCAGGCGATCGCGGAGGCGTTCGGGTTGATGGGGGCCGTGTAGGGCCGATGGTGAGCTGGATCATCGAGCGTGAGCTGGCGGTGAGCTCGCGTCCCGGGTACGTCCCGGGGGAGGAGCGGGCGGTATCGCGCGCGGTCGTGGAGGCGTGGATCGCGGAGGCGCAGGCGGCCGGCGTGCGGTCGGTGATCTGCCTGCTCGGTGACGACCAGCTGCCGCTCTACGCGGAGGCGCTGCCAGAGGGATTGCTGGGGCGCTACCGGACGGCGGGCTTCGAGGTGGCGCACATGGGTGTCCGCGACGGGCTTACGGAGCCGTACACGGCGGCGCAGCTCGACGAGGCGTGGGCGTCGTTCCGGCGGCTGCCGAAGCCGGTGCTGGTCCACTGCAGCGCGGGGTACGACCGCACGGGGCGGGTGGTGCGTCACATCCAGGGGAGGCTGGAGGAGGCGGGGTAGAGGCGGCTAGTTCGGGTTCGGGAGCCGCGACCACTCGTCCTGCGTTTCGAAGAGGAGGTCGTGCATCTCCCAGAACTTGCCCTGCTCCCCGGCGCACTCGGCGGCGGCGTGGGCGGTGGGGGCATTCGGGTGGAGCTGCGTGATGGGGAAGTGGAGGAAGACGAGCGCCACATCGTCGCCGATCTGCCGCTCGATTTCGGGAAGGGTGTTCAGGTACCAGCGCTGGCAGAACGGGCACTGGAAGTCGCTGAACTCGACGATCACGACAGTAGCGTCGGGGCTGCCTTTGATGGGCGCATTCGAGAAGTCCGGGGCCCGGTCGAGGATGGCGAAGGCGGGGGGCTCGCGGTTGGCAAGCACCTGAATGGGTTCCGAGTACTCCTCGATGGTGGTGGGGCTGCCCGCAAGCTCGGCGGCGATGACCTCGGCGAACACCCCGGATGGCTGCGCCCCGGAGATGTACTTGTTGTTCACGAAGAAGGCGGGCGTGCCGTTCACACCAAGGTCGAGGCCGCGCTGGAGCTGATCGCCGACCGTGTCGAGGGTCGCCGAGTCCCCGAGACACGCTCCGAAGGCCGTGGCGTCGAGGTCGAGGTCGGCGGCGTAGCCCTCCAGTGTCCCGCGGAGGGTGACCGGATCGCGGGCGGCGGCGGGTTGGGCGGCCTCGGCGGCAGCCCGCATGTCCTCGGAAGCGTCGGCGAGGGACTCGACCGCCTCGGACAGAGACTCCAGGGCGGGGCCGATGGGCTCGGCGGGAGGCGGGTCGTCGTCGAGCAGGATGATCGTGACGACGATAGCGGCGGCGCCGATGAGCACGGCGATCGGAGTCAGGAAATAGGGCCACAGCGGAGGACGAACGGTCCTGCGAGGGGCCTGCGGGGGAGCCTCAAACGCTGGTTCCGGCCGCTGCTCCGGGGGAGGGGTGCTCTCTGGGTCGGCAGGGGGCTCGGTCACCGGGCCATCCTAGCGGGGCAGGGAGGTTAGGGGCGAACGGGGCAGGTCAGGCGCCGCGAGCGCGGAGGACGGCCAGGGTGAGCTCCTCGACCGTGGCGATGTCGGGGTCGTCGGTGAGGGCTTCATCGACCCAGCGGCGGGCCTCCGTGCGGGCGTAGCCGAGCGCGGCGATCGCCTCGACGGCGTCGAGGGAGACGCGGTCGCGGCGGAGGCTGTCGAGGTCGACGGGGCTGTCGAGCCCACTGTCCTGGAGGGCGGCCTCGGCGACGACCTTGCCCCGCAGGGTCGCGATGATCTTCCCGGCGACACGGGGGCCGATGCCGGGGAGGCGCGTGAGGACCGCCTGGTCTTCCTGTTCGATGGCGCGGGCGATGGTGCTGACGGAGACGGTCATGGCCTTGACAGCCTTCGTCGGGCCCAGTCCCTCGACCGTGGTGAACTTGCGGAAGAAGTCGCGCTCGGGGCGGCGGAGGAAGCCGACGAGGAGGGGAACAGGCACATTGGCGGTGGCGTGGTAGAGGACATGCAGGGCGATCGGGGGATCGGGGTCGTCTTCACCGGCGGAATCGGTCGTCTCCTGGATTTCGGGCCAGAGGAAGGCGGGGACGAGCACCTCGTAGCGGACGCCGGAGACATCGATCTCGACGCTGAGCTCGCCGACGTCCGTGTGGGTGAGGGTTCCGGAGAGGTGGGTGATCACGGGGCGATCTTACGCCGCCGCGACGCCGGGCCGGGGCGCGGGTAGGCTGAGGGCCGTGCCGGAACTGCCGGAAGTCGAGACGATCAGGCGCGACCTGGAGCCGCTGGTGGTGGGGCGGACGGTGGCGGCGGTGGAAGTCGATCCAGGGACGATCGAGCTGCTAACGGACCTGCCCATCGACGGACTGCGGGCGGGGCTGGTAGGGCGGCGGTTCGTCTCGCTGGGGCGGCGGGGGAAGTACCTGCTGTTCGGCATGGACGACGGCCGCACGTTCGTGACGCACCTGCGCATGACGGGCCGGTTGGTGTGGCGGAAAGCGGACGACCCGGAGATCGAGTACGAGCGGGGGCGCGTCGCGCTCGACGGGGGACACGAGCTGCGGTGGAGCGACCTGCGCAAGTTCGGTACCTGGGACATCGTCGACGACCCGGCGGAGGTGGTGGGGAAGCTGGGGCCGGAGCCCCTGGACGAGGAGTTCACGGCGGCGTTCCTGCGGAAGCTGCTGGCGGGGCGGACGGCGCCCGTGAAGGCGGTGCTCCTCGACCAGCGGCGGATCGCGGGGCTGGGGAACATCTACGTCGACGAGGCGCTGTATCAGGCGCGCATCCGGCCGGACACGGCGGCGGGGGAGGTATCGCGGGGGGCGGTGTCGCGGTTGCACGTGGCCTGTCGGGAGGTGCTGGAGCGGGGGATCGAGAATCGGGGGGCGAGCTTCAGCGACTACGTCGACGCGCAGGGCGACCCAGGGCGGCAGCACATGTACGTGCAGGTGTTCCGGCGCGACGGGAAGCCGTGCTACGCGTGCGGGGTGGAGATCGTGCGGTCCGTTGTGGGGGGACGGGGGACGCACTTCTGCCCGCGCTGCCAGCGGCGGCCACGCAGACGCCGTTCCCCCAAGAGCTAGAATGCCGGCATGCCGGAAGAGTCGTACGTCGCGGGGCTGACCGAGATCCGGTTCCTCGAGGAGTACGAGCGCACAGTCCTGAGCAAGCCGCAGATGGTGGCGGACGCCGCGCTGAAGGCGCTCGCGTTCGCGCCGCCGTACGAGCGTCCGGCGCTGGTGGGGATGCTGGCGGAGCAGCTCGTCGAGGCAGCGTTGCGGCTGACGGCCGTGTTCGAGGCGCTCGACGACCGGCGGGTCTCGATCGCGCAGCACCTGCAGGGACCGCTACCGGGGGCGGAGGCGTGGGTGGCGCTGGCGCAGCTGGCGGGCACGGCGGAGCCGGAAGGCGTCGTGCGGCGGCTGGCGCTGGACGAGGGCGCGGTCGAGAGCGCCGCGCAACTGCGCGGGCTGCCGATCCCGGAGTGGCTGCCCGCGCTGATCGAGGCGAGCACGGCAGCGGACTCGCTGGCGATGCCAGCGCCCATCGACCAGCTCGCGATCACGGGGACGAATGCGGAGGGGGAGCGCCTGGAGGTGCGGCTGGCCGCGGGTGAGAACGACACCGTTGCAATGGCGGACCTGATCGCCGACCTCTGCTCGGTGGCGCGAGGGCTCCTGGGGGCGTACCTGCGAGCGCGCCGTTCGCTGGGGCAGCGGGTGTGAGCGCGGTCGAGCCGCTCGCACCCGGCAGGCGCGACGCCATCACCGACGTGCGGGGCGTGCGCGTCGGGCACTGGACCTCGCGGCGGCAGGCGACGGGGTGCACGGTCATCCTGTGCGAGGAGAGCACGCTGGGGGCGGTGGACGTGCGGGGCGGGGCGCCCGCGACGCACGAGACGGAGGTGCTCTCGGGAGCGAACGCGATCCGGCGCTGCCACGCGGTGGTGCTGACGGGCGGGTCGGCGTTCGGGCTCGCGAGCACGGCGGGGGTGGCGCGCTGGCTGGCGGGGCGGGGAGTCGGGGTGGAGACGAAGGCGGGACCGGTCCCGATCGTGACGGCGGCCGCCATCTACGACCTGCCCACGGGGCGGAACGCGTTCCCGGGGGCGGACGAGGGGGAGCGGGCGGCGGCGCGAGCGACGGGCAGGAGGGTCGCGCAGGGGAGCGTGGGGGCGGGGACGGGCGCGACGGTGGCGAAGCTGCTGGGTGTCGAGCAGGAGCTCAAGGGAGGTCTGGGGACGGCGAGCCTGGTGGGGCCGCGGGGGCTGGTGGTGGGGGCGCTGGCTGTGACGAACTCGGTGGGGGCGATCGTCGACCCGGAGACGGGGGAGCTGGTGGCAGGGCCGCGGGGGGAGGGCAGCGGGGATATGCGGACGCCGGAGCAGGCCGTGGTCGAGCGGGTCGGAGGAACGGATTCGTTCCGGACGAACACGACGCTCGTCTGCATCGCGACGAACGCCGACATCGAGCACGTAGGGGTCCAGCGGCTCGCGGTGCACGGGCACGACGGGCTGGCGCGATCGATCGTTCCCGCGCACACGCTCGGCGACGGCGACACCGTGTTCGCGCTGACGACGGGCGAGGTCGCGACGGAGCCGCACGACCTCACGACGCTGGGGCTGATGGCGATGCTCACGGTCGAGCGGGCAGTCGTGCGGAGCGTCAGGCTGGCGGAGGGGCTGGCGGGGGTACCGTCGGCTCGGGAGTGGCGCGAAGGTTCCGGCAAGAGGGGTTGACAAGCGTTTCCGGGGTCGCGACGATCCCGCATGCCGCCGATCCGTTCGCGGACGGCGAGCCTGGGAAACGAGACCACGCACGCTCTAGTCCGCCTGGACCCACAGGGCCGGTACGGATGGCGAGCCGCGGCCAGCAAGCAGTACCTGGCTTCCGGTTCTACCGTTCCGCGCCCTGCCGAACCCGGCAAGGGCGTTTTTCGTGGCACTGACGCGAGCGGAGGGACCGATGGGACGCCTTTCGATTCACAAGCTGGCTGAGTGGAAGCGCGAGGACCGTCGCTTCGCGATGCTGACGGCGTACGACTACGCGATGGCGCGGCTGGTCGAGCAGGCCGGCGCGCCGGTGATCCTCGTCGGGGACTCGCTCGGCACGGTGATGCTGGGCCACGACTCGACGGTGCCGGTCACGATGGACGACATGCTGCACCACACGAAGGCGGTGGTGCGGGGCACGGAGCGCTGCCTGGTGGTGGCGGACATGCCCTTCATGAGCTACCAGGCGAACCCCGACGAGGCGGTCAAGAACGCGGGTCGCCTGCTTCAGGCGGGCGCGGGAGCAGTGAAACTTGAGGGCGGCAGCGAGATGGCGCCGCTCGTACGGAGGATGGTGTCGGCGGGAATCCCCGTGATGGGGCACCTGGGCCTGACGCCGCAATCGGTGAACCAGTTCGGCGGACACAAGGTGCAGGGCAAGACGCCGGCCGCGGCGGCGCGCATCATCGGCGACGCGCGCGCGCTGGAGGAGGCGGGCGCCTTCGCGATCGTGCTGGAGACGGTTCCGGCGCCACTCGCAAAGATGGTGACGGAGCGCATCGGCGTGCCCACCATTGGCATTGGCGCGGGGGTGGACTGCGACGGCCAGGTGCAGGTGCTGCACGACCTGCTAGGGCTGTTCGACGACCAGCGGCAGTTCCGCCACGCGAAGCGCTACGCCGTGCTGGGCGAGGCGATCCGCGGGGCCATCCGTGAGTACGTCGCGGAGGTCGAGGAGGGAGCGTTCCCGACCGAGGAGGAGAGCTTCCCGATGACCGAGGAGACGCTGACGGAGCTTCGCCAGGGCGCGAGCACGCCCGCCTGACGGTCCCGTAACGGGGCGACGCATGGAAATCCTGACGACCCCGGGGGAGATGCGCGCCTGGCGGCGGGCGCACCCGGTCAGCCTCGGGCTGACGCCCACGATGGGGTACCTGCACGAGGGGCACCTGTCGCTCGTACGGCGGTCGCTGGCCGAGAACGAGGCGTCGGCGGCAAGCATCTTCGTGAACCCGACGCAGTTCGGGCCGAATGAAGACCTGGACCGGTACCCGCGGGACGAAAAGGGGGATCTGTGGCAGCTCCGGGAGATCGGCGTCGATGCGGTGTACCTGCCGGCCGTTGAAGCGGTGTACCCGGAGGGGTACCAGACCTACGTGACGGTGGAGGGCGTGTCGCAGGGGTTGGAGGGGGGATCGCGGCCGGTCCACTTCCGCGGGGTCGCGACGGTGGTGACCAAGCTGCTGAACGCCGTGCAGCCGGACCGCGCCTACTTCGGGAGGAAGGACGGCCAGCAACTGCGCGTCATCCGGCGGCTGGCGCGGGACCTCGACCTGCCGGTCGAGATCGTGGCCTGCGATACGGTGCGGGAGGCGGACGGGCTGGCGATGAGCAGCCGCAACGCCTACCTGACGCCGGAACAGCGGCCGGCGGCGGTCGTGCTCTCGCGGGCGCTGCGGGAGGCGGAGCGGAAGTTCGAGGACGGTGTGCGCTCGGCAGAGGCGCTACGGTCGGGGGTGCGGGAGCTGGTGCGGGCGGAGCCGCTGGCGGAGCTGGACTACGTCTCCCTCGCGGACTCGGAGACGTTGGCGGAGGTCGAGGGGGAGGTGGACGAGGTGGCGATGTTGTCGCTGGCGGTGCGCTTCGGGGCGGTGCGGCTCATCGACAACGTGACGCTGGGCGAGGCCCGGTAGGGTCGCTGCTACACTGGCGTCCATGGTTTCCGTGGCCTCCCCAACGGAGCGCGCCTTCAAGCTGAGCGCCGACTTCCAGCCGACCGGCGACCAGCCGCAGGCGATCGACACCCTGGTCGAGGGGCTGCAGCGCGGCGATCGCTACCAGACGCTGCTGGGAGCGACGGGCTCGGGGAAGACCTTCACGATCGCGAACGTGGTGCAGGCAGTGGGGCGGCCAACGCTCGTGCTGGCCCACAACAAGACGCTGGCGGCGCAGCTCTGCGCCGAGTTGAAGGAGTTCTTCCCGGAGAACTCGGTGGAGTACTTCGTCAGCTACTACGACTACTACCAGCCGGAGGCGTACATCCCGCGGAGCGACACGTACATCGCCAAGGATGCAGACATCAACGACGAGATCGACAAGCTGCGGCATGCGGCCACACGGTCGCTGTTCACGCGGCGCGACGTGATCATCGTGGCGAGCGTGAGCTGCATCTACGGCCTGGGAGAGCCCTCCGGCTACGAGGAGTTCATCCTCAGGATGAAGGTGGGGGAGCAGCTTGAGCGTCGCGACGTGCTGCGGCGGATGGTGGAGATGCAGTACGAGCGGAACGACCAGAACGTCGTGCGGGGGCGGTTCCGGATGCGGGGCGACTCGCTCACGATCCTGCCGAGCTACGAGGAGTTGGCGGTCCGCATCGACTTCTGGGACAACGAGGTTGAGCGCATCAGCGAGCTCGACCCGCTGACGGGCGAGATCGTGGCGGAGCGGGAAGCGATCGAGATCTTCCCGGCCAAGCACTTCGTGACGAGCAAGGACAACCTCGATGACGCGCTCAAGGCGATCGAGACGGAGCTGGGCGATCAGCTCACCTTCCTGAAGGAGCAGGGCAAGATCCTGGAGGCGGCGCGGCTGGAGGAGCGCACCCACTACGACCTGGAGACGCTGCGCGAGACGGGGTACTGCGCGGGTATCGAGAACTACTCGCGACACCTGCAGGTGCGCCCGGCGGGCTCGACCCCGTGGTGCCTGCTCGACTACTTCCCGGACGACTGGCTGCTGGTGGTGGACGAATCGCACATCACGCTGCCGCAGGTGCAGGGGCAGTTCTACGGCGACCGGTCGCGCAAGGAGACGCTGGTGGAGTTCGGGTTCCGGCTGCCGAGCGCACTCGACAACCGGCCGCTCACCTTCGAGGAGTTCGACCAGCACATCAACCAGACGATCTTCGTGAGCGCGACGCCGGCGCAGTACGAGCTGGACCAGTCGACGCAGGTGGCGCAGCAGGTGATCCGTCCGACGGGCGTGCTCGACCCGGTGGTGGAGGTGCGCTCAACGGACGGGCAGATCGACGACCTGCTGGCGGAGATCAATGCGACGACGGCGAAGGGCCAGCGCGTGCTGGTGACGACGCTGACGAAGAAGATGGCGGAGGACCTGGCGGACTACCTGACGGAGATGGGCGTGAAGACGCACTACCTGCACTCGGAGGTGGAGACGCTGGACCGCGTCGAGATCCTGCGGGACCTGCGGCTGGGGGTGTACGACGTGGTGGTGGGGATCAACCTGCTGCGGGAGGGGCTGGACCTGCCCGAGGTTTCGCTCGTGGCGATCCTCGATGCGGACAAGGAGGGGTACCTGCGCTCGAACCGGTCGCTGATCCAGACGATCGGGCGGGCGGCGCGGCACATCGAGGGGCGCGTCGTGATGTACGCGGACCACGTGACGGCGAGCATGCGCACGGCGATCGACGAGACGGAACGGCGGCGGGGCATCCAGGACAGTTACAACCGCGAGCACGGGCTGGAGGCGGAGACGATTACGAAGGCGATCCGGGACATCACGGACCATGTGCGGGAGGTGGCGGAGGAGCCGGCGGAGTACGACGCGGACGTTCCCGCGGGGATGCCGCCGGACGAGCTGCTGCGGACGATCAAGGAGCTGGAACGGGAGATGAAGGGGGCGGCGAAGAACCTCGAGTTCGAGAAGGCGGCGGCGTTGCGCGACCGCATCGTGGAGCTGCGGCGGGAGCTCGTGGGGTCGGAGAGCGAGGAGCTGGAGGCATTCGCGGAGGTGGCGGGGCGGAGCGGCCCGGTGCGCTACGGTCGCAGCCAGGCCGGTGGCCGCAACCGGCGACGGCGCTTCCGGCGCGGGTAGGCGGCCGATCGCGCCAGATCGGGGGCAGAGCGTAGGCTTGGGCAACCAGCTACAAAAGGGGTCCCCCACATGCCCAGCCGCCGAGCATCAATCGCCCTGACCGCCAAAGAGCAGGAGCAGTTCCTGGACGAGGGCTGGACGTTGCAGGTGGCCACCAACGGCCCTGGGGGATTCCCGCACCTGGCGCCGATGTGGTACGTGATGATCGACGGCGTCATCACGTTCACGACGTTCGGGAAGAGCCAGAAGATCCTGAACCTGCAGCGTGACCCGCACATCTCCGTGATGCTGGAGACGGGCCAGGCCTACGAGGAGCTGCGGGGGCTCGTGATCCGGGGCACCGCCGAGGTGGATACGGACGTCCAGACGACGGCCGAGGTGATGTCGGTCGTGGCGAACAAGTACCGGGGGCTGCCGATCCCGACGGATACGCCCGAGGCGGCGCTCCCGGCGGCGGCGAAGCGAGTAACGGTGCGTGTCCGGCCCGAGCGCGTCTACAGCTGGGACCACGGGAAGCTGGGCGGGCGCTACTAGATCCGGCCCTCAAGCCGCGTGTGCGCCCAGTGGGTGATAGCCACGGCGAGGGCGTCGGCGGCATCCGAGGGGCTGGGCTGTTCGGCCAGGCCGAGCTCCATCGCCACCATCTTGGCGATCTGCGCCTTGTCGCTCTGACCGTAGCCGCCCACCTGGTTCTTGATGACGGCGGGGGCGTACTCGTGCACTTCGAGGGCGGAATCGGCGAGGGCGAGGATGGCGGCGGCGCGCGCGTGCCCGAGGGCGAGGGCCGAGCGCGCGTTGGAGCCGACGAACGAGGCCTCGACGGCGCCGACCTCGGGTGACCACTGGGCGAACACCTTGCGCAGGCCGTCGCGGATGAGGACGAGGCGGCGGGCGAGGCTATCGGCGGAGCGGGTACGAACGACGCCGTGGGCGACGTGGAGGCACTGGTCGCCGTCGACGTCGACGATGCCGTAGCCGGTCGCGTTGAGGCCCGGGTCGATGCCTGCGATCCGCATGCCCGCACTCTACGACGGCGGGCCGGGGAGCGCCGAGGGGCGGGTGGCGCTAGCTCGCGTACTGGGCGAGGAGCTCGTCGTCGAAGTCGGCGTTGGAGTAGACGCGCTGAACGTCCTCGAGCTCTTCGAGGCCGTCGAGAAGGCGGAGGATCTGGCCGGCAACGCTTTTCTCAAGGGCGATGGTGGAGGTGGGGACCATCGAGAGGTCGGCATGGTCGACGGTGTACCCCGCTTCGGTGAGGGCCTGGCGGACGGCTTCGAGGTCGCCTGGAGCGGTCTGGACCTCAACGGCGCCGTCGGAAGTCTCGATGTCCTCGGCGCCGGCCTCGATCGCGACCAGGGCGATCTCGTCCTCGTCGTGGCCGTCAATTGGGACAGAGAGCGCGCCTCGGGACTTGAACTGCCAGGCGACGGAGCCGTTCTCGCCAAGGCTGCCGCCGACGCTCGTGAACTCGTGGCGAATGGCGGCGACGGTGCGGTTGCGGTTGTCGGTGACGGCGGTGACGAGGATGGCGGCTCCGCCGGGTCCGTAGCCTTCGTAGCTGACTTCGATGAGCTGGTCGCTGTCGCCGCCGCCGGTTGCCTTGGCAATGGCGCGGGTGATGTTGTCGTTGGGCATGTTGGCGGCCTTCGCGCGCTGGACGGCGAGGCGCAGCTTGAAGTTCGCGTCGGGGTCGGGACCACCAGCCTTGGCGGCGAGCTGGAGCTCCTTGGCAAGCTTCGTGAAGAGGGCGCCGCGCTTGTTATCGGCGGCTTCTTTCTTCCGCTTGATGGTCGACCATTTCGAGTGGCCAGACATGGGGCTGTCCTCCGGATTTGGTCAGCTTCGAGTGTAGCGCAACGCCCGAGGGCCCTTCGTCACTCGTTCCAGGCGGCGTTGAAGCGCTCGCCGAGGGCGTCGATGACGTGGTGGTCGGTGAAATTGGCCTGGAGGGGGCTGACGCTGACGTACTTGTGCATGATCGCCCAGATGTCAGTCCCGGGGGGTGGGTCGAGGGGGGTGGGCTCGAAGGGTCCGCGAGTGAGGAAGCCCTTCGACTCGCCCTGGACCTCGAGGTGGAAGTAGCCGCGCCGGGCGACGCGGGTGACGAGGATGCCCTTGATCTCGTCGAAGGGGACGAGGGGGATGTTGACGTTGAGGAAGATGGATTTGGGCAGCCGGCCCTCGATCTCCTCGCGGCAGAAGATGGCGGCGACGCGCTCGGCGGCGTCCCAGTCGATCCCTTCGGCGCGGGGGTCCATCGCGTAGGAGATGGCGAGGGAGGTGATACCGCGGTAGTGCCCCTGGAGGGCGGCGCCGACGGTGCCGCTGGCGGTGAGGTCGTTGCCGATGTTCGCGCCCCGGTTGATGCCGGAGACGAGCAGGTCGGGCTCCTCGTCGAGCACGCCGTTGAGGCCGACGATGACGGCGGAGGCGGGGGAACCGTTGACATGCCAGGCATCGACGCCGGGGACGGGCGGATCCTCGATGCGGACCCAGTTCAGCTCCTGGCGGAGGGTGAGGCTGCCGCCCACGGCGCTCTGGTTCTTGTTGGGGACGACGACGGTGACGTCGCAGTCGAGGGAGCGGCAGGCACGGGCGAGGGCCCACAGCCCGGGGGACTCGTGGCCGTCGTCGTTGCTGATGAGGATGCGACGGGGCATCGCGTGCGGATGCTACGCGACAGGCCCGTTAGCGGCTGCGGACCCTAGTCGGAGGGCCTGGAGAACCACTCATCGAGGGTCTGGCGGATGCCCGGTCCCATGACCTCGAAGGTCATGCCGGCGTCGTTCGTGACGAATGCGGAGCCGGGGCCGAGGTCCCAGATGGTCATGCCGAGCGCCTGCAGGCGCTCGGCCTCGGCGCGAACGTCGTCGACGATGTAGCCCACGTGGTGGAGGCGGGGCCCGTGATCGGCGGCGAAGAAACCGCTCCCGTAGCCGCTCACCAGCTCGACGTAGGGCGGACCCTGGCGGGTGTAGACGGCCTGCATCTCGTCGGTGGTAGGTCCTTCGGGGGTGTTCATCTTGCGGGTCATGGACCAGATCGAGGTCCAGTCGACGTTGAGGGCAGGGCCGAGCATGTCCATCGCCGCCGGGAGGTCGGGGACGGCCATGGCGAAGTGGAAGATGCCGCCAGAGGGGATGTCGTAGGGGCTGGTGAGGTCTTCGAACGTCACGATGTGCCTCCTGGGGGCGGTTGCTTCCCCCATTCCCTGTAGACGATGTCGTCGGTGGAGTGAGAGCCCTCGGTGAAGCCGAGGCCGGGCGGGCCCCAGACCTCGGTGACCTTCACGACGCGGTCCATGTCGTGGATGACGACGCGGTCGGAGAACTTCCAGACGCCGTCGCGGCGCTCGAAGCGGTCGACGTAGCGGCCGCCCCAGCGGTAGTCGGTGTCGGGCTCGCCGTTCTCGCCGGGGGCGCGGTGGTTGGCCTGGGCGTAGGCCTCGCCCGTCGCCGTGTCGCCGTCGATCTCGACCCAGACGTTGGTGGTGACGTGCTGGGTCATCTTGAAGCGGGAGAGTCCGACCATGACGTTCTTGACGAAGTCGTCGCGGACCTCGCGGTTGCGGGTCGTGACGTAGGCATCCTCGTGGAAGCAGGAGCGCAGCAGCTCGGGGTCGAGGCGGTCGACGCCGCGGGCGTAGCGGAAGTAGAGGTTGCGGAGCTCGATCTCGTCGAGCGCGCGCTGGAGGGCGGACTGGTCGAGTTCGGGCACGGGGTCCTCCTTCCCCGGAGCTAGACGGAGCGAATCCCGTCGATGACGAGTCCCACGGCACGGAAGATGAGGACGGCGCCGATGAGGCGCGCGAGGACGCCCGGGATGGGCGAGTCGCGTCCCGAGACCAGTGCCACTCCCACGGCAACGGCGGCGACGACAATGAGGGTCGCGAGCACCACCTGCGGTTCGCCCTTGTCGGCGGAGCGGGTGAGGACAGCGGCGAAGGCGGCGGGGCTGGCGAGGAGGGGGAAGGCGAGGGGGAAGAGGCCGCTCTTCCAGTCCTGTTCCACGGGATAGGAGAAGGGGCCGAAGAGGATGAAGGCGACTCCGGTGACGGCCATGACGATGCCGGCGGAGATGCGGAAGGTCTCGGGTTCGAGCTGGAGGGCATCAAGGAAGGCGTCGGCGGCGAAGGTGGCGGCGAGGAGGAGGGCCGCGCCCACGAGGAAGGCGACGGCCGCCGGTATCAGCTGGAGGCGGCCCTTCTCCGCCCTGTTCACGGTGGCGAGGACGGCGGGCGGGTTTATGGAGGCGAAGATCAGGAGGATGGTGATCCACAGACCGCTCATGGGGTGTCCTCCTGGCGGGCAAGGATAGCCTCTGTGAGGGCAAGCCCGGAGAGGGCGTGCTGCTGGTCGTCCATGCGCGTGATGCCGTCGCGGAACCAGGCGCCGGCGGCGAGGTCGGGGTTGGGCCAGGCAGCGCTCTCCCTGAACGTGATCTGGCGGCTGGCGAGGATGCCGGCGCCGCAGATGGCGCGCTCGGCGAGCTCCGGTTCGAGGTCGGCGAGCCGCTCATCGGTACGCGCGAGGCGCCACATCGAGGTGAGGCCCTCGACCCAGGTTCCGAGTCCGGCGGCGCGCGTAAGCCTGCCGTGGAAAGGCTCGTTGATGAAGCCGCCGGTGCGCTGGGATTCGACCCGGATGAGGAAGCCGAAGCGCTCGGCGAGGGCGCGCGCGTACTCGATGTGGTGCTCCTTCAGGGGCCAGTCGGCCATCTCGGAGAGGCTGTAGGCGGCCCACTGGTCGGGCCAGGGCGGGAAGTCGAGCTCCTCGACTTCGTCGCGGTGGAGGGCGAGGTAGTCGGCGATGCGCCAGGAGGGCTCATCCCAACCCTCGCCGGGGAAGTGTCGGTGCATCTGGGCCAGGGCCCAGAGCGCCTCGCCGGTGGCGTAGCGCGAGCGGACGGAGGGGTCGGGTTTGCCCGTGCCGGGGTCCCAGAAGTTGAGCATGGCGCCGTCGGGGAGCTGCATCACGACGAGGAAGCGGGCGAGCTGCTTCATCAGGTCGTCGTATGCCGGGTCGCCGGTGGCGAGGCGGCGCTGGGTGAGGCCGGCGAGCATGAGCGAGCTGGCGCCAAGCTTCACGCGGCCGGTGACCGGGTTGCGGAGGGCGACCCAGTCGTCGTGCTCGATGAGATTGGCCTGCATCCAGGCAGTACCGAGGTCGGCTGCGGGGATGCGGGCGAGGTCGCCGAGGGCGGCGGCCTGGTAGAGCGACATGGTGACGCCGGCGTGGCGGACGACGTTGTAGTCGTCGGGGAAGGAGTCGGTGTCGGCGTTGTACTCGTAGACGTAGCGGCCGTCGGGGAACTGGGCGATCTCGATCCACTCCGCGGAAGCCGCGGCGGACGTCTCCAGCAACTCGGGCGTGATCTCCGGGCAGTGCTGTGGAGCCGCGACGGTCAGGCGCAGCAGGGCGAGGCCGACGGCACAGACAGCGAGGGTTGCGCCGCCGGCGACGATCACGCGGGGCTCGGCTCGGCCTGGAAGTTGAGCCTGTGGCCGCGCACGGGCCAGTCATCGAAGGCGACGAGCTGGCCCATGCTGCCCATGGTCACGTACAGGGTGCGCAGGTCGGGGCCGGCGAAGCAGGCGTTGGTGGTGACGCGGTCGGGGAGAGGCTCGTGCCAGACGTTAGCGCCGTCGGGGGAGATGGAGGTGATGCCGCCGTTGATGATGGTGGCGACGAGGATGTTGCCGTCGCCGTCGACGCACATGGAGTCGCACATGGCGTGGTTGCGGGGCGATGCGCCGGGGACGGTGGCGACGACGTGGCGTTCGCCGATCTCGCCCGGGGCGGTGATGTCGAAGGCCCAGAGGCGGCCGGTGGGGGTCTCGGCGACGTAGAGCGTGCGCTCGTCGGGGCTGAGGCCGATGCCGTTCGGGGCCTCGAGGGGGAAGATGATTTCGCGGATGAAATCGCCCTTCGGGGAGGCGTAGAACACGCCGGTGATGTCGCGCTGACGGCCGTAGCGCTTGCCGTGGTCGGTGAAGTAGAAGTTGCCCTCGCGGTCGAAGACAAGGTCGTTGGGGCCCTTCAGGGGCTCGCCGTCGCACTCGGAGTAGACGGTCGTGACCTCGGAGCCGTCGGCGCTGACGCGCTGGATCTGGCCGCCGATGTAGCCGCTCTCGGGGCGGGGACCGGGTGAAATCATGCGCTGGCCGCTTGAGGTGCGGCTCTCGGACCACTGAAAGCCGCCGTTCTGGGTGACGTAGATGGCTCCATCCGGGCCGATGGCGGCGCCGTTGGGGCCGCCGCCGGTGGTTGCGAAGGTCTCCTTGCGGGAGCCGTCGGGCGAGACGCGGGTGAGGGTGCCGGCGCGTATCTCGGTGTAGAGGATGTCGCCTCCGGGCAGCTCAAGCGGACCTTCGGCGAATTCGATGTCGGTGGCGACGACGCGGTATTCCATGGGTGCTCCTTGACGGCTGCGCCTCGCTTGCGCGGGCGCTAGCCGATTGCGCCCTCCGCACGGAGGGCGGCGATGCGTTCGGCATCGTAACCGATGGAGGCAAGCACCTCGTCGGTGTGTTCGCCGTTGAGGGGCGCGCCTCGCTCCACGCGTCCGGGAGTGTCGCCGAGCTTCGGGCCGACGCCGACCTGCTGGACCGGTCCCGCGGGCGTGTCGACGGTGACGATCATGTCGCGGGCGACGTTGTGGGGGTCGGTAACGATGTTCTCCTGCTCGAGGACGGGCGAAGCGCAGATGTCGTGTTCGGACATGATCGCCATCCACTCGTCGGCCGTCTTCGTGGCGAAAACGGCCTCGAAGCGCTCGCGCATGGCGGGCCAGGCAGACTCGTCGTGCTGCCTGCCGAGGAACTCGTCGGCGCCGAGGACGCGGCAGAGCGCTTCGTAGAAGTGGGGCTCGATGCTGCCGATGGAGAACCAGCGGCCATCGCCGCACTGGTAGGTGTCGTACCAGGGGCGGGCGCCGGTGAGGAAGCCCTCGCCGGGGCGGAGGGGCGTACCCGTCGAGAAGAAGCCGGTCATGGCGCTGGTCATGAGGGAGAGAACGCCGTCGCTCATGGCGATGTCAACCGTCTGGCCGCGGCCGGTGTGCTCGCGGGCGAGGAGGGCGGCGCAGATGGCGAAGGCGGCCATGAGTCCGCCTCCGGCGAAATCGGCGAGCAGGTTGACGGGGATGGCGGGGGCGGCGCCGGGGCGGCCGATGACTCCGAGGGCGCCGCCGATGGAGATGTAGTTGATGTCGTGGCCGACGAGGTTGCTGTAGGGGCCGGTTTGGCCGAAGCCGGAGAGGGAGCAGTAGACGATGCGGGGGTTGATGGCGGAGAGGGTCTCGTAGTCGACGCCAAGGCGGTTCACCACGCCGGGCCGGAAGCCCTCGAGAACGACGTCGGCGCCCTTGACGAGCTCGTAGAAGATGTCGCGGGCGGCCTCGTTCTTGAGGTTGAGGGCGATCGAGCGCTTGCCGCGGCCGAGGGCGTTGTAGGCGGCGGCGCGCTTGGCGGCCTCGGGGTCGGCGGCGGGGCCGGCGAGCTTGGCGTTCACGCCGGGGACGGCCTCGACGAGGGTGACGTCGGCGCCGAAGTCGGCGAGGAGCATGGAACAGTAGGGACCGGGAGCGAGGCGGGAGAGGTCGAGGACCTTGATACCGTCGAGAGCCGTGGCCATGGGGATCTCCAGTGGTCGGTGGTTGGTGACCGGTGGTCGGTGCGTAATCGTAGCAGCGGCGGCGGCTGGGAGCCGGAGGGCGCCTCCCGCTAGCGCCATCGGGAGGCGCGGCTAGAATGCGGAGGCCCGCGACCACCGAGGGAGCGCGCGGGCGTATTTCGGCGGCGCGGCGCGCGCGGGAGCTTCGATGAGCGTCCTTCTCGACGAGAACACGCGACTGATGGTTCAGGGGATCGGCACGGAGGGCGCGAACCACATGCGCCGATCGATCGCCTACGGGACGAACGTGGTGGCGGCGGTACACCCGCGGCGCGGCGGCGAGGAGCAGGACGGGGTTCCCATCTTCCCCACGGTGGACGCAGCGGTACGAGAGACGGGCGCCAACGTGAGCATCATCTTCGTGCCGGCCCCGTTCGCGGCGGACGCGATCCTGGAGGCGGCGTCCTCGGCAGTGCCGCTGGCGGTGTGCATCACGGAGGGCATCCCCGTGATGGACATGGTGCGCGTGAAGCAGGCGCTGAAAGAAGGCCCAACGATGCTGATCGGGCCGAACTGCCCGGGCGTGATCACGCCGGGGACGCAGACGCGCGTGGGCATCATGCCGGGGGACGTGTTCCTGCCAGGACGCGTGGGCGTAGTGAGCCGCTCGGGGACGCTGGTCTACGAGGTGGTGGCGCAGCTGACGGCCGAGGGACTCGGCCAGAGCACGTGCATCGGCGTGGGCGGCGACCCGATCATCGGGACGCCCCAGCGCGACGCGATCCGACTGCTGAACGAGGATCCGGACACGGACGCGATCGTGATGGTCGGTGAGATCGGCGGGAGCGCCGAGCAGGACGCGGCGGCGTACATCAAGGAGCACGTGCGTAAGCCGGTGGTGGCGTTCATCGCGGGGGCGACAGCGCCTCCTGGGCGGCGGATGGGTCACGCAGGCGCGATCATCTCGGGCGAGGACGGCAAGGCCGAGAACAAAAAGGCCGCGCTGCGAGCGGCGGGCGCCGTGGTCTCGGATTCACCGGCGGAGATCGGCGCCACGATGAAGCGGCTGCTGGGCTAGCAGCCGCTTCGAGCAGCTCCTTCAGCCCTCGGAACACCTTCTCGGCGCACCTTGACGTATTTCAGTATTTCCGCAAATGTGTAGGTGGCCGAACGGGCCTGCGGAGTGACGGCATGGCGAAGTCAGTCGAGAGGAAGCGGCTCACCCTGGACCTTGACGCGCCCCTGCAGCGGCGGCTGAAGGCGGTCGCGGCCCTCAAAGGCATCAGCATGCGCGAGTACTGCCAGACCGCGATCGAGAGAGAGCTCGCAGAGGACGAGGGTGCGGAGACACTCGGGGAGGTCTCGCGGTTCTCGCGCGCAGAGCACTTCGCGGCCCTCCGCCAGAAGTACTTCGGGGACCGCGTGCTGCCCGGAGACTCGGTCGAGTTCATCAGGGAGGCCCGTGAGATCCGCGACGCCCAACTGGACGCCACCAAGAAGCCTCGCCCTTGAGCGGCTACGTCGTCGTTGACGCGAGTTTGGCGATCAAGTGGTTATTGAGGGAAGAGAACTCCCCGCACGCGCACGCCCGGCTTGCGATCTGGGATCGCGAGGAGCGGCAGCTCGCGGCCCCGCAACTCTTCCGGTTCGAGGTGACGAACGCCCTCCATCGACGCGTGGTGCGAGGCGAACTGGCTGCCCGTGAGGCTGCGGCCCTCGCCGAGGACCTCTTCTCCGACTTTGAGTTTGGCGAGCCGCTGCTTCTGCACACACGCGCGCTGGAGCTGGCCAGCGAACTCGGCCAGGGCGCGGCGTACGACTCTCACTACCTGGCGCTGGCGGAAGCGCTCGAGTGCGAATACTGGACCGCTGACGAGCGGTTCTGGCGGGCCGCGAGCGCCGCCTTCGACTTCGCGCGCTCCTTGAGCGAGGTTGAAGCTCCGGGCTAGCGCTCGTCGAAGTGCAGGTCGCTGTGGGCGCCGTCGCAGAAGGGCTTGTTGTTGGACGCGCCGCAGCGACACAGCGTGCGGCGGTTCTGGACCTCCCAGGGGGTGCCATCGGCGCTCTCGACGTTGACGCCGCCGCGTACCCAGAGGGGGCCGCCCGGGACGACTGCGATCTCGGCGCCGAGGGCGGGCTCGACGAGCCCTTCCTCGCCCGCGGGGATGATGGCGAGGCGGCCGGTGGGGCAGCGTCCGACCATTGCCGTGACGCGCTCACGGGCCTCGTCGCCTTCTTCGTCGATGAGGTCCCAGGCGCTGGTGGTCTTCGTGCCGCAGAAGCCCGCGCCAATACAGACCGACTCGTCATCGAGCATGACGCCGGCGGCGCCCTCGATGCGGTTGGCGCGGTCGGCCATCGGGCGGCGGTCGGCGGTCTCGGCCTCGGGCCAGGGTTCGCTGGCGTGGGAGCCGTCGCAGTAGGGCTTGTCGTTGGAGCGGCCGCAACGGCAGAGGGCGTACATGTCGCGTGACTCGTCGATCTCGCGGAGGACGTGCCAGTCGACGTTCTCACCGTTGAGTGTCTGGACAGGGGCCATCTCCTTGAGAGGCACCCCGCCGGAGACGACGTAGGGACCGCCGTTCATGACCTGGATACGCAGCTCGTCTGCCATGTCAGCCCTCCTCGCCGCGTGCCTGCGGCGGCGGGGGCGATGGTACAGGAACGGGAGGGGCGGAAGGGCGGCGGGGCCCTACCGGCGACGCCGTGTCATCCAGATGGCGTTCGTGACCGCGATGCCGGCGGCGACGAGCCAGAGAAGGGTGCCGATGGCCGGGTTCTGCGAGAGGCCGATGCCGAGCCCGAGGAAGAAGACGATTGCCGCAACGAGGAAGATGAGGGCGTGGAGGACCATCCTCACAACCAGCCTCATGCCGGCGACTCGAGCGCACTCATGGTCATGGTGTCGGGGCAGCTGACCCCGGCGGAGACGATGTACTGCATGGCCTGGGCGGAGCTCCAGTCCGTCACTTCGATGTCGTCGACGGGGAGCTGGACGAGCCAGCCGGACTGAGGCATGGGCGTCGAGGGCATGTAGACGACCCCGACCTTCGACCCTGCCTCGTCTTCGATGAAGCTCATCAGGAAGCCGACGGACCACACGCCCTTGCGGGGGTATTCGATTCGGACAACGGTATCGAAGCCTGTCGGAGCCCTGGCGCCCGGGTCGGAGCCCGGAAGGAGCTTCTTGGTTGTGCTGTAAACGGCGCCGACGCCCGGCATGGCGATGATGCCGCGTTCGATGAGGTAGCCCGGCGTGCGGAAGAGGAGGCTTGAGCTGAGGGCGCCGACGATGAAGAGCGCCACGATGATGATGGCGAAGCTGAGGCCGGGAATCTCGTGGCCGGCGATGGCGGAGATGATGGGCTGTAGCAGGCCGTCCATGGTCTGGAAGGCGAACTGGATCAGCCAGAACGTAACCATGAGGGGAAGGAGGAGCACGGCTCCCCGCATGACCTTTCTGGTCGCGCCGCGGCCGAGTCGCTGGTGAACGGCGGGAGTGTGAGCTGCTGCGGTCATGGAACGCCTCCGGATGCCCCGTGGGCCTACCCGCCGATTCTATTGGGCGAGGGAGGCCGTGCCCGGTGGAGGAAAGGTCGGCCGGCGCAGGAGAGTCCCGGAAAGCCGCCCGTTCGTAAAGGCAAGCGGAGCCCTGGTAGGGCACGCTGGAAGAGAGGAGATGGAACGTCCGCACTTCCTTGCGTTAAGAAATAGCCAAATGCATAAGCACTTTGCTAATATCTTACTGACGGGATTGGTGGCTGCTCCGGAGGTGTCCCGACGATGCCTGCATTCTTGACCAAGCTAGGTGTGGCGCTGGCGGGTGTTCTGGCACTCGCTTTCTGGGTGACCGCGGACAACTCCGCAGCCGCTGCAGACGCCGCCTGCCAGGTGACAGCGGAAGCGGCCTACGACGGCACGGTGGCGGCAGCACGCGGGACCTCAACGGAAAGCGTCCCGCTGAGCACGCCGCTCTCCATCGAGATCGCCTGTGACCTCCCGACCGAGATCAACCTGCGCCTGCCCGGCGGAGGCAGCTCCGGGCACGATGTGGACTCAGAAACTCCGCTGCGCATCGACGGCGAGCGCGCCTACATCTGCCACGGCCACGATGCCACCGTGGAGATCACGTCGACCTCGCTGGGCTGGTCCGAATCGATCCCGATCAGTGGTATCGACGCTATTCCGCAGTGCGACGTGATGCTCCGCGAGGGGGCTACCTGGGTGGAGTGGAGCGGGCCACGCCTTGAATTGCGCGAGGCGTTCGCCGGACGAGCGCTGGGCTGGGTGAACTGGGAGCGTGGCCCCGACGGCACCGTTCCTGGTCTGTCCGTCTGGTCGTTCGCGGAGGGACATATCCTCCCGACGCGGGCGTGGGGTACAGGGGTAGCCCCGCTGCTGGGCGGCCTGACGCACTTCTCACCGGGCGGGCAGTACCTGATCGTCTCCGACACCGAACGGGCCTGGACGTTCCCGCGACCGCCGACGGTCGAGTCGGTGTTCGAGAACGCCCAGATAGTCTCGTTCTACGGCTATCCGGATGTGGCGGCGATGGGCGTGCTGGGCCACGGAACGCCGGCGGAAGTCGCCAACGAGGTCGCGATCTGGGCGGCCCGGTACGACCGGCTCAACGGCCCGCGGGAAGTGATCCCCGCCTTCCACCTGATCACGGGTGTGGCACAGGCGTACCCGACCGCTGACGGTACCTGGCTGTACCGGCTGCCGGCCGACCGCATCGCCGAGTACGTGGAGGCGGCCCGTGAGCGGGACATGATCCTCTTCCTGGACGTGCAGATCGGCTGGAGTGACCCGCTAACGGAAGTGAAGCTGCTCGAGGAGTTCCTGCGCGAGCCGTTCGTGCATATGGCGATCGACCCTGAGTTCGCGACCGAGCACCTTGGCGTGAGGCCGGGCCTCGCTATCGGGGGGATCGGCGCGGAACACGTGAACGAGGTGCAGCACTACCTGGCGACACTGGTGGAAGAGGAGGGAATCCCTCCGAAAATCCTGATGGTGCACCAGTTCGCGGCGAGAATGCTGCGAGACCGGGACCTGGTCGAGGACGTCGAGGGCGTTGAGGTGTCGATCGATATGGACGGGTTCGGAACCGCCGCCCTGAAGCTCCGGCACTACGACTGGTACGCACTGACGGCGCCCTCGGAGCGGCCGGCGCTGAAGCTGTTCTTTGACCAGGACACGCCCGTGATGACGCCGGAGCAGGTGCAGGCGATCGAGCAGGTGCCGGACCTCATCATGTACCAGTAGCGCCTCGCGGTATGGCACAAATGAATCACCTTCCGGGACGCCGGGGACGTATGATCGGGCCATGAGCGACTCCCCCGCCGAGGGCAGCGCGCGGCTACTGGTCCAGTGTCCGGACCGGCCCGGGATCGTGGCCGCCGTCTCGGACTACCTGTACCGGCACGGCGCGAACATCCTGCAGGGCGATCAGCACTCTACGGACGGCGAGAACCCACAGTTCTTCATGCGCATCGAGTACGACCTCAACGGCCTGAGCACGCCCGCGGAGGAGGTGGCCGCGGGATTCGGGGCAGCGGTCGCGAGCAAGTTCGACATGCAGTGGCGCGTCTCCTACAGCGCGGACCGGCCGCGCATCGCCATCCTCTGCACGCGCGAGCCAAACTGCGTGCTGGACCTGCTGTGGCGGGCACGGACGGAGGAGCTTGAGGCGGACATCACCATGGTGATCTCGAACCGCGAGATCCTGCGGCCGCTGGCGGAGCGGTTCAACGTGCCGTTCGAGCACCTGCCGGTGACGCGAGAGACGAAGGTCGAGCAGGAGAAGGCCATGCTCGACCTGCTGCGCGGCCGGGTCGACCTCGTGGTGCTGGCGCGCTACATGCAGATACTGACGCCGATGTTCCTGGGCGAATACCCGCAGAAGGTCATTAACATCCACCACTCGTTCCTGCCGGCATTCGCAGGCGCCGACCCGTACGGGCAGGCGGAGGAGCGGGGGGTCAAGATCATCGGGGCGACGGCACACTATGCGACGGCCGAGCTGGACGCAGGACCGATCATCGAGCAGGACGTCGTGCGGGTGACGCACCGGAACGCGAGGGCGGACCTTATGCGGCTCGGCCGCGAAGTGGAGCGAATGGTGCTCGCGCGAGCAGTGCGCTGGCACATCGAGGACCGGGTGCTCGTGTACGACAACAAGACGGTGGTGTTCCACTAGGGCCGTAGCCAGCGGGACGGCCTCCTAGTCCAACAGCACGCCGACCTTTTCAAGGGCTTCGCTGACGACCTGTCGCGGGGCGCGACACTCGAAGCGAGCCCCTCTTGCCCGCCAGTCAAGGCTACGCATCTGATCAGCGAGAACAACGCCGGTAACGGGAATGGTCGTGGGAAGCGCAACCTCGAATGGATAGCCCCTGACACGAGAGGTGATCGGGCAGCAGAGGGCAAGGCTGGTTACTTCGTTGTAGGACACCGGACTCAAAACGAGGGCCGGTCTATGACCGGCCTGCTCATGCCCGGCTTGCGGTGTGAAGCTAAGCCAGACGATGTCGCCCCGGGCGGGGACATAGTCGCGGTCTACCACTCCTCGCGACCAACAGCCGGGCCGGGATCCTGTTCCGGATGAAGGTTGTCGGAGTTGACCTGGGAGAGCATCGTGGTCAGGTCGTAGGTTCGCTTGCGCAGGATGACCTCGTCACCTTCGGAAACGATTTCGATGGTCGAGCCTTCCCGAATTCCCCACTGCTCCGCGATGGGCTTCGGGATGCGGACCGCGAGGCTGGTACCCCACCTGGAAACGTGTGACTCGGCGCCCATGCAGGCTCCCCTTCGGAGATATATTATATATCCTCTCAGCCAGACGCGCACAACAGGGGGAAACGAGTGGCATCTGTCCTTGTCCTAGGGGCTTCGGGGTACGTGGGCAGCCATCTCGTGCCCCGGCTCGTCGCGGAGGGGCACGCCGTACGGGCGGCGGGACGGCGGCGGGAGACGCTCGAAGCGCGCGAATGGGAGGGGGTGGAGGTGGTGCAGGCGGACGCGCTCGACCGCGAGTCGCTCGACGCCGCGTTCAAGGGCGTCGACCTCATCTACTACCTGGTTCACTCGATGGCCTCTGGGTCCGACTTCCCGGAGCGCGACCGGCGGGCGGCGGAGAACGCACGCCAGGCGGCCGAAGGGGCGGGGGTGAGCCGCATGTTTTACCTGGGCGGGCTGCAGCCGAGCGGGGCGGCGTCTGCGCACCTCGCCTCGCGCCGGGAGACGGGCGATGTCCTGCGCGAGGGCGTCGTGGACGTGACGGAGGTTCGCGCAGGCATCGTGGTCGGGCCCGGCTCGGCGGCGTTCGAGGTCATCCGGGACCTCGTCTACCACCTGCCGGTGATGGTGACCCCACGCTGGGTGCGGTCGCTGACGCAGCCCATCGCCCTCGATGACCTGATCGAGTACCTCGTGCGCCTGCCGGAAGCGGAGCCGCCCGGGAGCCATGTGTACGACGCAGGCGGTCCCGAAGTCGTGCGGTACCAGGACCTGCTCACGCGTTTCGCGAGGACGGTGGGGCGACGGCTGGCCATCATCCCGGTGTCGGTGCTCAGCCCGCGGCTCTCCTCCTACTGGCTCGACCTCGTGACGGCGGTGCCCTCGAGCGTCGCGCGGCCGCTGATCGACGGCCTGCGGCACGACCTCGTGGTCGATCCGGAGGCGGACCTGCACGCACGCCTCCCGATCGAGCTGCACACGTACGAAGAAGCGGTCCGGGCTGCACTCGAGGCCGAGCGCACGGCCGAGCTGCCGGCGCGGTGGACCGAGGGCTCGTTCGCCATGCGCGACCACCGCGCCGAAATCTCGTTCTACAGCCGCGGGGAGCGCGTCGAGCGGAGCAGTGGCGCGTCGCCGGGGGCGGTGTGGGGGGTGGTCTCGGCGATCGGCGGGTCGAACGGGTGGTACTACGGAAACTGGCTCTGGAACCTGCGCGGGCTGCTGGACCGCCTGGTGGGGGGCGTGGGGAGGCGGCGGGGGCGCCGGCACCCAACTGAGATCCGAACGGGCGACGCGCTCGACTTCTGGCGGGTCGTGGGGGTGGAGGCGGGACGCCGGCTGACACTGCTTGCGGAGATGAAGCTGCCCGGAATCGCGATCCTCGAATTCGAGGTGGCGGTGGAGGGCGAGGGGTCGCGCATCGTCACGGCGGCGCACTTCCATCCGGCGGGGGCGGCGGGGCTGCTCTACTGGTACGCACTCTGGCCCGTCCACAAGCGCATCTTCGCGGGACTTGCGGACGCGATCGTGGCGCGCGCTGCCGGGGAGCAGGCGAGAGGTTAGTCAGGCTGAGACTTCGCGGTTGAGGGAGCGCTCGTAGGCGCTGAGGAGCGAGAGCAGGATCTCTTCGACCTGGCTGCGGCGCCAGTGGCGCACACGGCGCTCCTCCGGAGCTTCGCCGGCCTCGCCGCTGCCGGTGGCGACGCGGGCCACAACCTGCCAGGAGGAGCGCTCGGCTCCCCCTCGGTCGACCAGCTCGAAGGCGGCATGCTGGACGGCGCCGACGGTGATGCTGAAGGGGGCCGGGTCGTCGATGGGGTCGATGGCGATGGGGAGCGCTTCGCCGTACACGTGGCGGATGTCCTCGATGCTCTCGCTGGCCCAGCGGTGGATGTTGGCGAGGACGCGACTCTGGGAGTCGAAGTCGTGGGAGCGGGAGAGGAAACCGGATTCGCGCCGCTCGACCCAGCCTTCGCGGAGGCTTCGAACGCGCACCTCGAAGGGCGTTCCTTCCACAGCCTCACCTCCTGGGGTAGGGGTTGTTCGTTTCGAGGGGGATATGGGAGAGGGGCCGGGCGCGGATTGCGCCCAGCCCCTCAGCCGGGGGACGTGGGAGGCTAGAGCGCCTCGTCTCCGCGTTCGCGGGTGCGGACGCGTACGGCATCCTCCACGTTCGAGATGAAGACCTTGCCGTCGCCGATCTCGCCGGAGCTGGCGTTGTCGAGAACAGCGTCCACGACGGCGTCAGCCTTGTCGTCGGCCACCACGAGCGTGAGGAACACCTTGGAGAGGTACTCCACACGGTACTCGCGGCCGCGCCACTGCTCGGTGACGCCACGCTGTTTGCCGTGGCCTTTGACCTCCCAGACGGTGATGCCGCCGGAGAAGCCGAGCTCGTCGAGCGCGTCCTTTACGGGTTCGAGTGCGCTCGGGCGGATGATGGCTTCGATCTTTTTCACCGGGTACTCCTTTCCGGACTCAGGGTCGGATGCGGGATGTGGCGTGGGCTCACCTTCCGCCTCCGCCAATCTCGGCGGCACCGAAGATGCCAGAGCCCGAAGGACCGAAGTCCGGGTAGGCATCGACGCCGTGCTCGATGAGGTCGAGGCCACGCATCTCTTCTTCCTCGCTCACGCGGAGTCCGACGGTGAACTTGATGGCGAAGAAGAGAATCCCGCCCGTCACGGCGGTCCAGCCGACGATGGCCGCAATCCCGATGAGCTGCATCAGGAGCTGCTCGCCGCCCCCGCCCAGGAAGAGGCCGTAGTGCTGGGGGTTGGCGTAGCCAGCGGCCGTCATGCCCGCCTCGGAGGAGAACAGGCCGACAGCGAGGACGCCCCAGATGCCGGCGAAGGCATGCACGGAGACGGCGCCGACGGGATCGTCGATGCGGAACCTAGCATCCAGGAGTTGCACACCGTAGTACATGACCAGCGCGCCGACGGCGCCGATAACGACCGATGCCCACGGGTCGACCGTGGCTGTGCCGGCCGTGATGGCCACGAGGCCGGCCAGAATGCCGTTGATGGTGAGGCCGGCGTCGTAGCGGCCCGTGCGGAAGCGTGACCACAGCATGGCGGTGATACCGCCGGCGCCCGCCGCCAGGGTCGTCGTGACTGCCACGCTGGCCGCCAACGAGGCCCCGCCGCCCGAGAGGCCCAGCGTCGAACCCGGGTTGAACCCGTACCAGCCGAACCAGAGGATGAACATGCCGATCGTGGCGATCGAGATGTTGTGGCCGGGAATCGCGCGAACCTCACCGTTGGGTCCGTACTTGCCGAGGCGCGCGCCCACAGCGATGGCCCCCATGAGGCCGGTGATGCCGCCCACGGTGTGGACGATGCCCGAGCCCGCGAAGTCGACGTAGCCGTTGCCCAGCCAGATGTCGTCCGTGAAGGCGCCCATCCAGGTGGTCCCGTCCCAGCCCCAGTGGACCACGACCGGGTAGATGAAGCCGGTGACGACGACCGTGTAGATGAGGTAGGCAGAGTACTTGGTGCGTCCTGCCAGGGCGCCGGCCACGATCGTGGCGGCGGCTGCGGCGAAGGCGAACTGGAAGAACCAGTCGGCGTGGCCATAGCCTGCTTCAGCAAGCTGGTTCAAGCCGAAGTTGCCAAGCCCGATGAACTCGTTCGAGGCGTCGCTGACGCCGTAGGCGAAGGCCCAGCCGACGAGCCAGAAGGAGATGCCTCCCACGCAGGCGTCGATCATGTTCTTCATCAGGATGTTCGCCGTCTCCTTGGAGCGGACGAAGCCCGCCGTGAGCATGGCGAAACCGGCCTGCATGAAGAACACGAGGAAGCCCGCGATCAGCAACCAGGCGGTGTCGACCGCGCTGATGATGTCAGCGAGGTCCTCAGCACCGTCCTGGGCGGAGACCACGGAAATGATGCCGAGCGCGAGCAGACCGCCTGCAAGCATGGCGGTCGGCCGGCGCAGGGCCGGTAGGGCACGTTTCATGCAATCCTCCTCGATGCCCCCGGGTGGGGCGAAACGTCGAGGGGGAAGCTAGGTCGGGTTGGTTTCCCACAGATTGCGGGCCTGTTTCAGACAGGTTTCGAAACACAACGTTCATGCGACTAGCTCCTTCGACTGCTCCGCTTCGCTTCGCGCTCACTCGCCGGCTGTCGCCGCGTCTTGCTCCTTCGGCTGCTCCGCATGTGGCCTCGCGCTCACTCGCTGGCTGGCGCCGGGTCTTGCTCCTTCGACTGCTCCGCGCTCGCCGGCCGGGATTCGCCCGCCGCTGCTCCTTGGCTCGTGTGCTGCGCCTCGCTTCGCGCCCTGTGCCTTCGGCTCGACTGCTCCGCTCCGCTTCGCGCTCGGCGGCGGACTTCACCACGGTCGCTTGCATGGCCCGGCAACACAGGCCTTCTGGGTCCGTGCGAGATTTCACAAGCTGCGGGATCGTGCTACGCTGACCGGCGCAGCGGCGCATGGCTGGCCCTGCCCGCTCCATCCATTCCCGACCTGTCTGTAAGAAGGAGTTGGCGTCAGCGTGAACATAGTCGTCTGCGTCAAGCAGATTCCCGATCCGGAGACGCCGGCCTCGCAATTCGCCGTCGATGAAGCGGCGAAGCGCGTGATTCCCGCGCAGGGCATCGCGCCGGTGGTGAATCCCTACGACCCCCAGGCCACGGAGGCGGCCCTTCGTCTGAAGGACGCCGCCGGCGAGGGCAAGATCACGGTCATCAGCCTCGGCGAGGACTCGGCGCGCGACGCGATCAAGCACGCCCTCGCGATGGGCGCCGACGAAGGCGTCCTGCTGAGCGACCCTGACTTCGAGAACATCGATAACTTCCAGACGGCCGTCGCGCTGTCGCGGGCGATCGAAAAGATCGGCGACGTCGACCTTGTGCTGATGGGCCGGGCCTCGGCCGACTGGGACATGGGCGTTGCGCCCCTGGGCGTGGCCGAGCAGCTGGAAATCCCCTGCGTGACCATCGCGAAGTCGATGGAGCTGGACGGCGACACGCTCACGGTCGAGCGGGTGCTGGACGACGGCTTCCAGACCGTCGAAGTGGACCTGCCCGCGGTCGTCTCGATCTCGAACGAGTTCGGCGAGCCGCGCTACCCGCAGCTCCGGCAGATCATGCTCGCGGCCAAGAAGACCGTGCAGGTCTGGTCGGCGGACGACCTGGAGCTCGAAGACGACGAGGCCGGCGAGGACAACCGCTGGCTGGAGCTGGAAGCGCTCTACATCCCGCAGGTGGAGAGCAACGTCGAGATCATCGAGGGCGACTCCCCCGAGGAGCAGGCCCGCAACCTCGCGCTGAAGCTGCGCGAGGCCAAGCTCATCTAGAGGAACGACGATGCCAGGAACCCTCATCATTGCCGAGGCGGCCGACGGCGCCGTCGCTCCCCACTCCTTCGAACTGCTTGCGGCCGGGCGCGCCCTGGCCGACCAGGGCGGCGGCGCGGTCAGCGCCCTCATCGCGGGCGACGAATCGCTCGCCCAGTCCCTCTTCGCGCACGGCGCCGACGCCGTCTACCTCGCCCCGGCGGGCTCGCTCGACCCGGGCTACGCGGAGACGGGCGCGGGCGCGGCCCTGGCCGCGTGCGAAGCGGCCGAAGCCGACGTCGTGCTCATGGGCCAGACAAGCGTCGGTCGCGACCTCGGGCCGCTCGTGGCCTTCAAGCTGAACACGGCAGTCGCCATGGAATGCGTCGGCCTCACGATGGACGGCGGACGCCTCCGCGCGACGCGTAGCTGCTACGGCGGCAATGCGAACGCGGAAGTCACCTGGCGCGGCAACGTACAGATCGCGACGCTCAAGCCGAAGGCGTGGGATGCCCTCGCGCCGGACGATGGGCGCAGCGGGACCGTCACCGCCATCGACGCAACCGGCGAGCAGCGCGTACGCGTCGTCTCCACCGAGGCGGCAGAGGCGACGGGCATCCGGCTGGAGGACGCCGAAGTGGTGGTCTCCGGCGGGCGTGGCCTGGGCGACCCCTCCGCGTTCGGCATGATGGAGGAGCTCTCCGGACTGCTCGGCGGGGCGACCGGCGCGAGCCGGGCGGCCTGCGACCTCGGCTGGTATCCGCCCTCGCAGCAGGTCGGACTCACCGGCAAGACGGTGACGCCGAACCTGTACATCGCGGTTGCCATCAGCGGCGCGAGCCAGCACATGGCGGGCATGTCCGGGTCGAAGAACATCGTCGCGGTCAACCGCGATCCCGACTGCAACATGGTGCAGGTGTCGCGCTTCGCCGTGGTCGAGGACTACAAGAAGGTGGTCCCCGCCCTGATCGACGCCATCAAGGCGCTCGACTAGGGCGATTCCTCTTCCTCCGTCTCCTCCTCCGAACCGCCGGGGTTGAGGGCGGCGAGGACGAGGTCGCGCGCGAGGGGGGCGGCGAAGGGGCGGCCTTCCTCGGCGTTGTCGAAGACGACGGCGGCCAGGGCGGCGGGGACATCGCGGGGGGAATAGGCGACGAAGAGGACGTGGGCCTGGCCCTCGGCCTCCTCGGCCGTACCCGACTTGCCGCCGAAGTCGTCGTAGCCGGCGTCGGCGAACACCCACCCGGCAGTGCCACGTGTGCCGGTGACGAGCTCGAGGCCGGCGCGCAGGTGGGCGGCATCCTGAGACTCGAGGGGCAGGACGCCCCGGTCCAGGGGTGCGACGCCGGCGAGAATCGTGGGTGTGCGCAGTTCGCCGTTGAGGAAGGCGCTGTAGGCGTTGGCAAGCTGCAGAGGGGTGATCAGGAGATCGCCCTGCCCGATACCGAGGTTGACGGCGTCGCCGGGGTACCAGGGCTCGCCCCTGATGGCCTGCTTCCAGGCCGCGTCGGGCACGAGCCCGGAATCGTCGTAGAGGCCTTCGACGCCGGTCTCCGCGCCGAAGCCGAAGGCGCGGGCCATGTCGGGGAGGGCGCCAGGCGCCTCGTTGTAGAGCGTGAGGGCAATTTCGTAGAACACGGGGTTGCAGGAGCGCATCAGACCCTCGGCGATGCTCAGCTCTCCCCGCTCGCCCTCCCAGTTGCGCCGGGGCGGGTCGACGCCGTACCAGACGGCGCCGCAGAAGATGCGGTCGGCGGGACTGAAGGCGCCCTGGGCGAGGCCGGCGGCGCCGGTCACGAGCTTGAACGTCGAGCCCGCCGAGTAGAGGCCGTGGGTGGCGCGGTCGTTGAGGGGATCGTCGTCGCTGGTGGTGAAGGCCGTGACCGCAGCCTCATTGCCCAGCTCGAAGGCGTTGGGGTCGAAGGCGGGGGAGCTGTTGAGGGCAAGGATGGCGTTCGTGCGCGGGTCGAGGACGACGGCAGCGCCCCTCAGGCCCGCAAGCCCTTCGTGGGCGGCCTGGAGGAGGGCGGAGTCGAGCGTGGTGTGGACATCCTCGCCAGGAACGTAGGCGCGCTCGAAGAGGACGACGGGCTCACCATCGCCGCCGGTGACCACGAGGCGCGCGCCCACGCGTCCTGCGAGCACGTCGTTCATCGCGGCCTCGATGCCAACGGCCCCGACACGGTCGCCTGGAAGGAGGCCGGCGTCGGGGCGGTTGGCGAGCTCCTCGGCGGTGTACTCGCGGGTATAGCCGACGACGTGGGCGGCGGCGGGGCCGAGGGGGTGGACCCGGCGCTCCTCGAACCAGAGGACGGCGCCGGGAACGGCCTCGACGAAGCGGGCGGCCTCCTCGACCCGGGAATCAGGGACGACGCCGAGAGGGACGCGGTGTCGCTGGCCAAGGGGGCTGGCGAAGGCGGCGGCCACCTCGTCTTCTTCGAATCCGAAGGAGACGAAGGCCGCTGTGACCGTTTCCTCGTCGAACACGCGGCTGCGGTCGAGGCCGATCATGCGGACGTCGAGGGTGATGGCGAGGGGTTCTCCGTTGCGGTCGTAGATGGCGCCGCGGGCGGGCCGCTGCACCACCCCGTGCAGTTCCCGCCCGGGGGTAAGGGCGGGATGCATGACCGTCGGCGTCCAGGCGATGCGGGGCGATCCCTGCTCTGGAGAAACGAAGGGGACGGCAGTGGCATACTCAAGCGTGCCGAAGTAGCTTGTCTCGAGGCGGACGCGGAAGGTGACGCGCTGAGCATCCTCACCAGAAACCGACACGACTATGGCCGTGACGCCGACCTCCTGGCGGAAGCCCGCGTAGGCTTCGGTGAAGGCAGCCAGGGGCAAGCCCGCCCGGGTGCCACTGTCGAGGAGGTCGTACATCGCGGGAACGTCGCCCGCCTCCCAGGCGTCGGCGAAACGCTGCGCCACCACCAGGGGCGTTTCCGTCTCGGGTGCCAGCGTGGGGACGACCGTGGGCGTTGGGGACGGCGGTTCGGCCTCTCCGTTGCCGACGAGAGCCCGGATTCCGCCGACCGCGGCGCCAGCGATGACGCCAAGGACGACAGACGCCAGGAGGAACCTGCGTAGAGTCATGCAGCGCTCGCGTCTGTTTCCCGCCCTTGTGATTGTAGCAGCGCTCCTTGTGGCCGCCTGTAATGAAACCGGAGAGACAGAGGAGCCGCCCGGCCCGGACGTGACGCGGCCGGAGTCGCAAGGTCCCGTACGGGAAGTGCGGCTGGGACTCGGCGTGCAGCCCTCGGAGGACACACCCAGCGCCCACATCAACACCTTCGCCACGGCGGCGCAGCACGCGGATCTGGTGAGCATCGCCCGGGTGCCGCCCTGGGAGGACTTCTTCCCGGGAGCGGAAGTCTCGGAGGAGACGCACGCGCTGATGCGGCTCGAACGGAACCTGCTGCGGCAGTACGACCTATCGCTCCTGTTCGCCATCGACCCGACCGACGGGGCGGTCCAGCGCACACGCGTTGCGGGATTGCCCGAGGGGAGCGACGGTGAGGGGGGCTTCCTGCGGGACGACGTGCAGGAGGCGCTCGTGGCCTACGCCATCTACATCGCCACCAACTACGAGCCCGAGTACCTGGCGGTTGGTGTCGAGATCAACATGCTGCGGGCGCGGGCGCCGGGGCAGTTCGTGGGCTTCCTGAAGGCGTACGCGAAGGTGTACGACGCGGTGAAGTCAATCCGGCCCGAGACAAAGGTGTTCCCCACGTTCCAGCTCGAGGACCTGCTGGGAAGGCTGACGCAGGAGCATCCGCCGCAGTGGGAGGCGATCGATGCGTTCGGGGGGCGTATCGACGCGCTCGCTTTCTCGACGTACCCCTACCTCTCCTCCAGCATCCGGCTCGTACGGGAGATTCCGGAGGACTACTACACGCAGCTGAGGGAGCGCTACATCGGGGAGATCCTGATCAGCGAGGCGGGGTACGCGTCGGCCACGATCGAGGGGCACTCATGGGTCGGCTCGGAACGGGAGCAGGAGGAGTTCCTGACGCTGTTGCTGGAGCACGCGGAGGCGAACGGTTTTAGCGCCGTGGTTTGGGGAGCGGAGCGCGACCCGGTGCAGAGCCGCCAGGGGGGCGCGGCCGTGCTCAACGACGTCGGGCTGCGTTACAGCGATGGTTCGGACAAGTTGGCGTGGGCCGTGTGGCAGGAGTGGGCGCGGCGCCCGTTGCCCGCTCCCATCGAGGGGAACTAGCGCGGAGCGGAGCTAGCGGGCGTCGGGATCGTCGCTGCCGGGGGTGCGGATGGGCGGGGGCTCGGCGTCGCCGTCGGACGTTTCGCCCTGGCCGAGCTCCTCGGCAATCTGGAGGCGGTCGAGGAATTCGCGGCGGGTGATGATCCCGATCATGCGCCCTTCGTCGATGACCGGGAGCTGGTTGAGGCGGCGCTGGGCGAGGAGAGGCATGACGTCGGCGGCGGGGGCGTCGGCGGCGATGGTCACAACATCGGCGCGGGGGGTCATGATGCGCTGGGCGGGGGTGGTGGCCCACTCGCTGCGGGGCACGCGTCCAAGGTCGCTGACGGTGAGGATGCCGACCACGTAGTCGTCGTTGGCGACGACTACGGAGCGCTCGCCACCGCCGATCATGTGCTCATCGACGACCTCCTGGATGGACATACCAGGGGGGACCTCGACAAAGGTGCGGTGCATCAGATCGCGGGCGGTCAGGCGATTGATGACGGTATCGACGCGCATGCTGTTGGCTTCGCCACGGGCGGCGCCGAGCAGGAACCAGCCGATCATGATCGCCCAGATGCCGGCGACCCACTGGCCGAGGAAGAGGAAGACGGCGCCGGAGGCGATCACGGCCCAGCCGAACATCTCGCCCGTGCCGGCGGCGATGCGGGTCGCCTTGCGGAAACTGCGGGTGCGCTTCCAGGCGATGGCGCGCAGGACGCGTCCGCCGTCGAGAGGAAAGCCGGGAAGGATGTTGAAGACCGCCAGGATGAGGTTGACGAAGGCGAGATATTCGAACATCGCCCCGAAGGGCGCGTTTCCTCCACCGGCAAGGCGGGAGGCGCCGAAGATGAGGAGGGCGATGACGAGGCTGGCGGCGGGTCCCGCAGCGGCGATAAAGAACTCCTCGCCGGCGGAGCGAGGCTGGCGGGCGAGGTGCGAAACGCCGCCGAAGATGAAGAGCGTAATGCGCGGCACATCGAGGCCGCGGCGGATGGCGACCACTGCGTGGGCGAGCTCGTGAAGGAGCACGGTAACAAAGACGAGGACGGCGGCTGCGGCTCCAAGGAGCCAGTAGCCCGCCACACTGCCTTCGTAGCGGTCGGGGAAGAATCCCGCTGCGAGCAGGTAGGTGACGAGCCCCAGGATGAGGAACCAGGAGGGGTGAATCTCGATGGCGATGCCACCGATTGTGGCGATGCGCAGGCCGCGACCAGGCATGCTTCTACGGTAGGGCACGGGGACAGCCGGCGCCACGACGCAGCGGCACCGGCCTGCTTGCGGCAGCGGGGCAGTGGCCCTAGCGTGAACGAATGGCCAAGGTCGCGCTCTTCGTGCCGTGCTATATGGCGGCGCTGCGCCCCGATGACGGGGGCCACGCCCGGCGCGTGCTCGAACGGCTCGGCGATGAGGTCGAGACAATCGTGGGGCCGTGCTGCGGGCAGCCCGCCTTCAACAGCGGCTACCGGTCGGAGGCGAAGAGCGTGGGCCGCGCCCTGCTGCGAGCGGCGCGGGGGCACGAGACGATCGTCGTTCCCTCGGGGTCGTGCGCGAGCATGGTGAAGCACTACCTGCCGGGACTGTGGGCGGGGCCGCGGGGAGCGAGCATCGAGCGCATGAGCGAGCGCTTCGTGGAGTTTGGCGCCTACGTGGCCACCCACCCGAACGTGGCGGCGCTGCCGCTGCGCCTCCCGGGGGCGGTCACCTACCACGACTCCTGTCACGGCCGTCGCGAACTGGGGCTGACGGAAGGCGCGGTGGGGCTGCTCGAACAGGTCGAGGGGCTGGACGTGCGGCGCCTGGCCTACGAAGACGAGTGCTGCGGGTTCGGCGGGACGTTCACCGTGAAGGAGCCGGAGGTGTCGGTGGCAATGGCGCAGGCGAAGCTGGAGGACGTGGCCTCGCGGGGAGTGCGGGTGCTCGTCTCCGGGGACCTGTCCTGCCTCGCGCACCTGGAGGCGACGGCGCGAGCCACAGATCAGTCGCTGGAGACCTGGACGCTCGCCGAGCTGCTCGACAGGGCGCTGGCGTGAGCCCCTTCCGCGCGCGGGCGCGAGCCGAGATCGAGGCGGGGCCGCCGGCGGCCACGCTCTCCCCAATCTTGCGGAAGCTGGTAGCCGACAGCCGGGACCAGCTCGCCACGGCGAGTCCATCCGACGCGCGGGCCCGTGCCCAGGCGGCGCGAGCGTACGCCGTCGACCACCTCGACGAGCTGCAGGAGCAGCTCAAAGAGTCGTGTGCACGACAGGGCATCGGGTATCACCGCGCGGCAACCGCCGAGGAGGCGGTGGCGCTCGTGACGCAGCTGCTGGGCGACGCGCGCCGTATCGCGAAGTCGAAGTCGATGGTGGCGGAGGAGGTGGGGCTGACGCACGCCCTGCGGGTGCGGGGCAAGGAGGTGCTGGAGACGGACATCGGGGAGTACATCGTCGACATCGAGGGGCGGGGACCGAGCCACATCACGGCGCCGGCGCTGCACCTGAACCGGGCGCGCATCCGGGATCTGCTGGCGGGGACGGGGGAGGACGTGCCCGACGACGACCCCGTGCGCCTCTCACGGGCGGTGCGGGACGTGGTCGCCGAGTTCTTCGGGGAGGTGGATGCGGGGATCACAGGGGCCAACGCGGTCATCGCCGACAGTGGGCGCATCGTGATCGTCGAGAACGAAGGAAACGTGTCGCTGGGCGTGAGCCGCCCGCGGCTGCACATCGCGATCACGGGCATGGAGAAGGTCGTGGCGGACGAGGAAGCGGCGCTGGCGGTGCTGCAAGTGCTGGCGCCGAGCGCAACGGCTCAGCCGCTGACGGCCTACACGCACTTCCTGGGTGCTCCAGATGAGGGGCAGGAACGTCACCTCGTCGTGGTCGACAACGGGCGCTCGGAGATTCTGGCGGACGAGCGCTACCGCGACGTGCTCCGCTGCATCCGCTGCGGGGCCTGCATGAACGCCTGCCCCGTGTACACGGCGGCGGGCGGGCTCTCCTACGGGTCGCCGTACATGGGGCCGATCGGGGCGGTGGTCTCGCCGCTGCTGTGGCCCGACGGCCGCCACGCGGACCTGCCGTCGGCCTCGAGCCTGTGCGGGCGCTGCTCGGAGGTCTGTCCCGTCGGCATTCCCCTGCACCGGATGCTGCTCGACCTGCGAGCGGGCGAGGCGGAGAACGGCGGGTCGCGGGTGGAGAAGGTCGCCTGGAAGTCGTGGGCGGCGGCGTTCGGGGGGCGACAGGGACGCGTCGCGAGCTGGTTTGCGCGGCTCGGGCTGCGGGCAGGCGGACGCCTGCCGGGGCTGCCGGTCAGCGGTTCGCGGCCGATCCCGGCAGCGAACCCCTCACGAGACCCGGCCATGCTCGTGCCCCTCGACAGCATCGAGCCGGAGCCTGAGCCAGCTACGGTACCGCTTCCCGATGACGTGGTTGCCGCCTTCCGGGAGCGTGCGTCGCTCGTTGGGGCGGTGGTGGTCGACGAGGCGGAACGAGAGGACGGCGACCGGCGTGTCCGGGCGACGGCGGCGGTGGCTTCGACCGGAAGCGTGCTGCTGACGGGGCAGGCGGCGGCGCGGGGAGCGCTGATGGACGCCCGCCGCATCATTGTCGAGGTAGACGAGGCGAGCGTGGTGCGCTTCCCGCAGGAGCTCGGGCCGGCGCTCGCGGGGGATGGCGACGCGCTCATCCTGACTGGCGCGAGCCGGACGGCCGACATCGAGAAGCAGATCGTGCGGGGCATCCACGGGCCTGAGGCGCTGGTGGTCGTGGTGGGGAGCGGGACGGCTCAGGCATAGCCCTAGGTGGCGGCGGTCCCGCCCACGCTTCAGACTGGCCGCTCACGCGATACGAAAGCCAGGAGGCACGGCATGGACGGACGGGAGCTGCTTCGCAGCCAGTACGGATTCGCGCAGGACAACCTGGAGGCCGCGATCGAGCGGTGCTCGCCGGAGCTGCTGACGAAGACGATCGAGGGGTCGCTGACGAACCCGATCGGCGCGACCTACGCGCACACGGTCATCACGCAGGACCTGATCCTGGTGCGGGGGCTAATGGGGCAAGAGCCGGTCTATCACTCGAGCGCGATCGGCGAGCGTGTCGGGTTCGAGCTCCCCGAGAGCCCGGTGATCTCGCAGGACTACACGACGGGGCTGAGCTTCGAGCTGGCGCCCCTGCGCGAATACGCCGCGGCGCTGCGCGCGGCGGTCGATGGCTACCTGGAGTCGGCCTCCGACGAGGAGCTACTGGCGGAGGTGCCGTTCGGGCCGACGCCTCGAAGCAAGCTGTCGGTGTTCGCGACGCTCGGGGTCTGGCACGTGGCCTCCCACCAGGGCGAGATCGCAGCCCTGATGGGCCTGGAGGGCGAGAA
>JAPPBY010000032.1 GCA_026702615.1 Chloroflexota bacterium | reverse complement strand
CGTGACGCTGCTCGCGATCTTCGACGACGTGGAAAGCGCGAGCGAGACAGTCTCGGCGGTGATCGGGGCGGGTCTGGTTCCGGCGGCGCTGGAGATGATGGACACGGTCACGCTGCAGGCGGCTGAGGCGGGGCTTCGCTGCGGCTATCCACCAGACGCGGGTGCCGTCCTGCTGATCGAGCTCGACGGCATCGAAGAGGTGGTCCGCGGGCAGGTGACGCAGGCGCGAGCGGCCTGCAACGAGCACGGCGCAACCGAGATCCGCACGGCCACCGAGCCCGCGGAGCGGGAGCTGCTGTGGAAGGGCCGGAAGGGCGCGATCGGGGCGCTGGGGCGGATCGCGCCGAACTACTACCTGCTCGACGGAGTGGTGCCGCGTTCGAAGCTGGTCGAGACGATGGGAGAGGTGGCGCGCATCGGAGAGGGGTACGGCTTCCCGGTGGCGAACGTGTTCCACGCGGGGGACGGCAACCTGCATCCCTGTCTCCTCTTCGACGAACGCGAGGAGGGTGCTACGGCGCGCGTGCTGGAGGCGGGGGCGGAGATCATGCGCATCTGCGTGGAGGCGGGGGGCGCGCTCACGGGGGAGCACGGCGTGGGTTTCGAGAAGAACCGCTTCATGGCCTGGCTCTACAGCGAGGAGGACCTGGAGAACATGCGCCGCGTGCGGGGCGTCTTCGGGAACGAGGGCGCGTTCAACCCGTGCAAGGTGCTGCCCGAGGGCACCGGCTGCGGCGAGATGGCGCACCAGAAGGGGGCACTGGCGGCAGCCGGCCCCGACGCCTATGTCTGAGGCGGCGGCGCAGGCGCCACCGCTCGTAGCCGGACGCGCCCCGGAGACGGTGGTCGCGCCCGGAAACCTCGACGAGTTGCGGGAGCTGGTGGCGGAACGGGACGGACGCACGCTCGTTCCGGTGGGGGCGGGCACGCAGCTTGAGCTCGGGGGGCCGCCTCGCGAACCGTTCACGCTGGTCGATGTGCGCGGAGCGCTCGCGGGGGAGGTCGAGCACGAACCGGCGGACCTGACGGCAGTCGCGCCGGCGGGGGTCACGCTGGGGGAGCTGGACGCACAGCTCGCGGGCTCAGGACAGCGGCTGCCGCTGGACCCGCCGCACGCGGAACAGGCGACCCTCGGGGGGGTGCTCGCGGTGGGGGCGGGCGGACCGCTGCGCACACGTCACGGTCTCCCGCGCGATTTCGTGCTGGGAATGACGGTGCTGCGCGCCGACGGAGAACTGGTGAAGGCAGGCGGCAGGGTGGTGAAGAACGTGACCGGTTACGACTTGATGCGGCTCTGGTGCGGGTCGCTGGGGACGATCGGGATCGTGACGTCGGTGGCGGTGCGGGTGCTGCCCAGGGTCGAGACGATCGACCTGCGCTTCGAGGTGGGGACGCTGGCGGAGGGGCAGGCGCTTGCGGAACGGTTCCTGCGGGCGGACCTGCGGCCCGAGTTCCTCGATCTGACTCGGGGGCGAGGGCGCTGGGTGGGCGTCGTGCGGCTGACCGAGGGGGCCGTTCCGAAGGGGGAGAGCATTGCGGAGGCAGACCTGGCGCCCTCCAGCGAGGGCGACTACCTGACGGTACGCGACCTGGGCTTCGGGCCGACGGAAGCGCTGACGCTTCGGGCGTCGTGCCCGACGAGCGCGATCGGGACAACGGCGGCGGCGCTCGAAGCGCTGGGGCCGTCGCGGGTGCTCGTGCGACCGCTCGCGCGGGAGGTGCGGGCCACCTGGGAGGAGGGGTCGCTGCCGGACGCGGATACGGTAGCAGGGGCGGTGGGGAGACTGCGGGCGGGGCTGTCGGAGAGCGGCGGCGGACTCGTGGCAGAACGCATCCCGACAGAGCTGCGAGGCGCGCTCGATCCGTGGGGACGGCCGCCGACGTTCGCGCGGATGGCGGCGGTGAAGGCGGCATTCGATCCAGACGGCCGGCTGAACGCCGGCCGCTACGTGGGCGGCCTCTGAGATGACCGGCTGGCCGCTCGCCGAGGATGCTCCGGATACGGCGGACCTGGCGAAGTGCGTCCATTGCGGGCTCTGCGTGAACGCGTGCCCGACGTACGCGATCACGGGATTGGAGGTTGAGTCGCCGCGCGGGCGCATCCACCTCGCGCGGGCGGTGGCGGAGGACCGCATCCCCATTACGGAGGCGGTCCAGGGGCACTGGGAGCTGTGCCTTCAGTGCCGCGCCTGCGAGGCCGTCTGCCCAAGCGGCGTGCCGTACGGGCGGATCATGGAGCGCGCCCGGGCCCAGCTCGACGCGGCGCCGCCGGCGAAGGGCTGGCAGCGACGGCTGCGGCGCTTCGCCCTGCGGAACGTGGTGGCAAGGCCGCGCGTGCTCGCGGCGATGCTGGCGCCGGTGCGCTGGTTCGCGCGGTCGCCGGTGCGGGGACTGGTGCAGGCGTCCGGCGTGCTGCGGCTCATCGGGCCGCTGGGACGGCTGGAGGCGCAACTCGGGCGTGCCGGGAGGCCCTTCCGGCCGCGGGAGGCCGCGGGGGAGGGCGAGGTGGCGCTGTTCACGGGATGCGTGATGGGCGAGCTGTTCGGGGACGTGCACCGCGCGAGCATTCGCGTGCTGGAGCGGAGCGGGGCGAGCGTGTTCGCGCCGCGGGGGCAGGGGTGCTGCGGGGCGCTGAGCGCCCACGACGGCGACCTCGAACAGGCACGGCGGCTGGCGCGAGCCAACATCGCCGCGTTCGAGGCGTCGGGCGCGGAGGCGATCGTCGTGAACTCAGCGGGATGCGGTGCGGCGATGAAGGAGTACGGCGAGTTGCTGGCGGAGGACACCGAGTTCGCCGAGCGGGCGGAGGCGATGGCGGCGCGGGTGGTCGACTTCAGCGAGTACCTGGCGGGGCGCGACCTGCCCGCGGGGCGTCTGGGGGCGCGGGTGGCGTACCAGGACGCCTGCCACCTCGCGCACGCGCAGGGGATCAGCGCGGAGCCGCGTGCGTTGCTGGGCGCAGTCGAGGGGTGCGAGCTGGTCGAGACGGAGGGGGCGGACATGTGCTGCGGGGCGGCGGGTATCTACAGCCTGATCCAGCCGGCGATGTCGGGGGAGCTGCGAGCGCGCAAGGCGGACCAGTTCCGGGAACACCGGCCAGACGTGGTCGTGACGGCGAATCCGGGGTGCCAGATGCAGTACGAGGCGGCGGTGCGGGAGGCGGGAATCGAGGCGCGGGTCCTGCACCTGGCGGAGGCGCTCGACGAGGCACTGACTAGTGACTAGTGGATAGTGAATGGTGACTAGTCCCCGCCCACGCACCGCGAGCGAAGCGAGCCACGAGTCACCATCCACCAATCACTAGTCACTAGTTGCTACCCTGTTGCGACGCCCGAGCGCTCAGCGCTCGGGCCAAGCGGCGTTGGAGCGCGACATGACGAGCCAGCTGGCGGGCGTCCGGACAGCGGTCGAGGGGCACCTCGGCGGGGTGGCGCGTGGGCGCGGGCCGGTCGCGCTGGGGGCGCCGGAGGCGGCGAAGCCGGTGACGATGGCGGCGCTGGCGGCGGGGCGGGCGGGGCCGACGCTGGTTCTGGCGGCGAGCCCCGGTCGGGCGTCGCTGCTGGCAGAGGAGCTGGCGCTGTACGCCGGGGACCTTCCGGTCGTGAGTCTGCCGGCGGGGGAACGGCTCCCATACGAACTGGCGGAAGACGACCCGGCCGCCATCGCCGAGCGCGATCGCGCGCTGCGACAGTTGCGGGCAGGGGAGCCGGCAGTCGTCGTGGCCTCGTGGGCGGCGGTCGGGGAGTTTCGGGCGGGGCCAGAGGTAGAGGCAGCAGGGACGGAGGTGCGGGTCGGGGGGACTCTGGCACCCGAGGAGCTCCAGCGCTCGCTGGAGGCGGCGGGGTACCGGCTCGAGGCGCTGGCGGAGGAGCCGGGTGTGGCGGCCCGGCGGGGCGGCATCCTCGACGTGTTCCCGGCAGGGGCGGAGGAACCGTTGCGGATCGAGTTCTTCGGCGACGAGGTCGAGAGCATCCGGCGCATCGACCTGGCGACGCAGCGGAGCATCGAGCGGGTCGAGTCGGTCGTGCTGCCGCCGCTGGCTAGCCACACGCCGGAGGCGCAGGCGCGCGCGCTGGAGGTGCGGGATGCGATCACCGTCGGGGGCGAAGGGGCGGAGGCGATCGCGCAGGAGCTGGAGTTGCTGGCGGGGGGCGAACGAAGCCGCTTCCCCGGCTATTTCGAGCCCCTGCTGAACCGCGCGACGGTGTTCGACTACCTGGATTCCGACACGCTGGTGATCGTCGACGAGCGGGAGGAGGGGCTAGACGCGCTCGACCTGCACGTTCGCCACCAGGAGGAGGCGCGGGGCGCGCTCGAACGGCGGGGGGAGATACCGGAGGGGCTACCAACGCTGGGGCTCGAGCCGGAGGCGGTTGGACGGCTGCTGGATGCACACGAGGCACGGGTCGAGCTGGGGCGGTTCGGAGCGGAGGAGCTGGGGGCGGAGCGGTTGCCGTTCGCAACGCCGCCTTCGTTCGGGGGGCGAATCCGGGAGGTAGTGCGGCAGGCGACGGCGTGGGCGGAGCAGGGACGGGCGGTGGTGCTCGCCTCGCAGCAGGCGCTGCGGCTCGCGGACCTGATGGAGGAGGCGGGGCTGACACCGCGGCTGACGCGCGAGCTGGGGACAGCGCCGGAGCCGGGGGTGGTCGCGATCGTGCCGGCGACGGCGTCGGGCGGGTTCCTGCTGGGAGAGACGTTCGCGCTGATTAGCGACGAGGAGGTGTTCGGGCTGCGGCGGACGCGGCGTCCGCAGCGACGACGGCGGGGCATCACACCGAACATCTTGACAACGCTGCAGCCGGGCGACTCGGTGGTGCACATCGACCACGGGATCGCGCGGTTCGCGGGGCTCACCCGGCGGACGACGGACGGGGTCGAGCGGGAGTACCTGGAGCTGGAGTACGCCGAAGGCGACCGGCTCTACGTTCCGACGGACCAGCTCGACGCGGTGAGCGCGTACGTGGGGCCGAGCGACCGGCCGCCCTCGCTGACGCGGCTGGGGTCGCAGGAGTGGGCGCACACGAAGCGCCGGGTGCGGCGGGCGGTCGCGGAGATCGCGCAGGAGTTGCTCGACCTGTACGCGCGTCGGGCGGTGGCGGTGGGGGACGCGTGCGCGGAGGACGGGCCCTGGCAGATCGAGATGGAGGGCGCGTTCCCCTTCGTCGAGACGCCGGACCAGCTCCAGGCGATCACGGACGTGAAGGCGGACATGGAATCGAAGAAGCCGATGGACCGGCTGATCGCGGGTGACGTGGGGTACGGGAAGACTGAGGTGGCGGTGCGGGCGGCGTTCAAGGCGGTGATGGCGGGGCGGCAGGTGGCGGTGCTCGTGCCGACGACGGTGCTCGCGGAGCAGCACGGGCAAACGTTCCGTGAGCGAATGAGCGGGTTCCCGGTCGAGGTCGCGGTGCTGTCGCGATTCCGGGGTACGGGGGAGCAGCACGACATCGTCGACGGCATCAAGGGCGGGGCCATCGACATCGCCATCGGCACGCACCGGCTGCTGCAGCGGGATGTCGCGTTCAAGGACCTGGGGCTGGTGGTCATCGACGAGGAGCAGCGGTTCGGGGTCGCGCACAAGGAGCGCTTCCGCCAGATGCGGGCGGAGGTGGACACGCTGACGATGTCGGCGACGCCGATCCCGCGGACGCTGCAGATGTCGCTGGCGGGCATCCGGGATACCTCGATGGTGGCGACGCCGCCGGAGGAACGGCTGCCGATCCGCACGTACGTGACGGGGTGGGACGACGAGATCGTGCGCGAGGCGATCCAGCGCGAGATGGAGCGAGGCGGGCAGGTCTACTTCGTGCACAACCGCGTACACAACATCGAGCGCATCGCCATGCGCCTGCGGGAGCTCGTGCCGGAGGCGGCGATCGCGATCGGGCACGGGCAAATGCCGGAGGAACGGCTCGAACGCGTGATGGTCGAGTTCGGGGCAGGCGAGTACGACGTGCTGCTCTGCACGACGATCATCGAGAGCGGGCTCGACTTGCCGAACGTGAACACGATCATCATCAACAACGCGAACCAGTTCGGGCTGGCGCAGCTCTACCAGTTGCGGGGACGGGTGGGACGCTCCGCGAACCGCGCGTTCGCGTACTTCCTCTACGACCGCAACCGGGCGATCTCGGAGGCGGCGCAGAAGCGGCTGGCGGCGATCTTCGAGGCGGCGGAGCTGGGGTCGGGGTTCCAGATCGCGCTGCGGGACCTCGAGATTCGCGGGGCGGGGAACCTGCTGGGGGCGGAGCAGAGCGGGCACATCGCGGCGGTGGGGTTCGACCTGTTCTCGAAGCTGGTGGGGGAGGCGGTGGAGTCGCTGCGGGGCGGGCTGGAGGGCGGGGACAGCTCGTCAGGGCCGTCGCTGCCTCCGGCGCCGCGGGTCGACCTGCCGGTGAGCGCGTCGATCCCGGAGCCTTATGTCGACGATATGGAGACGCGTCTGGCGATCTACGAGCGCGTCGCCGGGATCGAGTCACCACGCGGCGTGGCCGACATGGAGGAGGAGCTTCGCGATCGCTTCGGCGAGCCGCCGCCGCTCGTACAGAACCTGCTGGGAGTAGCCCTGCTGAAGGCGGTGGGACGGCAGGCGGGGGTCGAGCGCATCTCCACGAGCCCGGAGAGCTTCCACCTGCGGCTGCGTGGGGGGACGACGCACCGTCACCAGCAGGTCGTGGCAGCGCTGGGGGTCCCGGGAGCGCGGGTCGGGCCGGAGCAGGTGCGCATCCCCCGAGAGCAGGCGGGCACGGACTGGATGCCGCTGCTCGCGCGGGTGCTGCGGGCCCTGGCCGACGCGTCCTGACTGGACCGCGTGGGGGCGGTGTTCATACTGGACCCGTGGACGGCGCGAACCTCTTCACGATGCTCTCGGCCTACCGGCCCGGCGCCGGCACCTCCCCCTTCGAGGACTACTGCACGAACGGTCTCGCCTACCTGCTCGCGACCGGTCGAGAGGCGCTAGTTGCGCTGTTCGCGGACGCGGCGGGCGCGGAGGGCGCAGTCACTGACGTGACGGTCCAGCCGGGGGCGGGGGCCGCGGTCGCCGACCTGGGCATCACGTTCGCGGACGGACGGGAGGCGCTCGTCGAGATCGAGGTGGCTCCGGGGGAGGCGGTCGAGCGGCCGGATGCCGGCGGCGCCCGGCTCCGGGTCGGCTTCGACGACAGCGCGGCGGGGGCAGTCACCTGGAGCGCTATCGCGGAGGTGGTTGCGGACGACGCGGACGGACTCGCGCGCGAGTTCGGCGAGTTCGTGCGGCGCGACGTACTGGGGCTGGGAGCGGTGGGGCTCGACGACGCACTCCACACGAACCGGCTCTACGCCCTCGGCGGTGCGGCGCTGCGGGAGCGGTTCGGTTCGGGCGTTCGCTACGAGAACAGCTCGTCGACCCCCGTGCAAGGGCGCTTCCGCTACCTGGGGACGACGTTCTCGCCGGACGACGGCGAGCTGCGGTACTGGATCGGGCTGGTGAACGAGTCGCTCCCGCTGAGCGAGCACTACCACCTGATGCTGGCGAGCAAGGCCTCGCCGCTCCAGGAGCCCGCAGGCCAGCCTCGCGCCACCGGCAACTGGCGCTGGGAGCACTGGTCGGGGATGGGCAGGGTCGTGCGTCCCGTGGGGCTGGGGGAGTACGGGTCGCTCCTCGAGCGGATGGGCTAGGGCTCCCCTACACCTTGACGGGTTCCACCTCGGCGAGCTCGGCCATGAGCTCCATGGCCTCGGACTGGGTGGCGTTGACGGTGAGCCCGGTGATGGGGTCGTCGGCCCAGAGCTTGTAGCGCTCGCGGATACGCTCGACGGGGCCGATGAGGGCCGTTTCGTCGAGGAACTCGTCGGGGACGGCGGCGGCGGCCTCCTCCTTGCGTCCAGCGAGGAAGAGCTCCTGGATGCGCTTGGCGGCGTCGGCGTAGCCCCGGCGGACCATGTTGTCGTTGTGAAAGTTCTTGGTGCGGTGGCCCATGCCGCCGATGTAGAGGGCGGTGCCGGGCTTCATCGCGTCGAGGGCGCCCTGCACGTCGTCGGTGATGCGGACGGTGGCGCTGACCTGAATCTCGAGGTCCTTGAGGCTCTTGCCGCCGCCGGCGCGACGGAAGCCTTCTTCGAGCCAGGGCATGAAGTGGTCGAGCTTCTTGCCGGGGACGTAGCCGAGCGGGAGCCAGCCGTCGGCGATCTCGGCGGTGAGCCGCGTATTGGCGGGGGTGCCGGTGCCGAGCCAGACGGGGATGTTGTTCATGTGGAGGATGGAGCGGAGCGGCTTGCCGAGGCCGCTGGAGCCTTCACCGGCGTAGGGGAGGGAGATCTCGCGGCCCTCGTGCATGACGGGGCGTTCGCGCTCGAAGATCTTGCGCATAATCTGGACGTAGTCGCGGATGCGGTAGTAGGGCTTGCCCCAGGGCTCGCCGTACCAGCCCTCGACGATCTGCGGGCCGGAGACGCCGATGCCCGCGATGAAGCGGTTACCGCCGGCCATGGCGTCAACGGTGGCGACGGACATGGCGCAGTTAGCAGCGGTGCGGGCCGCGAGCTGCATGATGCCGGTGCCGAGGCGGATGCGGTCGGTAACGGCAGCGAGGTAGGCGAGGGGGGTGACGGCGTCGGATCCGTAGGCCTCGGCGGTCCAGACGGAGTCGTAGCCGAGCCGTTCGGCCATTTGGACCTTCTCGACGGGCAGGTTCATCTGCTGGCCCGAGTAGCCGATGCTGATGCCAAGCTTCATGGGGTGTCTCCCGGGAGGCGCCGTTCGGGCGGCGCGCTGCCTCGGGATTCTACGGGGGAGCGGGCGAGTGGACCGGCGACAGTGCGATCGGTCAGACTGCGCGGCGCACGTCAGGAGGGAACGATGGCTGAAGGCGAGGCGATCACGCGGGAGGCGCTGTTCCAGGCGCTGTGCGAGCAGTGGCAGTACACCGAGGACGCGATCGCGGCGGTCGGGGAGCACTTCGACAAGCCGGCGCACAACGGGTGGACGATCGGGGACATCTTCCGGCACCTGACGGCGATCAGCCACCGCGAGTCGGCGGCGGTTCGGGCCATGCTCGCGACGGGCGAGTACGAGGTTCCCGGCGACGAAGCGAACGAGGCCGAGGTCGAGAAGTTCCGGTCGCTGGACTACAAGATGCTGCGCATCGAGTTGAATACGGCACACGGCGTGGTCTGGATGTACGTGCAGCGGTTCAGCGACGAGGACCTCGCGCAGACGTACAAGCTGATGGGGAACGACTGGACGCTCGGGCAGGTTCTGGGGGTAGTCGCGCGGCACGAGGCCGATCACGTGGCGGTGGCGCTGAACGCGGCGGGCGTTCCCGAGTCGGCAGTCGTGCCTGTCGAGACCGCACACCGCTGGACCTAGCGAGAGATACCCGAAGGGGGCAGGCATGGCAGAAGCGATGACGCGAGAGGCGCTCTTCCAGGAGATCCTGCAGTGGTGGCAGCGGACCGAGGACGCGATCGCGGCGCTCGGGGAACACTTCGACAAGCCGGCCCACGACGGTTGGACCATCGGGGATGTGTTCCGACACATCACGGCGGCGAGCCACATCATGTCGTGGCGAATCCGTGAGCTGCTGGCCACGGGCGAGCTCCCCTTCCTCGGCGATTCGGGGAATGAGGAGGGCATCGAAAAGTTCCGGTCGCTCGACTACAAGATGCTGCGGATCGAACTGAATACGGCGCATGGCGTCGTCTGGATGTACATCCAGCGGTTCAGCGACGAGGACCTGGCTCAGACGTTCACGGTCTTCGACGAGGAGAACACTCTGGGCGAGGTGATCCTGCATCGTGTGCTGCACGAGGGCGGGCATGTGAACGAGTTGCTCGAGACGCTGGGCTTGCCGGAGTCAGTCATCGTGCCGGTGGAGACGGCGCATCGCTGGGCCTGACGGCGCTTGCGCTAGACCGACCCTCTGCGATGGGCCACAATGCGGGTCGCACTTTCCCGAGGGCACGGAGGCAGACCATGGCAGCTGACGCAGCAGTTACGCGAGACGCGTTGTTCCAGTCGATGTGCGAGACGTGGCAGCGGACCGAGGACGCGATCGGCGCACTCGGCGACCACTTCGACAAGCCGGCCTACGACGGCTGGTCGGTTGGAGACGTCATTCGCCACATCACGGCGATCAGCCACGACACGTCGGCGCACGTTCGCGCAATGCTCGCGACTGGCGACTTCCCGGCGGATCCGAGCGGAAACCAGGCGGGCGTCGACAAGTTCGCGTCGCTGGACTACAAGATGCTGCGCATCGAGCTGAACACGGCCCACGGGGTGATCTGGATGTACATCCAGCGCTTCAGCGACGACGACCTGGCGCAGGATTACTCGATCGGCGGGAACAGCTTCTCGCTCGGCTCGATCCTCGGGCTGCTGACGCAGCACGAGCACCAGCACGTGACCGAGGCGCTCGAGGCCGCGGGTCTCGACGACTCGGCAGTCGTCGAGCTGGAGACGGCGCACCGCTGGGCGTAGCCCGCTCCCTCTCCCAACGTGACAAGACCGGAGACGCCCTCCCGGGGGCGTCTCTTTTCGTCTGCGGAGACCCCGTGACTGACCAGCATCGCGCTGACGTGGCAAGATGCGGGCGGCCCGCGGCAGCGGGCGGAGGCCGCGCATGAAGTTCGGGATCTCGGTTGGCTCGGTGGTGACGAAGCCCTGGGACAAGATGAGCGAGTCGCGCACCTTCCACGAGGCGGTCGAGATCGTGGAGCTGGCGGACCAGCTGGGCTTCGATAGCGCGTGGTCGGTGGAGCACCACTTCCTTGAGGAGTACTCGCACATGTCCGCGCCGGACATGTTCTTCGCGTACTGCGCGGCGCGGACGAAGCAGATCCGGTTCGGGCACGGCATCTACCTGATGCTGCCGAACATCAACCATCCGGCGCGGGTGGCGGAGCGCATCGCGACGCTGGACATTCTCAGCAACGGGCGGGTCGAGCTGGGGACTGGCCGGAGCGCGACCTGGACGGAGCTCGGCGGCTTTCTCGTGGAGCCGGACGACACGAAGGAGATGTGGGAGGAATCGACACGCTCGGTGGTGAAGATGTGGACGAGCGACGAGTTCTCGATCAAGGGACGGCACTTTTCGATGCCGCCCCGGAACGTGCTGCCGAAGCCGGTCCAGGAACCGCATCCGCCGATCTGGGTAGCGGTGCAGAGTCCGGAAACGGCCGTGCTCGCGGGGGAGAAGGGGATCGGGATGCTGGGCGTGACGCTGGGGGGCATCCCCAAGTACGCGGACCTGATCGCGGACTACCGGCGGGCCAGCCGCGAGGCGGAACCGATCGGCGTGACGGTGAACAACAAGGTTCGGGCGCAGGGAGGGCTCTTCTGCCACCCGGACTCGGATTTCGCGCAGAAGATGGCGGGAAAGGCGGAGGAGCAGCTCGCCGGGCCGCTGAGCTCGTACCTGATGACCATGGGCTCGACCTACCCGAGCCCGGCCTACCACGCGCACTCGCTGGGCTCGGGAGCGGCGTTCCGGCCGCCGTTGGGGGCGGACCAGGTCGGCAAGCTCGTGGGGAACCCGGATGAGGTAGCGAAGGCGGTGGAGGACTGGCAGAAGCTTGGGGTGGACGCGCTCAACATCGGCATCACGGGACGCTGGTCGACGCACGAGCAGAACCTGGAGTCGATGCGGTTGTTCGCGAAAGAGGTGATGCCCGCCTTCCTCGACGAACCTGTGGCCAGCGAGGCGGCGACATGACGGCGACGGCGGCCTACCGCACGGTTTCTCCGGAGGAAGCGGCATCGGGAGTCCAGGACGGGGACGTCCTCTACTGCTCGCTGACCTCGCTGGACTACGTGCTGGACGCGATCGCGGCGCGGCGCGACCTGAAGGACGTACGCGTGCGGCTGACGACGCCGGGGGAGGACCCAGGCTGGCTCGCGCCCGAAGCAGGGGACGAGCGCTTCACGGTCGACTTCCAGATTTTCATCGGGGACTTTGCGCGGTATGCGACGGACTCGAAGGTGGCCTCGTACATCCCGAACCTGTTCTCGACGGAGATGAAGCAGATCGAGCGGCCCGACGACTGCCTCTTCCCGGATGTGTTCATCACGCGGGTGAGCCGTCCGAACGAGAAGGGGTACGTGAACTTCGGGCCAATGATGTTCAACAAGCGCGGCTACGTGCAGAACTGCCGCACGGTGATCGCCGAGATCGACGACACGTACCCGGTGTTCCACGGGGACTGCACGGTGCACGTCTCCGAGATCGACTACCTGGTCGAGGGTGACTACGGCCCAAGCAACGAGGAGATCCGGGCGAAGGTGGAGGCGGTGGAGGACAAGCGAAAGCGCGAAGGGCTGCTGGACCTGATGGACTCGGTGCCGGACCGCTGGCTGCGGGGGATGCTGCGGCGGAGCTTCTGGTTCTTCGAGAAGCTGGACCCGGCGATGGTGGCGCCGCTGCTCGGGAAGGGGCCGGAGCCGGACGCGGAGTCGAAGGCGATCGCGGCGAACGTGGCGGAGGTGGTGTCGGACGGGGCGAATCTGCAGATCGGCGTGGGGGAGCCGAGCAGCTCGCTCGTGCGGGGCGGAGCCTTCGACGAGAAGCAGGGGCTAGGGCTGCACTCGGAGATGATCATCCCGGGGTGGACCAAGCTCATCCGCGACGGGCAGATGGACGACCTGAACAAGGCGTTCCGCCCGGGGGTGGCGGTGGCGGCGGGGTGGGCCGGCTGCACGCCGCAGGACCTCGACTTCATCGCCGAGAACCCGCGCTGCGAACTGCACCCCTCGGACTTCGTGCTGGACCCGAAGGTGATGGCGGCGAACGACCGGGTTCACGCAATCAACAGCGCCATCAATGTCGACTTCCAGGGGCAGATTAACGCGGAGACGGTACACGGGCCGCGCATGATCAACGGGACGGGGGGCCAGCCCGACAGCCACTACGCGGCGATGTACTCGAAGGGCGGGCGCGCGATCACGGTCATGAAGTCGACGGCGCTGGGCGGGGCCGTGTCGCGGGTGGTACCGATGCACGAGCCGGGCACAGTCGTGACGATCCCGCGGTCGCTGGCGGACACGATCGTGACGGAGTACGGGGTGGCGCAGCTCTTCGGGAAGAGCACGCGGGAGCGGGCGGCGGAGCTGATTTCGGTGGCGCACCCGGACTTTCGCCCGGAGCTGCAGCGCGAAGCGGAGCAGCTCTTCGGGCTGCGCCCGTGAGCGAAGCGGCCCGGATCGTCGTCGACTACTCGAGCGCGCTCGAGGCGGGGTCGCTGGCGAACGTCGACGTGGTCGCGCCGGACGCGGGGAAGCAGCGCTTCGGCGACCCAGCGCCGCGCGCGACGTACACGTCGGCCATGCGCGAGGCGCTCCGGCACGGTCCCGAGCCGGTACTGTGCCTGGTCGGGCCGTACGGCTACTCGCCCGCGTTCACGGCGGCGTCGGGCGGGCGGAACGACCTCGCACGGGAGGAGATCGACCCTGACCGCGTGCACGTGCTCAACGTGGGGCGCAGCTTCCTCGGGTTGGGGGCGCTCACGGCGAGCCTGGCCGCGGGCGGATTGCCGCCGGACGAGGCGATGGCCTGGCTCGACGACGCCGGTGTCGCGACGGGGATGTGGGTGGTGGCGGCGTCCGAGCGGCTGGAGGCGGCGCCCGCCGAGGCGTTCATCGAAGCGCCCGAGGGCATCCCGGAGGAGCCGTACGCGCTCCTGCGGGTGCGGCTGGCGTCGCGCGTGATGGGCGGTTTCGAGAGTATCGAGGAGGCCGCGGAGGCAGCGCTCGCGTCGGTGTCGGCGGCGGGCGGGGTGGGGCTGGTGGCGAACGCGCCGGAGGGCCTCGACGCGTGGAAGCAGGCTACGCCCGCGCCCGTAGAATGGCGCGAGTGCGAGCTCCCGACCTTCCTGGCGACCCACTTCGGCGAGGCGCTCTCCTTCGCGATCGCTCCCCAGGCGTCAGCATGACCCGGCAGCGGAGGCAGTGTGCCTGACTACGGGACGCGCACGCTCGCGTCGATTCCCGACCTGCTCGCGATCGCGCCCGAGGAGGGCGAGGGGGAGGGCGGCTGGGAGCTGACCGACACGCGCGTCGTCAGCCTCACCTTCGAGCTCTCCAAGACACAGATGATGGACCTGCTGCCGGAGGGGCTGATCCGGCCGGTGCCGCCGTATGCGAAGGTGATCATCGTGGACGCGCCGGACTCTCCGGCGGGGCCGTACCGGGAGGCGGGGCTCTACCTGGGGGCGCGGGACCACGTGCAGATCCGGAACGTGCTGCTCGACGCGATCGTGCAAGGCGACGGGCAACTCACGAGCAGCCGCCGCTGCTTCGGTGGGTCGCGACGGGCGGGGACGATCGACCTCGACGTGAGCGACGACGGGATCAACGCCGTCATCGCGTCCGAAGAAGGCGAGCTGTGCCGCATCCGCATGGGCGACCTGCGGCGCTGCGACGCGACCATGCTCAAGTTCGATGCGCTGCTCGTGCCGGGCGAGGAGGACGCCGCACCGGCGCTGCTGCGCTACGGCGTTCGCATCCCGCTTCCGGAGGTGGAGGGCACGCTCTCGCGCGACTGGGAAGCGACGATGCCGCGCGACGCGGGCGTCTGGCGGCAGCTTCGCCCCGCGTTCAACGTAACGGCCTTCGCGACGTTCGGGGACGCACGGCTGGAGTTTCCGCGCGTCCCGAGGGCTCGGGCTAGCGTTGGGTGATCTTCAGGGTGTAGCTGCCGGTGCCAGCCCATCCTCCAATAACGACATAGTAGTCGCCGGAGTCAGGGGCCGCCCAGACGATGTGTCGTGACGCGATGGTCTGTCCGCCCGCCCGGTGGTAGGCGTTGGGTACCAGCGTCGAGCCGTCGGCGTGCAGCAGTTCCATCTCAGAGTCGTCGAGAGTTCCGAGTTCCAGCTCGAACTGGTAGAGCTGCCCCGCCTGTGCCGTGAAACGGAAGACGTCGACCTCGTCGATGGGATCGATCGCTCCCTGGACCGGGTTTTCCACAACTATGAGGTCGATGGGTGAGACGTTCAGGTTGTAGCGGTCGGTGAAGCTGTCGGAGACCGAAATGTAGAAGTCGCCCGCGATCGGAGCTTCCCAGACGAGGGGAGCATAAAGATCGTAGCCGACCCCGCCGCCGTAGCCGACCGTGTCGCCAGCGGCGTCCCAAAGTCGTGTATCGCCCCGGGCGAGGGCCGCGCTGCGCAGCGGGCGCTGAACCCTATGGATACCTGTTCCGCGTTCGAAGGCTATGTAGTAGGACTGCCCTGCCTGTGGGGTGAAACGGAAGACGTCGACGTCGGAGCGGTAATTTAGCGCTCCCTGGACTGGCTGCCCCACGGTCACGGGAGCGGTGCCAGTGGCGCCGGCGATGTCGTTGGCATAGTCGTCGGCGTAGTCGTCAATGCCAGTAATGTTCAGGGTGTAGCTGCCGGTGCCAGGGGCTCCTCCAAGAGCGACATAGTAGTCGTCGGAGTCAGGGGCCGCCCAGACGATGTGTCGCGACGCGATGGGCTCTCCGCTGTCAGCGTTGTATTCCAGCATCCACTCGTACTTCAGCCGCCGGCGGTTGCCATCCAGCAGGCTTATCGAAAATCCATCAAGTGTTCCGAGTTCCACGTCTATCTGGTAGAGCTGCCCCGCCTGTGCCGTGAAACGGAAGATGTCGACATCATCGATGGGATCGATCGCTCCCTGGACCGGCTGCCCCACGGTCACGGGAGCGGCGTCGGCAAGGTCGTCAGCGTGAGAATAGAAAACGCCAATGGCGACTCCGACAGCGATGACCGCCCACAGAGCGGCAAGGATGAAATTGCCCTCCTTATTCGCTGCAGGCACGGTAAGCTCCAACAAACGGGTCCGATTCCTCAGCCTAGCCGTCGGTCGTCATTGCGCTTGAACGGCGCGCTAGCCCTCCTCGGCGGCAGCGGCAATCTCGGCGGCGCGAGGGGTGTCGGGCTGGACGACGAGCTCGGCGGCGCCGGCCTTCGAGTCGTCCTTGATCAGCTCCAGCACCTTGTCCGAGATGTCCTCGGGCTGAAGCATGGTCGTCGCCGCGATCGCCGGCGCGAGCCAGGCAGCCGGGGTCTCGCCGTCGCCGGTCTTGCCGATGATGGGGGTATCGACCATGCCGGGCAGGACGGCGTTGACGCGAATGTTCTCGCTCTCGGCGAGCATGGCGCAGGCCTCGGTGAAGTTGACGACGGCGGCCTTGGTGGCGGCGTACATGGGGTCGAAGGGCATGGGGCCAAGCGCCGCGACCGAGGCCGTGTTGACGACGGCCCCGCCACCGCGCTTGCGAAGGGCGCGGACGGCGGCGCCGGTGCCCATCATCACGCCGGCGGCATTGACGCTGACGACGAGGTGAATCTTGTCCAGGCCGACCTCGGGCCAGCCGGGGGTGTCGCCGGTCATGATGCCGGCGTTGTTGTGGACGATGTCGATGCCGCCGTAGGCGGCCTCGACCGCAGCGAAAAGCGACTGGATGCCGGAGGGCGTCGAGACGTCGCCGTGGAAGAAGCAGGCCTCGCCGCCCTCGTCGGCGATGGCGCGCACGGTCTCCTCGCCGCCTGCGCGGTCGATGTCGGCGACGGCGACACTGGCGCCCTCCGCGGCGAGCGCTTTCGCGGTGGCGCGTCCGATACCCGACGAAGCGCCGGTGACGAGCGCTACTTTTCCTGAAATCTCCATGGTGGCCTCCCTGGTGGAGTGTTGGGGGATTCTAGCGACCGCGCGGGTTGTGCGGCGCGGTCAGACGGCGGGCAGCTCGTCGGGGACGCCCAGCTCGCCCAGGACTTCGTGGAACCAGCCGATGACTTCGGGGTGGTAAGGGATGCCCAGCTCGTTGCGTTCCTCCTCCTTCTCGGAGGCGTTCAGGCCGGCGTAGTAGACGCGCTCCTGGCCGGGAGCGGCCTTGCTCTCGCGGAGGGTGCGCAGGTAGAGGTCCATGTCGTCCTTGAACTGGTCGAGGTCGGTGAAGGCGTCAACGCGGTAGGCGAGGAAGTGGTGACCGTTGCCCATGCGCGTGGCGAAGCCGGGGCCGGTGCCGGAGAGGACGCCGCTGAGCACATCGACGACGATGGCGAGGCTGTAGCCCTTGTGCGAGCCGATCTCGCGGGTGCCGCCGACGGGCAGCATCATGAATTCATCCGGGACGGGGCGCTCTTCCATGATGGGGGTGCCGTCGCTCTCGGCGATCCAGCCCGGAAGCACACTCGCACCGAGACGGCGGGCGAGGCGGATCTTGTTGCCGGCGACGGAGCTCATGGAGGCGTCGAAGACGAAGGGCGCCTCCTCGCGCGCGGGCACGGCCACACCGATGGGGTTCAGGCCGATGAGGGCCTCGGCGCCGAATGTCGGGGCGACCTGCTTGCCGCCAACGGTGGTGGCGAGGCCGATCATGTCGTGGGGGACGGCACGGTGGGCGTGGAAGGCGGCGGCGCCGAAGTGGCGGCCGTTCATGACGGCGACGGAGCCGATGCCGCACTTGCGCGCCTTCTCGATGGCGAGGTCCATGGCCTGGGGCCCGACCGTGAGGCCGAGTCCCTCATCGCTGTCGATGGTCGCGGTGGCTTCGGCCTCGCGCACGATGCGCCACTTGGGGGCCGGGTTGATGGCGCCGCCGCGGATGCCCGCGACGTAGACACGCATCATGTTGCTGACGCCGTGGGTGTCGATACCGCGGCGGTCGGCATAGAGGAGCGTCTCGGCGCAGCGTTCGGCATCGTCCGGGGGTGAACCGAGGGCCTCGAAGATGCTGCTGACGGTCGCCTTCATAAGGGGGGGCGGCACGCGGACGGCGATATCGTCGGGGACGTGGAAACGATCGAGCATGGGAGGCGCATCATAGCGAGCGGCAGGCGGGGTAGCATGTGCCGCGCGCGCCACTACGCGCGGACGGGTCGTGGTGGAGATTGAGGGTGAGCACCGCTTTGAGGCGGCGAAGGACGCGCTCTGGCAGGCGCTGTTCGACCCGGCGACGCTGAGGGCGGCGCTGCCAGCCTTCGAGTCGCTCGAACGGATCGACGAGGACACCTACGAACTGGTCGCGTTCGTGGAGGTGCGGGGGTTCTGGGGGCGGTTCCGGGGGTTGGCGCGGGTGAGCCACATCGTGGAGGGGCAGTCGTACCACCTGCGGCTCTCGGGGGCGGCGGCGGAGGGGACGGCGATGGCGCAGGGGACGATCACGCTGCACGAGGACGAAGAGGGTGTGCTCTTCCGCTACCGCGGCGACCTGACGGTGCATGGGGCGCTGACGCGGCTGGGCGGCCGCTTCATCGGCGGTTCGATCCGCATCCTCATCCGTGACTTCCTGCAGGGGCTCGCCCGCAACCTGGCTGGTGAGCCGCCCGACGAGCAGCCGGAGTAGCGGCGGCGGGGATGCGGCTGGAGCACAAGTACATCGTCGCGCTCATCAGCGTGTTCGGGATGTTCATGAACCTCCTCGATCTGACGATCGTGAACGTGGCCGTCCCTGTGCTGGCGTTCGAGCTGGACGCCTCCGCGCAGGAGGTGCAGTGGGTGGTCACGGCCTACCTGCTTGCGGTCGCGGTGGCGATTCCGGTGAGCGGCTGGGCGGGGGACCGCTTCGGCACGAAGCTCCTGTTCGTGCTGGCGCTGGCCTTCTTCACGATAGGTTCGGCGCTCTGCGCGGTGGCCTGGAACATCGAGAGCTTGATCGTGTTCCGGGGGTTGCAGGGGCTGGGCGGCGGGCTGCTGATGCCGGTCTCGCAGACGATGGTGTTCCGGGCGTTCCCGCAGCAAGAGCGCTCGAAAGCGGCGGGCATCCTCATCGTGCCGACGACATTCGCGCCGGCGAGCGGTCCGCTCGTCGGGGGGATCATCCTCGACTACCTCGCGTGGCCGTGGATCTTCCTCGTGAACATCCCGGTTGGGGTGATCGGCATCGTGCTGGCGCTGGCCTTCCTGAGAGAACAGCGCGAGGATGCGCCGGGCCGGATCGACATTCCCGGATTGATGCTGGCCTCGGGCGGGCTGGCGGTCTTCCTCTACGGGCTGGCAGAGGCGGGAGAGCGCGGATTCGGCGATCCGGTCGTGCTCGGCTTCGGCGGGGCGGGGCTGGCGCTGCTGGCCATCTTCGTACTGGTCGAGCTGCGCACGGAGGAGCCGCTCATCGACGTGCGGCTGTTCGCCAATCGCCTGTTCGCCCTCGCTAATGCGAGCCAGGCCGTGGCCTTCATGGGCTTCTCGGCGACGCTCTTCCTGTTACCGCTGATCCTGCAGCTTGAGCGCGGAATGAGTCCGTTCGAGTCGGGGCTGGCTACCTTCCCGCAGGCGATCGGCGTGATGGTGATGGCGCCACTGCTCGCGCGGATCTACCCCATCGTGGGGCCGCGACGGCTGGTGGCAGTGGGCTTGCTCGCCGCGAGCGCCACCACCGTGCCGCTCATCCTGATGGACCTTGAGACGGACCTGTGGTGGGTTCGGGGGACGATGTTCGCGCGGGGCGTGGGCTTCAGCATGATGCTGGTGCCGCTGCAGACGGCCGCCTTCGCCCAGATCAGCATGGCCGATACGGGCCGCGCGACGGCCGCCCTGAACGCGACACGACAGGTGGCGCAGAGCTTCGGCGTGGCGATCATCGCGACGGTGCTCACGAGCCGCCTGGCGCACTACGGCGCGGCGCTCGGCCCCGCCGACAATGTGGCCGGCTCCGTGAGCGCATTCTCGGACGGGTTCGTCGTGACGGCGATCTTCATCGCGGCGGGGATCCTCATCGCCCTGCTCATCCGCGATCGGGATGCGGCCGCAACCCTACGGGCGCGGTTGAGTCCGCGCGCACCGTAGGGATTGCGGCCTACACGACACAACGATACTATTGTGTTAGATGGTGCCTGACTTCACCGAGGGCGGACTGCTGCCGCCAGGAGTGCACCGAGCGACCTGGGGGCAGGTTGTGAAACGGTTTGGGGGCACACCGTGGAGGCAGCAGCTCCTTGAGGGTCTCCGATCGGCACTTGAGAACCTGAGAGAGGCAGGATGCCAGACCGCCTACATCGACGGGAGCTTCGTCACCGGCAAGGACCTGCCTGGCGACTACGACGCGTGCTGGGACGAACACGGCGTCGACCCGGATGTCCTCGATCCCGTCCTCCTGACCTTCGACCCGGGAAGGGCAGCACAGAAGGCCAAGTATCTGGGTGAGCTATTTCCCGCCACCGCACCAGCGAGCCAGACCGGCTTGTCGTTCTTCGAGTTCTTCCAGACCGACAAGGAGAGCGGCGAACCGAAAGGGATCATCGCCATAGATTTAGGAGCCCTCACATGATCAAGAACGAACGGCAATACCGAATCACCAAGGCTCAGGCTAATCGCTTCGCCAAAACCCTGGAGAGTCTTCGAGGGCGGCGGCGAATCCCCGAAGGTGTCCACCCCCGAATCGCGAGAGCGCAGGAGGAGGCTGTGGAGAGCCAGTTGGCGGACCTCGAAGGCGAGATGCGGGAGTACGAGGAACTCAAGGCCGGGGTCTTCCAGATGGAAGCCCTCGACATGGTAGGCAGCCTGGCCGTACTCCTCGTCAAGGCAAGGATCGCTCAGGATCTGACCCAGCGGGAACTTGCCGAGTTGGTTGGGATCAAGGAGCAGCAGATACAGCGGTACGAAGCGACCGACTACGCCTCGGCCAGCTTGTCCCGGATCAGGGAAGTGGTCGATGTGCTGCTCAGCAGTCGGGCTGGAGACGGCCAGCCGACCCAGAACTAGTCGACGAACTTGCCCTGGCCGCCATCGACGATGATGTGGGTGGCGTTGATCCAGCTGGCCGCGGGACTCGCGAGGAAGGTGATGGCTCGCGCCACCTCCTCGCCGCTGCCGAGCCGCCCAAAGGGGATGCTGCGCTCGACGCTCTTGTAGAAGTCGGGGTTGGCCTCGCGCGTGCGGTCCCAGTTGCCGCCGGGTAGGAGGGTCGCGCCGGGGGAGAGGGCGTTCACGCGGATGCCCTTGCGCCCGAGCGACTGCCCGAGCTCGTTCGCCAGCACGCGCATGGCGCCCTTGAGGGGCCCGTAGGAGGACCATCGTCCGAACCACTGCTTGCTGGCGGTGGAGCCGATGAAGATGACGCTGGCGGCGTCGCTCTCCTCGAGGGCGGGCTGGGCCGTTTCGACGGCGTGGACGGCGGCCATGACGTCGACATCGAAGGTGCTCTGCCAGCCCTCGGCATCCTGACCCGACTGGCCGGTGGCGTTGTGGATGAGGATGTCGAGTCCGCCAAGGGCCTCGACCGCGCCGGTAACGAAGGCGCGGGTGGATTCGGAGTCCGCGAGGTCTGCCGGGGCCGCGTGCACCGTTACGTCACCACGGGCGGCGAGCTCGTCGCGGGCGAGGGCGAGCCGTTCCGGGTCGCGTCCGCAGATCGCGATGCTGGCGCCCTCGTCCACGAGGGTCTCGGCCGTGTACCGGCCGATGCCGCGGCTCGCTCCCAGAATGATCGCCTTCCGTCCCGCCAGTCCCAGGTCCATGTCGCACCTCCTGAGCGCGTAGGGTAGAGGTTCGCGCCGCAACAGGCGGCGGGGAGGCGGAATGGCGCGGGTGACGGTCCGGCCTTTCGAGCGGGGCGACCTGGACGCGGCAGCGGTGCTGGTCGCGGAAGCGCACCAGCGCGACCGCGACCGGCACCCGGTACTTGTGGAGGAGCTGGCAAACGAGGCCGAGGCGCGCTCGATGCTGGCGAAGTGGCTCGAGAACGAGCGCACGGACGGGGCGGTGGCGGTCGACGGCGACGTGCTGGCGGGATTCCTCATGGGGGAGCGAGTGGCGGGGGCATCGCCGGACAGCTACATGGGGCGACTCGCGCACCCTCGCACGGTAAGGGTCGGACCCCGCGACAACGCGGTGGCCGCGGGCTATGACGCCCGAGCGGTGTGCCGGCTGCTCTACCGCGAGCTCGCGGGCGCATGGGTGGCGGCGGGGTACTACAACCACTCGGTGCACCTGATCGAGGGGGAGGAGCGGCTGCAGGACGCGTGGTTCAACCTTGGGTTCGGGCGGACCGTCTCGATGTCGATACGGGAGGGGACCGGGCCGGTGGCCGGGGTGTACGCCGAAGACATCGAGATCCGGGAGGCAGGGAGCGAGGACGTGGAGGTGCTGGTGGGGCTGGCCCGGACGCTCGGATTGCACCACATCGGTTCGCCCATCTTCATGTACTGGCCCGTGCTGCCCGAGGACGATGCAGTGGCGCGCAGCCTCTTCTCGTCGCTACTGGAGGACGAAGGGAACCCGCACTTCGTGGCGTATCGAGCGGGCGAGCCGGTGGGGCTCACGAGCTTTCTCAAGCAGGGATTCTTCCCTCCTTATGTAAGCCCGGAGAAGAACGTCTACCTGTTCATGGGCATCGTGGAGCCGGAGGCGCAGGACGGAGGCGTGGGGCGGGCGCTGCTCGACCGGGGCATGGCGTGGGCGCGGGGCGAGGGGTACGAGCGCTGCACGCTGCACGTGCTGTCGGCGAACTACAGCGGCGAGCCGTTCTGGTTCGCGAACGGGTTCGAGCCGGTCGAGTACACGCTGGAGCGACAGATCGACGAGCGCGTGGCGTGGGCACGGGGCGGGTAGCGGGCGGTCAGCGGGAACCAGCCGGGAGAAGCTCAAGCCCTGGGATGTCAGAGAACACGTGATCGCGTGTGGCGAGAGGGCACTTCAACAAGAGCGCCGTCGCAGCTATCCAGGCATCGGCCACGGGCAACTCCCTCCCTGCCGCCTTTCGCTCCGTACGCAAGCGCGCGCAGACATCAACCAACTCGGGTCCGACCCAGACAACCTCATAGTGTTCAAGGTGGCGCGCAAGTTCGCCCCGACGTCGCTCGCCCCAGCCAGCCCACATGGCTCCGTGCCAGAGTTCCTCCAGAGTCTGGAACGAAATGAGCACGCGCTGACCGCGAAGGCGTTCCAGGTACGGGGCAGCGATTTCGCTCCCGCTGAAGATGTGGGAGACGATGTTGGTGTCGAGAAGGATCACGCCGAAGGCGCGCTCCGAACCACGTCGCGACCAGCGCGGATGAGGCGGAGAAACTCCTCGACATCGAACGGCTCGCTGGCCGTTACCACGGAGTCAGGATCGAACAGCTTTGGGGTAGATGCGCTCAGAAACGACTCCGGATCGAACGGAGCTTGCTGAGAACGAGCCTTGGAGGACTGGTCAAGGGCCATCTCTCACACCCCCATCCGATGCCGACCACAAGAAGTGTAGCACCGAGCGCGGGGCGGGTAGCAGGCGGTCAGCGCAGGAGTCCCCTAAGATTCTCCGCACGACCGAGGAGGTACGTATGCCCGAATTCAAGACCGTGCTGTACGAAAACCTGACACCCGAGATCGTGCGGGTGCGGATGAACCGTCCGGAGGCGCGCAACGCCCAGGACCTGCAGCTGACTTACGACCTGAACGACGCCTTTGACGCCGCCAACCAGGACGACCTGGTGAAGGTCGTCATCCTCAGCGGCGAGGGGCCCCACTTCAACTCCGGCCACGACATGCGCGGCGGCACGGGGGCGACGCGCGAGGACTTCAAGCCGATCGGGACATGGGCGAACTTCGGCGCGCCCGGCGCGGAAGGCGCGATGGCGGGCGAGGAGGAGATCTACCTCCAGATGTGCCGCCGCTGGCGCAACCTCCCCAAGCCGA